>CALDSI010000525.1 GCA_937911395.1 uncultured Labrenzia sp.
ACGAAATGGCGTAGCCGACAACCGTGATGATGCTTGGCCAGAACCGGGTGAAGTTCTCGGTTCTGGCCAAGGCCGACGTTGCGATAACCTCGGCTGTAATGGCCGCAGCGAGAAACATGTAGGTGGCAGCGGTAGGAGCCGACATCAAAGTCTTTTCAGCAGCGCAGGAGTTGGCCAGGCGTCGGCGGGCATGCCGAGTTGTTGCTGGATTTGCTGGACTGCGCCGCGTGTTCCGGCTCCCAAAATCCCGTCAATCTTGCCGACGTCATATCCCATTGCGCTGAGCTTGGTTTGCAGCTGCTTCATTTGAGCATCATTCAGGCCCTGGTCCGGAGTGCCGGCGTTGTAGCGCGGAGCACCGGCAAGGCGTGTTGCGAAGTAGGCGGCCGATGTCGTGTAGATGAAGGACTGGTTCCATTCCAGATAGATATTGTAGTTTGGATAGGCGAGAAAAGCCGGGCCCTTGCGGCCCGGCGGCAGCAGGAGGGACGCAGGTAAATTGCCGGAAATCTGGCCCCAGCGCGGTTGAACACCAAGCGCGGCCCACTCGCTGCCAGACTTCGTTTTTCCAAGGCCTGTTTCGGCCCAGTTCAGGTTCTGAGGAACGGTGACTTCCTGCAACCAGGGTTCGCCGGGACGCCAGCCCAGATGGTTGATAAAGGCACCGGCCGTCAGGATCGCGTCCGGGGCGCTGGCTTTCAGGCGCACATGGCCGTCTCCATCGGCGTCCTTGCCGAATTTGATAATGTCTTCGGGGAGCATCTGGACCATGCCGATCTCGCCGGCCCATGCGCCTGTGGTGCGGCGCGGGTCCAAATCACCGTGCTGTACCATCTCGATCGCTGCAATCAACTGTGGCCGGAAGAGTTCGGGCCGGCGGCAGTCGTGCGCGAGCGTGGCGAGCGCGTTGACCGTATTGAAGTCACCTTGAACAGCACCGAAGTCGGTTTCCAGTGCCCAAAAAGCGGTAATGACCGGCGCTGGCACGCCATATTCGCGCTCAACACGATCAAATACACTGGCGTATTTTTGCATGTTGGCAGCGCCGTTTTTCATGCGGTAGCTGGAGATCACGCGCTTGGAAAAATCCAGGAACGTCATCTTGAAGACACCCTGCGCACGGTCGCGCGACAGGACCTTCCGGTCAATCTGCGCACCAGAGAGTGTCTGATCTGCAGCGCTTGCGGACAGGCCTTTGGCAACGGCTTCCTGTTTCACGCCGGCAAGGAATGCTTGAAAGTCGCCGCCACATTGTTGGGCTGTCGCCGGGGCGGTCATAAGCGCGAGGCCCGTCAGCGCTGCAGTTGCAAACGTCTTTAATGGAAAAGGGGGGCGGGTCATGAACCGGTCCTGTCGTCAACGATCAAATGAGGGTGCTTATCGGCACAAAATTGCGATCAGTTGAGTGCGCTTTGCCGACAAGGTCAACCGTTTCCGGAAGGAGGCTCTGTTTCATCCACGAAAGACGCGACGGTCTGTGCTGGTTAGCGGCAATTCCGGCCGCCCGACCCGACCATCAACCCGCCGTCGGGGGACCGTTCTGATGGAGCGTCGACGCTCGCGCTTGATCGGCAGTTCGGCATTGTACCCGCACCATAAGGGGCTGCGCTGGCACCAGAATTCTGCTGTTTGCAGATTTGGTAAGCCATATCGTAAAGCGCTTGCCAGCCTTGGGGAACAGAGCCGAGAGTGTTCAACACACCAAGGGCGGCGCCTGTGCGTGCGCCGCGGGCAGCGCCCCCAGTCAACGGGTTCCATTGCCCTCCGACAACGGCACCGGTCATGCCACCCGAAACAGCATCACCGACCATGTCACCGCTTCCAACGTGCGCATTGGCATAATCTGTTGCGTAGACCACGCAGTCTGTGCCTTCTGCCTTGGAAGGTAAGACAGTAAACAGCAGAAGTGGCACCACAAGTGCGCTGTGGGAAAGAGTGCGAATGAAAGTGGTTCGCATGCCGGGGCCTCCCGCTTTTGAATCCGGGAATTGAGTTTACGGGCAACGCCTTAACAAGCTTCTACCTGCAGCGTTGCCCATTGGATGCGTTATCTGTCGACAAATTTTTGGCCGACAAAGCCCGTCTTGCCGTCGTGCACCACTTCACACCACCACTTTCCGCACTCGTTGAAGCTGACTTCTGAACCTTCCGGCACAACCCCGATAATTTTGCCATTTTTGGTTCCAGTTGCGCGCAGATTGACCGAAGCTGTGATCGTTCCTTTTGTCTCATCGCTCGAAACAGACGGGGCGAGCGGCGTTCCAGCCGCTTGCCGCGGTTCGGACGTTGAAAGGGCCGGCGGAGCTGTTTCTGGACTGCTAATCGCCGAAACTTGCCGGGCAGCTGTTGTTTCAGAATTTGCTCCGTTTCGCACAATTGCGGCCCGATCCAAAGACGCCATCGCCCGATTTGCCAATTCATTTGTTTGCGTATCGGCGTTTATCACTGTTTCCGCAAAAGCCTGATGGATACGGTCCTGCGCTTTTGTGAAGGTCTTCATTGTTTCCGGTGACGCACCAGTGGATGGTGTGTTCGAAACCTGACTTGTCAGATCGCCCTTGGGAACTGCTGTTATTGTTTGGGTTTCGACCTGGACGACATCCGGATCACTGCCCACCATCAAATCCGGCAAGCCAAAGGCAATGGCGCCGGTGCCTGCAAGAGCGAGCAGAACCGTGCTTACCGCGAGGGCCTTGAATGATGGTCCATACTGAACGGGCAGGGTGCGGCCTACGCGCCGCCGTCTTGGACGGGGTGCCCAGTCATCCATTGGATCTGCGGTCAGAACCTCCGGCATATCCAAGGGGGTCTCATCCGATCCCTTCAGCGCCGGCTTTTTGGGCCGCGGGGGCAGCTTTGTTTCATAATCTGCTCTCAATTGAAGAATGCGGGCCGCCAGAGCGCTGGGGTCGTTCTGACCGTCTTCAGTGGCAGCGTTTGCAGTTGTTATTTCAGGTGTTGTCGTGGTTTTGGTGTCTTGCGTTTCTTGTGTTGCATTGTCCGGTGTGCCCTCAGACTGAGGTTCGCAAGAGTTGGTTTGGGCAGTTACTTTTACCATTGAGCCCTCCATGAGTTTGCGGTTTGGCACGCGCGGAGCGATCGCCATGTTGGAGACCTGCCCAATAAGCCTGGCCAATGCGCCGTCATGCGGGCTGGATTGCGGCGGCTCTGGGGAAATTTCCGGCAATTCTCGCGATGGGTCGTAATCTCAAAAGGTTCGAGGCGTTTGCAAATGCATAACCTGTGGCTGGCAAACTGGTCGCCGGGTGGATGGTGCTTGATCGGGCGATCTGTCCATCTTTTCAAGCGCTGAGGTCATGTCAGGAATGGGCAAAACACGATGAAAAATGTGCGCACGCGGTTCAAATACCTGGCCGGAGCGGTTCTCTGCAGCGCCTTCATGACCATAGCTCCCGGAGATGCGCAGGAAACACCCAAGTTGACGGTTGGCTTCATGGCGACCTTGTCGGGACCGGCGGCGATTTACGGGGAGCACATGCGCGATGGCTTTATGCTGGCAGTCAATCAATCAAACGGAGCGCTCGGCGGCCTTGAAACAAACGTCCTTATCACTGACGACAAGCTGGATCCTGATTACGCCGTTGAAAAGGTTACGGAACTCATCGAAGTCAACGGCATCGATGTGCTGGTTGGCGTCAATTTTTCCAGGGTGATGCTGGCGGTACATGATCCTGTTGTGCGCAGCCGCACGCTGTTTATCGGGACCAGTTCCGGCCCAGCCCCAATCGCCGGGCGGACCTGCAGCCGGTATTTCTATTCAACTGCATCACAAGATGACCAGGTCCATGAAACAATGGGCCGGTTCGCAAGCCTGAAAGGCTATCAACGCGTTGTCACGATTGCGCCGGACTATGAAGCCGCCCGGGATGCGCTCGCAGCCTTTCAGCGGCATTTTAAGGGCCAGATTGCGCGCGAACTTTTTCCCCGCCTCGGACAAACCGATTTTTCTGGCGAATTTGCCCAGATCGATGAAATCAGCCCGGATGCGATTTACGCCTTTATGCCGTCGGGTATGGGCGTTGAACTGGTGCGCCAGTTTCATACCTCTGGTCTGAAAGGGGCCATTCCGTTCCTGTCCGCCAAGACCATCAATGGCGTTTCATTGCCTTACTTGGCCGAAACGGCGGAAGGATTGATGTCTGCGTCGACCTGGGCACCCAACCTCGACAATCCCGCAAATAAGCGTTTCATGCGCGAGTTTCAGCGCACCTATGGCTACCAGCCGTCTGTCTATGCCGCCCAAGGCTATGATGCCGCCAAATTTCTTCACTTCTCGCTGGAGCTCACTGGCGGTATCAAAGACGCGGAAACCCTCATTTCTGCTATGAATGCAGCGCCATTTGAGAGCGTTCGTGGTGATTTCCGCTTTAACGACAATCAGTTCCCGATCCAGGACTTCTATCTGGTCGAAGGCGTGCGCCGAACAAGCACACTCTACGAGATGGAGGCCACTGCTCGGATTTTCGATGATGTTGGCGATGCTTATTCTGGATCGTGCCGCATGTAAGGCGGGGTCAGGGTAGGGCCCTGCACCAAGTTCGGATATTCTTTCCGGACTGTGCAGTCCGAAATATTTTTAATGCGTCTTGTATTTCCGGAATGAGCAGTCCATATCCGGATCATGAGTGACACGGCAGACATTCAAAAAGCGATTGGACCAAAGTCCAGCGGGCGTGCCCCGGGGCCGGGGCGGCCGAGGGAGTTCGATGAATCGAAGGCCCTTGAGACTGCGCTCAATGTTTTTTGGCAGAAAGGATTTGAAGCTGCGTCACTTGATGACCTGACAAAGGCCATGGGCCTCAGCAGATCAAGTTTCTACGGGACGTTCGGCAGCAAGCAGGCGCTGTTTCAGCGCGCCTTGGTCCAATATTCCCAAAAGGCCCTGGATAATCTTCAGGATGTTGCCGATACGGCTGAGAATGATCCCGTCGGGGCAATGGTTGAAGCGCTGGCAGATCCGCAGGGCGGGTCGCGCGGATGCATGCTGATCAATTGTGTTACGGAACTCGCGCCGCATGATCAGGATGTTGCGACCATCGGCCGCCGTCACTTGGAATCCATCGAGGAAATCATTGCAAGAGCGATTGATCCGGACAATCCGGACACAGCGCGTGATCAGGCCAGTGCCTATGCGTCGCTGGCCATTGGGACACTCGCATTAAGGAAAGCCGGGGTCCCGGCTGAACGGATCGCCAAGACACTTGCTCAGGCCAAATCTGTCCTGAGCCCAGACTAACCTATTTGTCTCAAATCCCATCGAAGAGGTTTTGGGACTAAATATGGACTGATCATTCCGTAAATGTCAGTTCCAACCGTCGATATCGTTGAAAAGGAAACGTGATGTCCGACACCAAACTGTTTTCCCCGGCCAAGGCGGGTGCCATTGATCTGAAAAACCGGATCGTGATGGCGCCGCTGACCCGCAACCGGGCACGTGCGGAGGATGATGCGCCATATGAGCTTCATGCCAAGTATTATGCGCAGCGCGCAGGAGCCGGTTTGATCATTTCCGAAGCGTCCCAAATTTCACAGCAGGGCAAGGGCTATGCCTGGACCCCGGGCATCTATTCGGATGCCCAAATCGAAGGCTGGAAGAAAGTCACAGACGCCGTTCATGCCAGAGGCGGCAAGATCGTCATCCAGCTTTGGCATGTGGGCCGGATTTCCCATCCGGTTCTGCAGCCGGGTGGCGCTAATCCGGTGGCGCCGTCCGCAATTTCCGCGGCGTCGAAGTCGTTTGACGGCACCAGCTTTATCGAAACCACAACGCCGCGGGCGCTGGAAACAGATGAAATCGCCGGTATCGTTGAAGACTACCGGAAGGCAACCTTGAATGCGAAGGCGGCCGGGTTCGATGGGGTCGAGATCCATGCGGCGAACGGATACTTGATTGACCAGTTCCTGAAAGATGGCGCAAACCAGCGCACCGACGACTACGGAGGCGCCATCGAAAACCGCACGCGCTTCCTCAAGGAAGTTGTCGATGCGGTGACCGGGGCTTGGAGTTCGGACCGTGTGGGGATCCGTTTGAGCCCGTTCTCCAACGCCAACAACATCACAGAAAGCGACCCGCAGGCAGTCTTTAGCCATGTGATCAAACTGTTGAATGGCTACGGTCTTGCCTACCTACACTTGGTGGAAGGTCAGACCGGTGGACCGCGGGAGATCCCGGAGGGTGGTGACTTGGCGGCGCTTTATGCGTTGTTTGACGGTGCCACGATGGGCAACAATGGTTATGACCGTGACATGGCCATTGCGGCTGTCGACAGCGGAGACCTGGACCTTGTTGCGATTGGCCGTCCGTTCATCTCCAACCCGGATCTGGTCGAGCGTCTTGAAAAGAACGCCCCGCTCAACCCGCTGGATCCGGATACACTCTACGGCGGCGGCGAAAAGGGCTACATAGATTACCCAAGCCTTGCCGAGAGCGCAGTTGCTGCTGAGTAAACATTAAGGTCAGGCAGCCCGGCATCCACAAAATCCAGGGCGGCCCGAAAGAAGCCGGTGCAGACAGTTGCACCGGCTTCTCTTGTTCTGCGAAAAATCCAACCCGTGCGGCAGATGACCAAAGCTTAAT
>CALDSI010000526.1 GCA_937911395.1 uncultured Labrenzia sp.
ACGCTGCCTGCGCTTTTGAAGGCAGGGATCAACAAGCATATGAGCAGCGGCCTGATTTGCGCCAGCGGTACGCTCGGCCAGATCATTCCGCCGTCAATCGTTCTGATTTTGCTTGGTGACCAGATCTCCAACGCCTATTTCGAGGCGCAACAGGAAGCCGGCAATTTTGCGCCTGACCCGGTCACTGTTGGTGATCTCTTTGCAGGTGCCCTGTTGCCGGGTCTGCTGCTGGTGGTGCTTTATGCCGGGTACGTGGTCTTTAATCTGCGCGGTAGGGCGTCGGAGACGGAAGAGACTGCAGATTCACCTAAATCCTCGCTTTCGGAGCTTTTGAAGAACATCGCGCCGACACTCGGTCTCATCATTGCTGTGCTGGGCAGCATTCTGATCGGGGTTGCAACACCGACGGAGGCGGCGGGCGTTGGCGTTGCCGGTGCACTGGTGATTGCTGCGGCCGGGCAGGGCGCGCGCGCATTTTGGATGGCATCTGCCTGTGCAGCTCTTGCAGTTTTACTCCTGATCCTTCGGCAAAGCGGACTGTTCGGTCTTGAGTTTACTGGCGGCAAGATCGCCTGGACGCTGCCCACACTTGCTGCAGTCGGGGCAGTTGTTGTGCTCGGAGCGCTGCTCGCAGCGGTCGTTATGGCTTTGCCTCGCCGAAATGTCCTAGGCTCCGCCCTCAGCGAAACAGTCATTATCACCGGCATGATTTTCGGCATTGTGATTGCCGCAAGTATCCTCTCCCTGGTGTTCCGTGGCTTTAATGGCGACGAACATGTCTCTGAGTTGTTGCAATCTCTGCCGGGCGGTGCCTATGGCATGCTGCTCCTCACGATGCTCGTGATCTTCCTGCTCGGTTTCATACTGGAATTCGTCGAAATTATTTTCATGGTTGTGCCGATCGTTGGGCCAATTATCCTCCAGACGGACATCAGTCCGGTCTGGTTTGCCGTTCTGATCGCACTCAACTTGCAAACATCGTTCTTGACGCCGCCCTTTGGCTTTGCCTTGTTCTATTTCAGATCGGTTGCACCCGACACGATCCGGACCCGGGACATCTATGTTTCGGTCCTTCCGTTTGTCGGCTTGCAGTTGTTTGCATTGGCCCTGGTGGCCGCTGTTCCGGCTCTGGCAATATGGCTGCCGGACGTCTTGTTTAAATAGAAATCATCTGAGGGAGACTTTCCATGAAAAGACGTGATTTCCTAAAGGCTGGGGCCGTTGCAGCACCCGCCACAATGCTTGCTGCACCAGCGATCGCGCAGGGCAAGATCGAGTGGAAAATGCCGACGTCGTTTCCGGCGAAGGCGCCGGGTGTCGGCACTAATGCCACGACGTTCGCCGCCCGCGTCAACGCTATGTCCGACGGTCAGTTGACGCTGAAAGTCTTCTCCGGCGGCGAACTGGTACCGCCCTTTGGCGTCGAAGACGCCGTGGAGCAGGGTACGGCCGAGATCGGCCATTCCACGCCGTATTATGCGGCTTCCAAGAACTCGGCCCTTCACTTCTTTTCTGCTGTGCCGTTTGGCATGACGGCGGTCGAAACAACAGCCTGGCTGCAGTATGGCGGTGGCCAGCAGCTTTGGGACGAGATCTACGCCGAGCGTGGCCTCAAGCCTTTCTACTCCGGCAGTTCCGGTGTACAGGCAGCTGGCTGGTTTAAGAACCCGGTCAACAGCCTTGAGGATCTTGCCGGTCTGAACATGCGGATTGCAGGTCTTGGCGGCGAAGCCATGCGCAAAATCGGCGTCAATGCGGTTCTCCTGCCGCCTCCGGAAATCTTCCCGTCCTTCCAGTCCGGTGCGATTGATGCAGCAGAGTGGGATGGTCCGCTGCTCGATCAGGCCTTCGGTCTGCAAAAGGTTGCCAACTACTGCTATGTTCCGGCCTTTCACGAGCCGTCTGCAGCGCTTGAAATTGTCGTTAACAAGGACGCCTTTGACAGTCTCCCGGCACATCTTCAGGCCGTGATTGAGAATGCTGCCGCCGCCGCGTCCGTCGAGACCACCGCGCAGTTTGACTATTATAATGCGCTGTCCCTGAAGAGCCTCCAGGAAGACGGCGTTACCTTTGGCGCGTTTCCTGATGATGTGATTGCGGCGCTCAAGACGGCTGTCGCAGAGGTCATGACCGAAAACGCTGAGGCGAACCCGCGGTTTGCGGAAGTTCAAAAGAGCTACAACACGTTCCTTGATCTCGCCAAGGACTATGCCACCTTGGTCAAGGAAGCGACCTTCACGCAGCGCGTATAAAGCTTAAAGGCCGGGAGCGATCCCGGCCTTTTTTTGAAAACGGGGCACAGACAAAGCTAAGGCTGCGACCTGCTTTCCCGAAGTACGATGAAGATTCCGCTGGCGATGATGATCGCCGCCCCGACATAGGTCCAGGTATCCGGGATCTCCCGCCAAAACATCCAGCCAAGCAAGGTTGCCCACAATAGCGACGTGTACTCAAACGGCGCGATCGTGGACGCGGGGGCAACGCGAAAGGCTTGGGTGAGCATCGTCACACCCGCCGTTCCGAATGCTGCAATGCCGAGAAACAAAAGCGCATCTTCTGCCCGCGGCGGCACCCATAGGAACGGCATTGTCAACGCACTGATCAGCCCACCGGAGCCAACCAGATAGAGCATCAATGTCCAGACGCTTTCGCGCTCATCGACCAGCCGTGCGCTCAGCATCAAGACAGCATAGAGGAAAGCCGTTGCAAGCGGCAGAAGCAGGGCTGGCTGAAAAGCGCTTGCACCTGGCCGGACGACGACCAAGACACCGATAAACCCTACCATCACGGCGGACCAACGGCGCCAGCCGACTTGCTCGTTCAAAAATAAGGCCGAAATCGCCGTGATGAAAATGGGCGCGATGAACACGAGGGTCGTCGCTTCGGCCAGACCCAGATACCGGAAGCTGGTAAAAAACGTCATGGCCGCCAGCACCCAGACACCGCCGCGGACCAGATGAGCGATCGGTTTGTGCGACTTGAGCGCGGATGGCCCCGCCAGCTTCCATATCAAGGCCACAACAATCGGCAGAGCGATCAGGTTCCTCAGGAAGAGGATTTGCAAGACGGGGTAATTGGCGGACAAGGCCTTGGCAATCGCGTCGCTGATGCACAGACAAATGACCCCGGCACATATCAGGATGATTCCGGCCCGGGCATTTGACCGTGGTTTATAGGCTGCCGAACTCATGAAATACTCCGAAAAAGAGCGCCAATAAATCACTGAAGCTTGTCAACGGCAAGCCGAATGTAGCAGACGGCCTGATATGTTCTGATGGATCAAAAATCTGTAAGTTATTGAAAAAATACATACCTATCATCGAGTGGCATTGTGTCAGCTGAAGGGGGCAATCATCCCAACGCTCAAGGGTGAACGAACCGGCGGAACGGGCGCCGGACTTGATCCCAATTCGCAGAAAACATCCGCAGAAATCGCTATTTTGCGTTCCAGGCGGCCAAGTGATAAGGAGGCGCCATGACAACCCGTGATCGCCTTTACACCGCCCATCAGCCGCGCTTCGCAGTCGCACCAATGATGGAGTGGACTGACCGCCATTGCCGCGCATTCCATCGGCATTTGTCGGCGCATGCGTTGCTGTACACCGAGATGGTCACGACCGGCGCGGTGATTCATGGTGACCGGGAGCATATTTTGGGGTTTTCCGATCTGGAGCATCCGGTGGCGTGCCAGCTTGGCGGGTCTGATCCGCAGGCAATGGCAGAAGCGGCAAAGATCGTGGAAGACTTCGGCTATGACGAGGTCAACATCAATGTCGGATGTCCGTCCGACCGGGTTCAGTCCGGGCGGTTCGGCGCGTGCTTGATGGAAGAGCCACAGCTTGTTGCGGATTGTGTTTCAGCGATGAAAGCTGCAGTCACAATTCCGGTAACCGTCAAATGCCGGATTGGCGTTGACGATCAGGATCCGGAACCCGCGCTGGATGCCGTTGCCGATCTGACCTTCGCGGCCGGATCCGACGCGCTTTGGGTTCATGCACGGAAGGCCTGGCTTCGAGGCTTGAGCCCGAAGGAAAACCGTGATGTTCCGCCGCTCGATTACGATCGGGTGGTGCGCTTGAAAGAGCGTCTTACGGGCAAGTTCATCGGGCTCAACGGCGGTCTCGATACCCTTGCACAGGGCGAGCCTTATCTCGAAACGCTGGATGGCCTGATGTATGGCCGGGCCGCGTATCATTCACCGGAAATCTTGGGTAAAGTCGACGCCCGCCTTTATGACGCAGATACCGAGACCATGTCGCCATGGGATGCGGTGCGCGGTCACATGACCTATCTGGAAGATCAGCTGTCCAAAGGCGTGAAACTGGCGCACATGACCCGGCATATGCTCGGACTGTTCCATGGCCGGCCGGGAGCGCGCTCCTGGCGCCGTATTCTGACCGTTGAAGCCATCAAGCCCGGCGCAGGGCTGGAAGTTGTTGAAAAGGCACTCGACGCCGTTAGTCCGGCGAATTTCGAAGTGGATGCCGCCGAGTAGTCTTTTGCTGTGTTTCTAAGGGGTCATGATCAGCCGGTCGCCCTCGATGCGCCAGCTTCTGAGACGGTCGAGCGCCGTCATGCCGAGCAGGCTCTGACCGAGCGAGCCATCCCGCGCCACAAACGCGCGGACATTGCGCAAGGTGTGATCCCCGATCGTTAAATTGTCGATCCGGATCGGGGCCACGAGAGTTCGCCCGTTCGCCGTTGCCACCGGTACGGTGAACGACAGGTCGCGTTCCGGAATACCGGCTCTGGCAGCATCTTGATAGGTGAGGACAACGGCGCTCGCGCCTGTGTCGAGAAGAAAGCTTGTTTTCCTGCCATTGGCGCGGCCGTCGACCACGAAATGCCCGCCAGCATCCCGCACGATCAGGATTGAGCCGTCTGCCTGGGTGACCGCCATACCCGGCGCCAAAGAGCCAAGGACCCGGTAACCTGCTTGCACCAGATCAGTCCGGTAGGTGTAGCCGACCACCAGCAATGCACATAAACCACCCCAGAAGAGCGTTCCTTGAATGATGTCACGCACTTTCGGTTGTCCAAAGATGAAGCTTGCCAGGAAGACAAAAGCAAGTGCCGAGAGAGCGACGACCCGCGGTCCGGTGTCGTCGAAATTGAGGTTTTCCGGGTCTGTCGGATCGCCAAAGAAGAAATAGAAGACAGCGGCTGCCATCACCGTGATCAGGATGACGAGTGCAAAACCCCGGTACTGTCCGCGCCCGCTCACGTGAGCACCGCTTCTCCGGCAGAAAAACGCAGGCGCCGGGTGTCCAAGCTGTCCATGATCGCTTGCCGCCGGGTGTCGTCATAGCTGCTCCAGGACGCGATTTCATCAAGCGTGCGGAAACATCCGGTGCATAGGCGGCTGACCTGGTCGATCTGACAGATTTTGATGCAAGGTGATTTCATGTTTCCCATATGGCGTTTGAAGCTGGTGCTGCCAATGCTTCTTTCGAGAATTTAACAATTCTCAGCTCTTAGAATCCGCCTGTCGCCAGCGTAAACGGCGCGGCTATGATCTTGATTGGAAGCGTCACAGCGGCCTGTGTGGTGTTGCCGACAAAACTGCCAAGATCATCGCCCAGGGTTTTAGGGCCGGTGACGCTGTTTTGGTCGGTCAAGCCACTTTTTAGCAACGCATCCCTTAGGCCTGGAGAGTACTCGGCCAAGGCCGCAAACTTGCTGTGGCTGGAGGTTTCACCGGCGTCGAGTTCGGTCACGTCAAAAACGATCGCGCCGAGCTCTGCCAGTTCCTCGTCATCTGAGTAGGCGCCGACCCGCTCAACCCCGCCCGCTATAGCCCGGGACAGGCGAAGGGCCTTATCGTCTCTGGACACGACGATGATGTAGGGTTTCGGCGGCTTAACGAGATATCGAAGGCTGGTGTTGATGAGATCACTATCATTGTCCGGCG
>CALDSI010000527.1 GCA_937911395.1 uncultured Labrenzia sp.
TCCCCATGTAGGACCGCGTCATCAGGCTGTCAGGATCCGCTGCGAGCGCTGCAAGATAATACTTTTCAGCTTGCGGCCAATCCCCGGCCTTCCGTGCAAGAAATCCCCGGTAGGTGAGAACATGGGGGCGATCTTGCTCCCGAATTGCATCCAACGCCTGCACGGACGCTGTTAGGCGTCCTGCATAGGCGAGTTCACGCGCGGCCAGGAACCGGTCATCGTCGTCAAAGAGGTCCGATTTGATATCAATGCAGCGGTTGCTCTCTTTGTCCCAGGCTTTCCCGTCCGGACACTCGGTCGATGTCTGTGTCGGCTTGGGTGGCAGGTCCTCGGTGTCGGAGGGCACTGCGAAAGCTGCGCCGTTCAGGCCCAGCAAAAACAAAACCGCCAAAGACGCTCCGCACGTTTTCATTAAAAGCCCCTCGGAAACTGCACCAGACTTGTCGTCGGACCATACGTACCGCAGCTGTCGCCTTTGACAACTCTACGCGATCAGTCCGACTGGACGAAGCCTCGTCAATTGAGGGCTGGCCAGTTCTGATTGGCCTTGGAAATAAACCCAGGCACGTCGCGGCTCCAAGTGCGCTGCACAGAGCGCGAGTAGTTCACGTAAAGCTTTCCATCGACGACCTTATAGGCCAGCGGGTCTACGCCCACCTTATAGCCGCGGGCAACACCGTAAGCGCAGTAACCATCATATTGCGGGGCGAAACGGCCGGGATTGGCTGCAAACGCATCCCGGTTTTGAGCGCTCGAAAACTGATACGTCTTGCCGCGATGTTTTGCAGTGAATTGTGAAGACCCCTTTTCTGGGGCACGACCGGAAAAATAAGACACCGGATCATAACCGGTGAGGGCCAATGGATCTTTTGCAAAAGCCGGGGCGGATGGAAGCGCTATCGCTGCAACGCTGGCAGCTGCGAGGCCAAGTACAATACGCCGGTTCATCATGCTGTATCTCCCAAGTGTCTCCTCTTGTAGGAGATGTTTGGCCCACCGCTAACGTTCAATCCACATTCCTGTGAGGTCATCTCAACAGTACGCCTAGTGAGGCGGCATTAATCCCAGCGGCTGGCCGGAGCGGTGGATTCGCGGACAATCAGAGAGCCCCGGACGGCATGATCCGAGGGGGCCTCTATCTTGGCGATAATGCGATCAACAGCAACGGAAGCAATGTCCTCGATTGGTTGGCGCAGGGTCGTGAGGCGTGGGACGACGAGAGATGCCAAGGTGATGTCGTCGAAGCCGATCACGGAAACATCCTGCGGAACGTGCACACCAAGATCACGCGCGCACCGCAGAACGCCAATTGCCTGCTGGTCGCTTGCTGTCGCTATAGCCGTGATGCGAAAGCCCCTGCGCAGCTGCAGAAGAATATTTCGGGCAACAGCCTCGCCGGATGCAAAATCAAATTCACCTGTGTGAACGGTCAGATCAATCTCATCATCCGGCGTGGAAAGCTCATTGACCCGTTCAATGAACCCGTCGCGCCGCTCGCGGGCGACCTCCAGATTTTCCGGCCCGGCTATATAGGCAATGATCCGGTGACCAAGGCCATGCAGGTGATCGACGACCTTGCGCGCGCCATCCCGCTGATCGGTCGCAACGAGGGGATATGCGCCGTAACGGCGATCGAGAGATATGATCGGCAACTCTGCGGAATAAGACCGGCTGGCGTCTGATCCGGCCACCACGATGACCCCCGTAACCGGCCAATCGTGCATGGCCCGAACCTGTTTGTGCTCAATGCCGGGATCATCATGAGAGTTGGCAAGCATCACCATGCCGCCCCGCGAAGCAACTTCCATCTCGATGCTTTTTGCCAATTGAGCAAAGAAAGGGTTGGTGATGTCCGGGACGATCAAGCCAATGACCACGCCTCTGGCACTTTGTTGCGCCTCAGCTGCCAAGTCAGTCATGGACAGTGACCCCACATCAAGAATTTACCCTTGGGAATTTTCAAGCACCTCTCAGCTGGATAATCAAGGAATTCCGCATGGTGTCAGTGAGCAGCTCCGCGCCCGAGCAGAAATCCCGACATGTTTTGCAACCCTGATGCACATGCTGGCAACTGATCGAAATCCGAACCCATCCTGAGTTGAGTTGGACGCTCTTATGATTTGGTCCGATGGTGCAGGACCCGGCCAATGGTGTTCATCAGGATTTGAGCCGCCAATACGCCGGTAACAACAGCGGGATCATAGTCCGGAGCAACTTCGACCAGATCCATTCCGACAATGTTTCCCTGCTGCGACAGCCCATCAATCAGCTCCAGAACTTCGTAGTACAGAAATCCACCGTGACTTGGCGTGCCTGTGCCCGGCGCGATGGACGGATCAAAAGCGTCGATGTCGAGCGTCAGATAGTAGCGTTTGCCTTTCGGGATCTTGGCAAGAAGCGCGTCTGTGCCGAGTTTCCGTGCCTGACGGACCGACACGATGTCAGAGCCCATCTGGCGCGCGGCCTCATAACCGTCCCGGGCCGTTGAGGAAACGTTGCGGATGCCAATTTGGGTAAGGCCGGTCACATATGCTTTTTCAGCCGCCCGGCGCATGGGATTGCCATGACCGTAGCGCACGCCATGACGCTCATCGACAAAATCAAGGTGGGCATCAATCTGCACCACATGGATTGGCTCTTCACCATCAAAAGCATTGATGCAAGGAATGTTGATCGAATGATCTCCTCCTAGCACGACAGGTAAGGCACCGGCCTCAAGTATTTTGCGAACGCCAAACTCGATGCGTTTGTGGCTCTCGATCGTGTCGGTGTGAACGATATCTGCATCACCAATGTCAACAATCCGCGTGGTTTCCGCAGGCAGGTAGGTTATGTCATCTTCGAAATCATAGGCACCGGCGTGGCCGAAGGAGAAAAGTGTTGACGCCTCCCGGATCGCCCTTGGTCCCATTCGGGCACCAGACCGCCATTGGGTGCCGAAATCAAACGGCGCGCCAAGAACGGCGACGTCAGCGTCAATGGCATCCCAGTCCGGCTGGTACGGATACTTTCCAAATGTGCAAATTCCGACAAAGGGCAGATTGAGCCGCCCGCTTTCATATCCGTGAGATGTCATGAAACGCTCCGGGTTGGTCTTTCAACTCAAAGCTTCCCGCGCGGATCTGGCAGCGTCAAGCAGCTTGCAAAGGCTTTTCCATACGCGTCGCAGACGAAAAGCCAAAAATGTATTTGAACGGTCCTGTTTCCTCAGTGCCTGCCGGCACAAACCCCGACCGCTCATAAAGCGCCCTTGCCCGCGGGTTGGTATCGATCACATCCAGCCGAACCCGGGAGCAGCCGCGCGCAACAGCGGTGTCGCAAATTGCATTCAAAAGGGCCGTTCCAACACCAAGACCGCGCGCTTCGGCACCCACAAAAATCCCGTCCATCAATAAAAGTCCGGGCTCTGGCTCTCTTTCCAGGAGATCCAGCACAATTCCGCGCCACACACCTCCAAACAAACCATAAACGCCTGTCATGTCGGCCAGGCTGCCAGCAACCAGCGCGCCCTCCCTGGTCTTGAACCCGGCCATTCCGATAAGCCCGCCGTCCTCCTCCAGCGCACTGATCGCAAAGTCAGGATCAAGGAGACGTGCAATCAAGGAGAGCGCCTTATCGTCCGGGGCCAGGATCTTGCCGAGCTTTCCGGAAAACGCTTGCCAGAACAAGGCAACGGCTGTCTCCCGCTGACTTTCGGGAAAGCCGGACACAATCTGAAACTGTTGATCTACGGGGTCCGGCATCATCGCATTGTGACAGCGGTACCGGTCGCACTCACCATCAGCATGGAACCGTTCTGGCCCACAGTTTCATAATCGATATCAACGCCAATCACCGCGTTGCCACCAAGCCGTTGTGCCTGTTGGCACATTTCTTCCACTGCGATCTGGCGGGCCTTGGCAAGCTCTTCTTCATAGGCTGCAGACCGGCCGCCGACAATGTCGCGAATACCGGCGAAAATATCCTTGAACAAGTTCGCGCCGAGGATGGCCTCGCCAGTCACCAGGCCCTTGTAGTCGAGATCCTTGCCCTGAATGGTCGGCGTTGTCGTCACCAGCATACGTCATCCTCCGAATTTGAGTGCAAGACATGACATGGGACGGCGTCCGGACGAATACAAGGAAAGCGAGCCGGTTCGATTACGCTGCGCGCCGTGAGAGATCCTGGCCCCGATAACTGAGAGCTTCTGCAAGGTGTATCCGGGCAACCGTCTCAAGACCGTCCAGATCGGCGAGGGTCCGGGCAAGTTTCAGCACCCGGTGATAACCACGGGCCGAAAGCTGCAATGTCTCGGCAGCATCGCGCAAGAAGGCCAGACCCTTGGCATCCGGTTGCGCCATCTTTTCAACCACGGAGGCCGGGGCTTGCGCGTTGGTCCGCGCCGCAACCCCGAGATCGAAAAACCGCTGTTCCTGAAGCTTGCGGGCCACCAGAACGCGCTTCGCGACCTCTGAAGACGGTTCACTGTCTGCCGGGCCAATCAGATCGGCTGCCGTGACAGCAGGGACCTCTATCCTCAAATCAATGCGGTCCAGAAACGGCCCTGATATCCGGGCTTGATATTCGGTCACGCATCGTTCGCCGCGCCGGCATTGGTGTCCCGGTTCCCCGGCATGGCCGCACCGGCAGGGGTTCATCGCCGCCACCATCTGGATGCGCGCCGGATAAGTCACCCGGTGGTTGGCCCGCGCAATAATGGCCTCTCCCGTTTCCAGCGGCTGGCGGAGACTGTCGAGCACCTGTGGATTGAACTCGGGTAGCTCGTCCAGAAACAGAACCCCATTGTGAGCCAGCGAGACTTCACCAGGTTTGGCCCGCAAGCCACCGCCGACAAGCGCTGCCATGGAAGCGGAGTGGTGCGGTGCCCGAAACGGGCGTCGGTCGGACAGTTTGCCATCCGCAAGTTCGCCTGCCAGCGAGGCGATCATGGAGACTTCGAGAAGTTCGCGCGGGGTGAGCGGCGGTAGAATGGAGGGCAAACGGCTGGCCAGCATGGATTTGCCAGACCCCGGAGGTCCGACCATCAACAGATTATGGCCACCGGCCGCCGCGATCTCCAAAGCGCGCTTGGCACTTTCCTGACCCTTTACATCTGCAAGATCCGGAATGCCTTGCGGATCGCCCCGGAGTTTGGCTGCAGGTCTGGAGAGGACCTGCGTTCCCTTGAAATGATTGGCGAGCTGTATCAGGGACCGCGGCGCCAGGATGTCCATCTCACTGTCCGCCCAAGCAGCTTCTCCGCCGCATTCAAACGGACAGATCAACCCTTTTTCGAGAGCATTCGCCCCCATCGCAGCCGGCAAGACGCCCGCGACTGGAGCAAGAGTGCCGTCCAGCGCCAATTCGCCCAGAATGACGTAGTTTTCCAAGAACTCCGCCGGAATTGCACCTATGGCCGCCATCACCCCGAGCGCAATCGGGAGATCGTAATGGGAGCCCTCTTTTGGAAGGTCCGCCGGTGCCAGATTGACCGTGACACGCTTAGCTGGAAGCGCGAGACCAGACGCAGACAAAGCCGCACGGACCCGCTCCCGGCTTTCTGCCACCGCCTTGTCCGGCAAACCCACGATCGTAAAGGCGACCATACCCGGGCCGACATGCACTTGCACGTCGACCGGAACCGCCTCTATGCCCTGGAAGGCCACCGTGGTCACCCGGCTGACCATCAAATTCTCCTATAAATTTAACAGAACGGTATTGCAATTTATAAGAGAGAACAAGACGCATGTTCGAATGGTCATGCGCGCTGCCAGTTGGTTCCTATCGACTTGTCACTTGCCGAAAAGCACGGACCCTCGCACACTGATTACAAACCCAACACGGAACCGGAGAACTAAGCCATGTGCGATCTTTGCGTCATCAAATCGGTGAAAGACAAAATGCTGTCCCGGCGCGATGTTTTCAGGGCTGCAGCGGCTGGAGCCAGCGTTGCGGCGGCGACCTCTGTTGCAGGCGCTCTTCCGGCAATGGCGCAGACACCAGCGCAAATCCTGGATCTCACGCACGAACTCTCTGAAGACTTTCCAACATTTGGCGGAGAGCCCGGATACAGGGCAAATAAAATCTTCGATTTCGCCAAGGACGGCTACAATCTCTACAGCCTGACAATCGATGAGCATACCGGTACGCATCTGGATGCACCGCTGCATTTTTCCGCAGATGGGCAATCCGTTGCCGAGATCCCCGTCGACAAACTGGTTACGCCCCTCTGTATCATCGACATCAAGGAACGCGCCGCTGATAACCCGGACGTGCAAGTCACTCCGGACGATCTCAAGGCTTGGATTTCGGCAAACGGAGACATTCCGGACGGAGCGTGTGTTGCGATGAACTCTGGCTGGAGTGCACATGCGTCTTCAGACATGTTCCGCAATGCAGATGCCGATGGTGTCATGCATTTTCCCGGCTTTCACTTGGAAGCCGTTCAAATGCTGATGGAAGAAGCCGACGTTACCGGGCTTGCCGTTGACAGCCTGTCACTCGATCATGGGATTTCGAAGGATTTTGCCGTCCATTACGCCTGGCTTCCATCTGGCCGCTGGGGTCTGGAATGCATCGCCAATCTTGATGCGTTGCCGCCGAGCGGCGCAACACTCATTGTCGGCGCTCCAAAAAACCGTGGCGGCACTGGTGGCCCAAGCCGGGTCATGGCGATGGTTTAAGGCTAGGGAAAAAGCGGGCTCAGCCCTCTTCTTTTGCCCGGCGCTCTGCATTGAGCTGTTCCAGTTCGGCCATTTTATCGCCGATGGGCTTCAAACGACCCATGGTCGTGCGGAACCGGGCGGCCCGCTGATCGAACAGACGTTGCGCCAGTTCCGGGTATTCGGACACCATGCGTTTGAAAAGAGCTCTGCGGATACGGATGATCCGGACAGGTTCGGCAGCTTCTGCGCGGCAGGGACGCTTGGTTTCCACCAGCAGCGCGCTTTCGCCCAAAAGCGTTCCCGGACCGACCTTGTCGACTTCTTCAAAGCCGTCTTCGCCACGCGTTGACAGCGTCACCAGACCATCGGTGATCACAAGTCCGCCGTCCGCCCGCTCATCCTGATCGAAGAGGCGCAGACCGGCGCTGTAATCCATGCTCTCGGCACTGAAGGCGAGCAGGCGAAGCTGATCGTCCTGAAAGTCCGAAAACATCGGTATCTTTTTGAGGATCGCTATGTCTTGGGCAAGGCTCATGCCCAAGATTTACGCTGATTGATCGTGTCTGTCCAAGCGAATATGCGCTTCACAAACAAGTCTGTGGCTCAAGGGACGAGCTTGTAGCCGCCTGCCTCTGTCACCAGTAGCTCGGCATTGGACGGATCCCGCTCGATCTTCTGACGCAACCGGTAGATATGCGTTTCCAGAGTGAGGGTCGTGACGCCGGAGTTGTAGCCCCACACTTCGTGCAAAAGCACATCCCTCGTGACCGGCTTTTCGCCGGCGCGGTACAGGAACTTCAGGATCGAAGTCTCCTTTTCAGTGAGGCGCACCTTCGAGCCGTTGTCTTCCTGCATGACCTTTGCAGCCGGGCGGAAGGAGTAGCGGCCGATAGCGAATGTCGCATCTTCGCTCTGCTCATGCTGACGCAAATGGGCGCGGACACGGGCAAGCAACACAGCGAACTTGAACGGCTTGGTTACATAGTCATTGGCGCCAGCCTCAAGGCCGAGGATCGTGTCGCTGTCCCCGTCGTGGCCGGTGAGCATAATGATCGGAGCCTTGAACCCGTTCTTGCGCAGGAGCTTGACTGCTTCACGGCCATCAATGTCCGGCAAGCCGACGTCCATCAAAAGAAGATCGATGTGCTCTTCCTTGGCCATCCCAATTCCGGAAGTCGCAGTGTCCGCTTGAAGTGTTTCAAACTCGTCGTAAAGGGACAATTGTTCGACAAGCGCTTCGCGCAGTTCAGTATCATCATCGACAATCAAAATGGTGCGGGCGGTCATCTTGTCGGGTCCTCGCCAAAAAATCTTCAGTGATCACGCGGGTTTGTGGAATGTACACAAGCGCGTTGCCGTTCCTATGTGCGCGGGAAAGTGTCGCCTTACAAGCAGGCTCACGTCAATTCTTCTTCACGCGGGCTTTAGCTCCGGTTTATCAAGACCTTTCACGGTACTAAACAAAAAAGCGGGATAACCCATGCAGGAGCTCACAAAACCGGCAGATATCCTTGAGGTTCACGCATTGCCGCGCGACCGGACCAAGGGACTTCTGCGATGTGGATCGATCACGGTTCCGTGTGCATTGGGCCGTTCCGGCATCATCACACGCAAGCGGGAAGGGGACGGAGCGACCCCGACCGGGACCTTCGAACTCCTGCATGTCTACTATCGCGCTGACAAAGGCCGAAGGCCGCAAACGGTTCTTCCACTTGGAGTTTTGAAGCCCGAACTCGGCTGGTGCGATGATGCGGGCCATCCCCGCTACAATCGTCTGGTGAATTTACCGTTTCAGGCCAGTCACGAGAAAATGTGGCGTGATGACCGGCTGTACGACATCGTGGTCGTCCTGGATTGCAACATGTATCCACCGGTTAAGGGCAAGGGCAGTGCCATCTTCTTCCATATCGCCCGGGAGGATTACCGGCCGACGGAAGGCTGCGTCGCAGTTTCTCCGCAGCACATGCGGCTCATTCTGTCAAAGGTGTCTCCGGGCTGCCGCATGGAGGTGCGGAGTTAGAGTACTACTCACTCCAACAAAAAGCCCGGCGCATGGCACCGGGCTTATGAATTTGAGTAGACCAGATGGCGATTAGACCCAGGGACGGCTTTCGCTCAACTTGTCTTCGAAGGTGTCGATCTGACCGGCTTTTTCCATAGTCAGGCCAATGTCGTCGAGACCGTTGATCAGGCAATGCTTGCGGAAGTAGTCGATCTTGAAGGCAATGTCGCCGCTCTCCAGACCCTTGATCTCCTGGTTTTCCAGATCGATCGTCAGGGTGAAGTTTGCACCGCGCTCTGCAGCGTGCAGCAGCGTTTCCAATTCGTCTTCGGAGACCTGGATCGGCAGAATACCGTTCTTGAAACAGTTGTTGTAGAAGATATCGGCAAACGACGTGGAGATCACGCAACGGATACCGAAATCCAGCAACGCCCATGGAGCGTGTTCCCGCGATGAGCCGCAACCGAAGTTGTCACCGGCGATCAGGATCTTGGCATCACGGTACGCTGCCTTGTTCAAAACGAAGTCGACGTTTTCAGACCCGTCGTCATTGGTGCGCATTTCATGAAACAGCGCGGTGCCGAGACCGGTGCGCTTGATCGTCTTCAAGAACTGCTTCGGGATGATCATATCCGTGTCGATATTGACGATCGGCATCGGTGCTGCGACCCCGGTGAGGGTCTCGAATTTTTCCATGGTTTCCTCTCCTGAAAACGGGTTCTGGCCCGATCACCTCAAGCAGCAAGACTTGTGGTCTGATCAACACCGAGCATGAGATTGAGGTTCTGGACGGCTGCTCCCGACGCGCCTTTGCCGAGGTTGTCGTAAACGGCAATGATGGCGGCCTGGGCGCGCGCGTCATTTGCAAAAACATGCAGCCGCAGCCGGTTGGTGTCGTTCAAAGCCTGCGGATCCAGGTCATCTGAGCGCTCAATGCCGTCCAAAGGTGCAACATCTACAAAACCGCCATGGGCCGCTGTGAAGTGGTCGGCCAGAGCAGCGTGTATCTGCTCGCCAGTCGGAACCTTGTCCAAGCGTGCGAGATTGAGCGGCACCACGGTCAACATGCCCTTGTAGTAGTTACCGACAGCCGGAGTGAACAGCGGCGCGCTGTCCAAAAGACCGTACTCGGTCATTTCCGGCAGGTGCTTATGGTTGAAGCTCAGCGCATACGGGGCAAACATGTTGGCACTGGCGCCTTTGGCGTCATAATCCGCAATCATGCCCTTGCCACCACCGGAATATCCGGAAATCCCGTTCACGGTAACCGGGAAATCGGCCGGGAGGAGACCACCAGCAATCAGCGGGCGCACTGCAGCGATGAGCCCCTGCGGCCAGCAGCCCGGATTGGCGACCCGCATGGCAGCTGCAATGATGTCCGCCTGGCCGGCATCCATTTCAGCAAAACCGTAGGCCCAGCCATCAGCAACCCGATGGGCGCTGGATGCATCAATTATCCGTGTCGTATCGTTCTCGACGAGCGCAACACTTTCCTTTGCCGCGGCATCCGGCAGGCACAGGATCGCAACATCTGCCTTGTTCAGGTAGTCTTTCCGGGCAGCCGGGTCCTTCCGGCTGTCTTCCGGAATGGAGAGCAGCTCTATGTCGCGGCGCATGGCGAGGCGCTCGCGGATTTGCAAACCCGTCGTGCCAGCTTCACCATCAATAAATATGCGCGCGGTCATGACCCGCTCCTCTCCTCAAGTACGAGAACTGAAAAACGAGTGGGTCATACACCCAATCGTGGGTTTTGTCACCGGTTCGGCGTACCCAAAGACCTCAACGGGCCATTGAGTGATACTCATCATTCGGGCGCATGTCGCTGGCAGCAGCCACCCGGTTGGTCATGTTGAAGAAGGCAGCAACGGAGGCAATATCCCAGATGTCACGGTCACTGAACCCGGCATCGCGTAAGCCCTGCCGATCGCTTTCCAGGATTTCCGCCGGCTTTTCCGTCAACTTAACGGCAAAATCGAGCATGGCGCGCTGGCGGGCTGTCAAATCAGCGACACGATAGTTCATCACCATGAGCTCACCGAGCACCGGATCACCGGACAATTCACGCACGGCCGCACCATGAGCTGTGAGGCAATAAAAACAGCGATTGACGGAGGATACCGCAACGGCAATCATCTCTCTCTCAAGCTTGCTCAGTCCGCAATCCGCAAGCATGAGGTCGTTGTACATGTCGGTGAAAGCGCGCAGCTTGGCGTCATCAAAGGCATAAGCCTGGAGCACGTTCGGAACCAGGCCGAGCTTTTCTTGGCACAAATCGAAATAGGCCTGCGTTTTTTCACTTAATGTTACATTTGAATCGATTTGCAAGGCAGTGACTTTACTTGACAATTCGGGCCTCCCGTCCTGAAACAATTGTGTCGCGAATATAAAACGATAGCACGCGGCTGAGCCAAACCAAATGACCGCCCAAGGGGAAAAAAATGCCCGACAAGCACGACGTCGAAAAACTCAAGCTGATCGACGCGGTCCACCAGAAACTCTCCAAGAAAGATCCCAATCTCGCTGAATTCGTCAACGCCTTTTATGACCGGGGCGCGGCCGAAGATCTGGTGACCTACTCCGCGGAGGAGCTGACCGGGTTCGCCATGGATGCATGGCAGGATTTTCAGTCTCACGATCTGGGCACACACCGGGTGAGCATTTCCGATCCGAGTTTGAAGACAAAGGGCGGCAAATCCAAAAACCTGACGGTTATCGAAGTCGTCAACGACAACATGCCGTTCCTGGTCGACTCGGTGATGGACGAGCTGCAGGGCAGCAAGCTGGAAGTGCACCTGGTTCTGCATCCGATTTTCATCGTGGAACGGGATGACAAGGGGACTCTGATCTCCGCCATCGGCCGGAAGAAACCGGCGAAACGCAAGGACCGGCAGGAAAGCCTGATCCATATTCACGTCACCCGTATTGACGATGCCGAACAGCGCGAAGCGCTGGAAGCAAGGCTCAACACAGTTCTGAACAACGTTCGCTCTGTTGTGAACGATTTCAAACCGATGCAGGAACGCCTCGGCGAAGCGATTGATACTTACAAAACCACACAAATCTTGGGCAGCAGTGATGAATTGTGGGAAGCTATCCATTTCCTGGAGTGGATGGAAAAGGACAATTTCATTTTCCTCGGCATGCGGGAATACAAGTTCGAAGGCGGCGTTGAAGAAGGTGAACTTTCCCCCCACGAAGGGACCGGCCTTGGCCTTTTGACCGACCCTGAAGTTCGCGTGCTGCGCCGCGGCTCCGAGTTTGTTCAGATCACCCCGGAAATCCGAGAGTTCCTTAAGAAACCCGAGCCGTTGATCATCGCAAAGGCTAATGTGAAGAGCACGGTGCACCGCCGGGTCCACATGGACTATGTCGGGGCCAAGCTCTACGATGACGACGGCAACATGATCGGAGAACTCCGCATTGTCGGCCTTTTTGCATCAACTGCTTACACCGAGCCGGTCAGCACCATCCCGTTCCTGCGCCGCAAGGTTGCCAGTGTCCTGGCGCGAGCTGGGTATCATTCAGAAAGCCACTCTGGACGGGCGCTCAGAAACGTTTTGGAAGCCTTCCCACGCGATGAGCTGTTCCAGATCGACCGCGACCGTCTTTTTGACTTCGCGACAGCCATCCTTCAACTGGACGAACGGCCGCGCATCCGCGTGCTATCACGCCCGGACAAGTTTGATCGCTATGTATCGATTCTGGTGTTCGTACCGCGGGACCGCTACACCACCGAAGTCCGGTTGAATGTCGGGACATACCTGGCTTCAGTGTACGAGGGGCGTCTTTCTGCCTGGTACGTGACTTATCCGGAAGGTCCGCTTGCGCGGGTTCATTATATCGTTGGCCGCGACAAGGGAGAAACGCCAACTCCACCACAAGAAGAACTTGAAGCCGCCGTTGCAGACATGGTCAGAAACTGGCCGGACGCAGTGCGGGGTGCACTTGCCGCAGAATTTGCACCCGCCCAGGCCCGCCAGCTCGCCGACCGCTACGCGCTCGCGTTCCACGGCGGCTACAAGGAAGTCTATAATGCCCAGTCCGCGCTGTTCGACATCGTTCAGCTCGAAACCCTGAGCGACACCCGCAGCACCACCATCACCTTCCACCGCCCGGTCGGCACAAAGGACAACCGGCTGGCGCTCAAAGTCTATCACCGAGGTGCGCCAATCCCGCTGTCCGCCCGCGTTCCACTGCTGGAGAACATGGGTTTCAAGGTCATCAATGAACGGACCTATCGGATCACTCCGACAAACGCACCGTTCTCTTATCTCCACGAGATGACCCTTGAAGCGCACACTGGGGACAGCATCGATTTCAGCGATGCTCTGCAGAGCCGGCTGGAAAGCATGTATATGGCTGTCTGGACCGGACGGGCCGAAGATGACGGGTACAACCGTCTTGTCATGAGTGCCAGTCTCGCCTGGCGCGATGTTGCAATCCTGAGGGCCCTGTCAAAATACCTGCGGCAGGCCGGTATCCGGTTCTCCGAAGACTACATGTGGTCGACGCTGAACAACTACCCGGCCATCGCCTCAACTCTGGTCGACTTGTTCCATCTGCGCTTTAACCCGAACACATCGAAAGAAGACCGCGCTGCAGGCGAGGAGCGACTTGAAGGCGAGTTCTCTGCCGCTTTGGAAGATGTTTCCAGTCTGGACGACGACCGCATCTTGCGGCGGTTCAAGAATGTGATTGAATCGATCCTGCGCACAAACTTCTATCAGCTTGATCAGGGCGGCCACCCCAAGGCAACCTTTGCCTTCAAGATTGAGAGCCAGAAGATTGACGAACTGCCGCAACCACGTCCGTTCCGCGAGATTTTCGTATACAGCCCGCGCGTTGAAGGGGTCCACCTGCGGTTCGGCATGGTTGCACGTGGCGGTTTGCGCTGGTCCGACAGGCCGCAGGACTTCCGCACCGAGGTGCTGGGCCTTGTGAAGGCGCAGCAGGTCAAGAATGCCGTGATCGTTCCGGTCGGTGCCAAAGGCGGCTTTGTTCCAAAGCAGTTGCCGCCGGCGAGCGACCGCGAGGCCTGGTTCAAAGAGGGCACCGAGAGCTACAAGATCTTCATCAACGCACTTCTCGATGTCACCGACAATCTGGATGAAGACAAGATCCTGCCACCGGATCGGGTCACGCGATTTGACGGCGACGATCCTTATCTGGTCGTGGCCGCGGATAAAGGGACCGCAACCTTCTCCGATACGGCCAATGCCATTTCTGAAGGCCGGGATTTCTGGCTCGGTGATGCGTTCGCATCCGGCGGCTCTGCCGGATATGACCACAAGAAGATGGGGATCACAGCCCGGGGTGCCTGGGAGGCGGTCAAACGCCACTTCCGGGAAATGAACCGGGACATCCAAACCGAACCGTTCACCGCCGCCGGTGTTGGCGATATGTCCGGCGATGTGTTCGGCAACGGGATGCTGCTCTCGAAAGCGACAAAACTGGTTGCTGCCTTCGACCACCGGGACATCTTCATCGACCCGGACCCGGATCCAGCGAAAACATGGGACGAGCGGAAACGCCTGTTCGATATGGGCCGCTCGTCCTGGAAAGACTACGACACGAGCCTGATTTCTAAAGGCGGCGGCATCTTCTCACGGCAGCTGAAGTCGATCCCGCTGTCACCAGAGATCCGCGCTCTTATCAACCTCGACAAGGCAACGGCAACGCCTCAGGAAGTCATGATGGCAATCCTGAGAATGAAAGTGGACTTGCTCTGGTTTGGCGGCATCGGCACGTACATCCGGGCGACGACTGAAACGGATGCCGACGCTGGCGATCGGGCGAACGATCATATCCGGATCACCGCGCCACAACTTGGCGCAAAGGTCATCGGCGAAGGCGCCAATCTTGGCCTGACCCAGCTTGCGCGGATCGAATTTAACAAGAGGGGCGGCCGTTGTAACTCCGATGCGATCGACAATTCCGCCGGGGTGAATTCTTCGGACATGGAGGTCAATATCAAGATCGCCCTCGGAGCCGCTGTAAAGGCAGGCAAACTCGACATCGAGCAGCGCAATGAACTGCTGGCTCACATGACCGATGAGGTCGCCGACCTGGTCTTGCGAAACAACTATTTGCAGACGCTCGCGATTTCCATGACGCATCTGCAGGGAATGGAAGACTTTGGCTATCAGGTTCGCATGATGCGCCAGTTGGAGCGTGA
>CALDSI010000528.1 GCA_937911395.1 uncultured Labrenzia sp.
GAATATCCGGGTCGGTCGGGAAGGCGGACAGCAGTGAAAAGCGATCCGGAAAACTGTAGTGCAGGACAGACGCCAGCACGATTACGAACATGAAGACAGCGCTGAAAGCTATCTGCGAGCCTGGCATCCCGGACCGGATCGTATTGTCAGACAGCCATTCGGAAAACCTGGACTCCAGTGCCGAGTTTGCGACCACGGCTTCGACTGCCTTCACCAGAATGAGAAGTACCACGCCTGCAAGGGCGATCCAGATCCCCTGATCTGCCAGTGCCTGGGCTTCCGCCCGAATACCGCCTATGTTGGCTTCCAGAGACGCGACCGTGCGCTGATAGACCTCCACCTTGTCAGAGCCGCTTTCGATCGCCGCGGCAAGCTGTTTGCGGCGCAGTTCCAGGGTGCCCTCAATAGACGCGATCCGTGCCATAGCTTCGGCGGCAAGGTCACCGAACAGCCCCCGCGCAATTTGAACAATCGCAACCGTTTCAAGGATCAGGAAGGGCAGCGCCCAGGACCATAGACCTCGAGCGCCGAACCAGACGGGGCCAAACAGCCCCGCCATGAGGTTCAGGGTCGGGGTGAAGCGTGATCGGGCGCCGATCCTGTTGAAATTCTCTATGTAATAGTCAGGGCTGGTGCGGACGAACCTGGCAATGTTTTGTCGCCGTTCTTCATCATAGATCCGGGCCGCTTCGGCTTCGGTATCTTCTATCGAGGTGTTGAGATGATCCATCATGATACCTCTGTCCCCTCGATCACCGTCCTTAAAATGTCGGCTCGGGTGATTGCCCCAACAAGTGTGCCTTGGTCCTCAACCAGAATGGCTTCGCCCGTATCGATAGCCATGTTGATCAGCGTACTGAGAGTTTCTCCCTCATCAACGCGCGGCGCACCTTCCGGTGCCGGCCCATGGTCGGTTTCGTATTCAGAGATTGGCCGCATCACAGCGTGCGCGCGGACCACCTTGAGCCTTGAAATGCCGGCGACAAAGTCGGCCACATAATCATCGGCCGGATGCATCACAATGTCCTCGGCTGTGCCCATTTGCACGACGCGGCCGTCCCGCATGATCGCAATACGGTCCCCGATGCGCACGGCTTCATCCAAGTCATGTGTGATGAACACTGTGGTTTTCTTCAAGATCTTGCTCAGCCGGATAAATTCGTCTTGCAGTTGCCGCCGGATAAGTGGATCCAGGGCGCTGAATGGCTCATCCATCAAAAGCACATCCGGATTTGCCGCCAGTGCTCGCGCCAGTCCCACCCGCTGCTGCATTCCTCCTGAGAGTTCATGTGCATATTTTGCGCCCCAGGCGCCAAGCTCAACAATATCAAGAAAGGAGGCTGCCTGACGCATCCGCTCGTTCTTGGGAACACCGCGGATTTCAAGAGGCATGGCAACATTGTCGAGAACTGAGCGGTGCGGCATCAGGGCAAAGTTTTGAAAAACCATGCCGATCTTCCGGTTACGGAACGACTGCAGGTCTGCCGGTCCTAACCCTACGACATCTGTTCCTTCGATCAGTATTTTCCCATCGGTCGGTGCCTTTATCAGACTTAATTGCCGAACCAATGTCGACTTTCCCCTTCCTCACAACCCCATTATGCAGTAAATCTCACCACGATTTACAGACATGCGGACATCCGCGACACCCACAACCGCGTTCCACCGATCCAAAACCTCTGCTTTGGACAATCCGTCATCGCGGACCGCGGACAGGGCGGCGTCCGAGTTCGCGCCGAAGATTTTCCAGACATTGGAGATTTCAATGACGGTGTCGCCGTTCATATCTGGTCAGGTCCCGAATTGTTGACGCCAATTGCAATACTAGAAAGCGGATGGTGCCGGCTCAGCCGGCACCATGAATATCAAGATTGGGAGTTCAAAGACCCAGCCATTCATCAACCCGGTCTGGATTTGCCTCGACCCACTCCTTCGCAACGTCTGCTGGCTCCCGGCCCTTGCCGCTGATCTCATATGCGAAATTGCTGACATCGTCGGCATTCAACGAGAAGTTTGCGAAAAACTCTGCTATCGCCGGGGATCTGTCTGCTAGCGAGTTCGACCAGGCAATCTGAACCTTCTTCAAGGCATCTTTGGTGGCCACATTCGACTTGTTGAACCAGTCCGCATCATCAGAGGGTTGAACCATGACATATTTTGCCGGGTCGTAAGCCGGTTCTGTCAGCATTTTGACGTCAAACATGTACCAGATGGCGTGAGGTTTGTAGCAATAGAAGGCATAGCCTTCGCCCTTTGCAATGGAGTCCTTAACCCGCGCAGTCTTGACGCTCTCTTCTGCCCGGATTGGCTCGATGAAGTCCATCAGGCCATAGTCGCGCACCTTGACTTCATTCACATTCGCTGAAGCCCAGCCGGGTGCTCCGATCCACATTTCTCCTTTGCCGTTGCCATCACTGTCCATCATTGCTGCAACGTCTGGGCGGCCAAGGTCGGCGATATCCGTGATGCTGTTGGCCTCACCAAAATCTTTAGAAACGCAGAAACCTTGGTTGCCCTCGTAGGGGTTCGAAGACAGGGTCACTGTTCCAGCTTCATCGACGTATTTCTTGGTAAAGCTCTCCTGATTTGGCAGCCAGACATCCGGGTGAACGTCAATGTCTCCTTTGCCTTGATCCATGGCCTGGAAAATGGTCGCATTGTTGCCCGGGACCATTTCGGCTTTACCACCGATCCGCATCTCCACCACAGCGCCCAAAAGGTGGGCTATCGCTTGCGCCCCGGTCCAACTCGGGACACCGATTTTCACTTCCTCGGCCGCAAATGCCGGCAGCGTCAATACGCTGATTGCCGTGGCTAGTGTTATGCTTCTCAAACTCGTGTTCATGTTCAACTCCTCTGGTGAAAGGTGCCGGTTTTTTGCGGCTTTTTGTTCATCGGGTTCCGGTTTTCCCGGTTAGCCCATGCTCCCAAGTATCTGATTTTCATAAGCGAATAGGGATGTTGATCCGCCTGTATGCAAAAAGAGGACATTATCATCCGGTGAGAAGAAGCCTTTCCTGATAAGTCCAATCAGGCCTGCCATGCCCTTGGCCGAGTAGACCGGGTCCAGAAGAATCCCTTCCTGACGCGCGGTCAGGTGAATGGCTTCAAGGGTGGTTTCAGCTGGCAAGCCGTAGCCTTCTCCGACATACCCATCGTCGACGAGGATCTTCTCCTTTTCGATGGATGTGCCGCTCAGTTTTTTGAGTGTTTTTTCGGTTGTGGCCTGCACGGCAGCGACTTGCCGGTCGTGTGGCTGGCGCACACTGACACCCATAACGGGGAGGTCGTATTCCAGAATGTGAAATCCTGCGACCAGGCCGGCTTGCGTGCCCGAGCTTCCCGTGCCCATCACCAACCATTGGAAGACTTGGTTCGTTTCAGCGCACTGGTCCGCGATTTCCTGGGCACAGCTGGCATAACCCAGAGCGCCGATTGCATTTGATCCTCCACCGGGGATGAAGTAAGGCCGCCGACCTTCCGCGCGCAGACGCTCCGTGACCGCTTCCGCTTCCGCGTTCATGTCCAGGCCGTCTGGGCGAAACTCGTAGGTGACGCCAAACAGCTTGTCGAGAAACACATTAACTGTCTCCTCGTAAGCGGGATCCCGGTCTGGGACACGGCGCTCCAAAAGAACGTGGCAATCCAGGCCCAATCGGCACGCGGCGGCAGCGGTTTGGCGGACATGATTGGATTGGACGGCACCTTGAGTAACGACCATGTCGGCGTTTTCACGGAGAGCATCTCCCATCAAGAACTCGAGCTTGCGGGTTTTGTTGCCCCCTGTTGCAAGTCCGGTGCAATCATCTCGTTTGATGAACAGTTTGGGCCCATTCAGATGAGCCGTTAGGCGGGGCATCTCCTCGATCGGTGTTGGTTGGTGGCATAGGCTAATGCGTGGAAACGGCTCAAAATCAATACGTGGCTTGGTCTTGAAATTTATTGTTGCAACGGACATTGGCTCGACCTGCTTAGTTTTTCCTCACGATCAAGAATGAGGCAATAAGAGGAGGTCGTCCAATTTTATGGTTGCATTACATTATGCAAATTTTGCATTATTCTGATATGGATCTCTATCTTTTCCGGGACCTTCTTCGCCTGAGCCAGACGGGTAACTTCTCCCAGGCCGCGCAACTGTGCAATCTGAGTCAGTCAGCATTCAGCCGACGCATTCGTTCGCTTGAAGCTTGGGTCGGCGTGACATTGGTAGATAGATCCCGTCAGCCTGTACGCCTAACACCGGCTGGCTTGCAAATGCTGGAGGCAGGCACACAGGCGCTGGACCGGGTCGAGCACGAACGGAGCCAGTTGCTTGAGGCCCAGTCCTTGCCTGACAAGTATGTGGTGACTTTCGGCGCCCAGCATTCTATCGGCTGGCGGTTTTATCCTACTTGGCTACAGAGTTTTGAGGAAACCTATGGTCCCATCATGTCACGCCTTCGGGCGGACGATTTGCCAAACTGCTTGCGGGATCTGCAAAATGGCGATGTCGATTTTGTAATCGCTTATGAGAGTGCGCACGTCCGCTATTGTGACACCGGCCGCCGAATGGCGCGCAGCAACGCACTGCCGCTTGAGACCCTGAAAATCGGTCAGGACACGTTGATCCCGGTGTCGAAACCGACGCCTGACGGTGCCCCGCTCTTCGATCTGAATTCAGGCCTTTTAGAATTGCCGTTTCTACGCTTTGGTGACGAGGCGCCAATCGGCCAGCATCTTGGGTCTCTGTTTGAACAAGAAAAAATCCAGGAGCGTTTGCGGGTCGTTTACGAAAATGCCATGGCAGGCGCATTGAGGATCCGTGCGCGCGACGGGATGGGTGTCGCTTGGTTGCCTGAAACACTTGTCGCGCAGGATATCCGGTCTGGAGCACTGGTGCAGACCGGGCGGCCTGAATGGTCTGTTCCATTGGAAATCACGTTGTTCCGGAACAACAAGCACACCAATCGACTGACCCGCTCAATCTGGTCTTTTTTGGAGATGCGGCATCCGATTATGTAGTGGCCTCTAGCCGCCAATTCTCATGTCTACGGAACCTGGAAGGCAGCGGCTTCTTAGAGCGTCCCATGTCTTACAACATCCGAAGAAGGGTACCGACAGAACTGTACTCTCGGCTAATTGTTTTGCCGAGGGTAGCGAGCTCTGACTACTATATCTCTGTCACGTTGATCTTCATTAGATCCTTAGACATTTGCCGAAGCCGTCCTTCTTCAACAATATCGTTCTGGTCCGATCCATTGGGCGTCTGAATAGCGATCGCCATGAGCCCATCCAACTGGGAGAACGGTTTCGATACGGTCCAGATCAGCTGCGGACAGGACGAGGGATGCCCCGGATATGCATTCCTTCAAGTGATCTACTGTTCGTGTGCCTGGGATCGGGATCACATGCGGACCGCGTGTCAACAGCCAGGCATTGGCCAGCCCCGCCGCTGTTGTGCCCATCTCAGATGCGAGATGCCGGAAACTCTGCAAGATCCTGAGATTTTCGGTCAGGTTCGGCTCAATAAAACGCGGATTTCCGACGAGAAATGGCAGATCTGGAATCCGGTCGCTTGGAATGGGGTTGTCCGTCAACAGCGAGCGGCCAACCGGAGAAAACGCGACCATGGCCACCCCGAGTTCAGCGCAGGTTTGAACCAGTCCGAGGTCTGGAAACCGAGTTGAAAGGGAATACTCCGACTGAACGGCGGCAATTGGAAAGGCTTTCATGGCGCGCCGAAGGGTCGAAGGTGCCACTTCCGACAAGCCGATTGCGCGGGCTTTGCCCTTTTCTACCAGCCGGCCAAGATTGGCAGCCGTTTCTTCCGGGCTGAAACGCGGATCACGGCGATGGGCGTAGAACAGGTCCACATATTCCAGACCGAGCCGCTTTAGAGACTTGTCCAGTTCACTTTCCAAGTGCTCTGCCGAATTGTCGAAACTCCGGTTCCCATCTGGATCCCGGGTGATGCTGGCCTTTGTTGCGATAACAAATTCGTCCTGCGTGCCGGGATTGGCTTTCAGATAAGTGCCAATCGCCGTTTCCGATTTCCCCATGCCGTAGACATTTGCGGTGTCCAGGTGAGTTACACCAAGGTCACGGCAGGCGTCGAGAATGGCGTGGCTTTCTCTTTCATTCGTTGGTCCGTACATATCGGAGAACGACATGGCCCCAAAGCCAATCGCACCTATCTCTGGTCCATTGGCTCCCAGTTTCCGTTTTTCCACTTTGGCCTATCCCCGCTCAAAAACCCGAATAGCCCTTTTTAAGCTAATGTCTTGAAATATCAAACATCTTGATTTTGGTACGGAGCTCATTGAGCTAGTTCCCGCATAACCGTGATCAGATCTGACTTGCCCTCAAATCCGATGCCGGGCAGTTCAGGCATGATGATATGCCCATCAATCACATCAACTCCATCTGGAAATCCGCCGTAGGGTTGAAAGAGATCCGGGTAACTTTCGTTACCGCCAAGACCCAGTCCTGCCGCGATGTTCAG
>CALDSI010000529.1 GCA_937911395.1 uncultured Labrenzia sp.
GGAAGGTCGTCTTGGTTGTCAGTTTGGTAATAGACAGGGACATGCTGCAAAGCCTATTGTGTGTTTCACATGTCTTGGGTACGCGCAAATCCTTTCCTTAGATTTTCAAAACCGGGCGTGGGTCTTAACCTCCGAAGCGCTCTTGCCATGTCGGCAGCGTGTCGCCATCCGCTGGTGTTGCATGATAAATCCCACGCGCAATTGCCCTTGCTAGGCACGATGCGGCTGCAGCGCCCATTTGCACCATGTCCTCCAGGCCATTTTCCAGCTTGCGCTGCCCCGTTGACAAAGCGAACACGAGGTCGCCGTCGAGCGGTGTGTGTGCCGGCCAAAGTGCGCGCGCCAGGCCGTCATGCGCCATCACGGCAAGGCGTTTGGCTTCGCCCTTCGTCAAAATCGCATCGGTGGCAACGGCTGCGATGGTGGTGTTGGCCCCGGCTTCGAGCGCGTCCAACTTCGTGCGAACCGTGGTGCAGTCGGTTGGCAGCGTTGGCGTTATGCCGCGTCCGCCGAATTCGTCACCAACCTCGAAGGGTGCCGCCCAGAAATGCGGTGTTTCGCCCATGGTTGCGCGGCCAAGCGCATTGACGGCAACAATCGCGCCGATGGTGACACCATTTTCCAGAACCACAGAGGCCGACCCAAGGCCACCTTTGAGGTTTGCAGTTGTGGCGCCCATACCGGCGCCATTGGACCCAAGGACAAAATCATGACCGATGGAATCGAGCGCCGCGCGGCCGAGATCCCGGTACGGCGCCATTTGGCCCCAGCTTTTGTTGCCACCGTTCAGGAGATCAAAGAGGATTGCTGTCGGCACGATCGGCACGCGGACGGGGCCCACTTGATAGCCATAACCCAGTTCTGCAAGCCGCCCCTGAACACCCGCACCGGCATCAAGACCGAAAGCTGATCCTCCAGCGAGGACAATCGCATCGATTTTTTCGACGGTTTGCTCCGGCTCCAGAAGCGCAATTTCCCGGGTTCCCGGTGCGCCGCCTTGGATCGCTACCGAGGCGACCGCAGGCTCATCCGGCACAAGTACGGTTGCGCCGGATTTCAGGTCCGGATCGGAGGCGTTGCCGACTTTTAGGCCGGGCACATCGGTGATCAGGTTTCTGGAACCGGTCATCAAATATCTTTCAGCGAAAACTCAATAAAGGCAGGACTTTGAGTTTGCGCCGACCCGGCTCATGTGTCGAGGCTTTTGTAACCCCGGCGTACATAGATCAAAGACTTTCCAGGATCCGTCATACGCAAATCTGTGACGGTGCCAACGATAATAGAGTGGGTGCCGACTTCGGATACAGTAAAAATTTCGCAATCAATGCTCAGCCGTGCTGTGTCGAGGGCAGGGCAACCGGTCGCCAGGTTTGTCCAGGAGCCATGCGCAAATCGTCCGCTCATGTCCGCACTTTCGCGGCCGGCAAACACATCAGACATTTCCTGATGATCATCTGACAGAGTGTTGAGGCAGAAGCAGCGGTTTTTCAGGACGGCAGCGTGAAGGCGGGATTGACGATTGAGGCAAATCAGAATGCTGGCGGGATCATCGCTGACCGAACAGGCAGCTGACACTGTTCCGCCCGCCCGGCCGGCGTCACCATCGGTGGTGACGATATGAACAGCGGCGGCAATGCGGCTCATCGCTTCGCGAAACGTCTGGCTGTCGAGTGTCAGGCTTTGGGCGGCGGGATCTATCCCGGTTGAAGTCGCCATGCGGTCAATGCTCCATGGTCCGGATATGGCATCCGGTCGTGATCTTGTTATATGTCGTTGCGTGTGCCTATCAAACCCAATCGAGCCTTGCAATTTTCTGAACTTTCGATTGATTTCATAAGACCATGGTTCCTACGGCGCCACTCAAGGGATGGATCTGGAGAATAGAATGAAGATTATCCGTGGCTTGGCAGGCATAATGGCAGCCACCCTCTGCAGCTGGCCGTTAAGTGCTGCTGCTGAGATTCATATTGCGGTGGCCGGCCCCATGAAAGGGCAGTTTGAGGACTTGGGTCAGCAGATCAGGGCTGGGGCTGAACAGGCGGTCGTCGATATCAATATGGCGGGCGGTGTCCTGGGCGAACCCCTGGTGCTCGACATTGTCGATGATGGCTGTGACGAAACCCAGGCCATAGCGGTCGCCAACCAGTTGATCGGCCGAGAAGTGTCGATGGTGGTGGGGCACGTGTGTTTCAGCGCGTCGATACCGGCAAGTGAGATCTATGCTGGCGCTGGCATTGTGCAGATCTCTCCGACTACAACGCTGCCGAAATATACCGACGAACGGCCTGGGCCGGGCATCTACCGATTGGCGCCACGAGATGATGAACAGGCAGGTGTTCTCGGCCAATACCTGGCAGACACTTTTGCTGGGCAAGATATTGCTTTGCTTCACGACAAAACCGCATATGGCAAGGGGCTGCCCGATGCGGTGCGGTTTGTTCTTACCCAAAACGGCGTCAC
>CALDSI010000530.1 GCA_937911395.1 uncultured Labrenzia sp.
GTTTGGACTTTGTACACAAGCAGACAGCTGTGCGTCCGCGGTGCATCGAAATTGACGAAACCGCACAGTCAATGCTTCGCCATCGAGGGTATCAGGTCTCAAACAGTCTTCTCGATCTTCCAGAGCAGGTTGACGGCATTTACAGTTCCAACGTTCTTGAACATATCGAAGATGACAGTGGAGCTATCAAAGACTGTTTTGAGGCTTTGCGGCCTGGCGGAACCTTGGTCCTCTACCTTCCAGCATTCCAATTGCTGTTCTCTGGATTGGACAGGTCTGTCGGACATTATCGCCGGTATTCAAAGCGGGACCTCATTCACAAACTCCAAACTTCCGGCTTCAATATTAAAGACTGCCACTATGTTGAAAGCTTGGGGTTCTTTGCCAGCCTTGTGGTCAAGCTTGTGGGTTATGATGTCGAGGGCGGTCTCGGCTCAGCGTCTTCCTATGAATTTTACAACAAGTACGTCTTTCCTCTCAGCAAGAAAATCGACGCTGTTGGAGTGCGGCACTTGCTCGGCAAAAACATTTTTGTCGTCGCGCAAAAACCGCACGCGGCCTAATGCGCTGATCCGGTAAAACGTATCCCGTTAGGCAACAGTCCAATAGTTTCGTACTGCCTTGTGATGTCGTGTCCTGTTCTGTCAAACTGACTGCCAGGACGGGAGGGTTTCCCTATGAACGATGCGGCGGTTCGAGAAACGCTGGTCAGGCTGAAGGCAGAACTCGAAAGCTTCAGCGAGATCTCCGAGGACGCGCGCGCGACCGTCATGCTGGACCAACAGGCCGTTGGTCGGCTCTCCCGCATCGACGCTCTCCAGGGACAAGCCATGGCACAAGCCTCCGAGCGTCAGCGCCGCGCCGATATTCAGCGGATTGAAGCGGCGCTCAAACGCCTGGATGAGGGGGACTACGGTTACTGTGTCGACTGCGGCGAAGACATTGCTGCAAAACGTCTTGAGGTCGATCCGGCAGCGGCCTTTTGTATCCGCTGCGCGAAATAGCGCGTCAGGACACAAGTCCGCGCAGTTGCCGAATCCAGTTGCTGATATCGCTGGCAACTCTATCGATCGGAAACCGGGAAAGTGTCTCTTCGCTCCACGTGTCATTTGAACACAGTGTTGCTTCGAAGGTTTGTATTTGCGCGGCGTGTTCCGGTGTCAGCGGCAATTCTCGAGCCGCTTTCAACAGAACCAGTTGTTCATGGATTCGCCGCAGTACAGAGAGCGCCGTACCCATCCGGGCCTTTAGCGCCGGTTCTTCCCGCCAACTCTTGCCACCAAAAACATCCTGTGTGACACGTTGCCCGGCCCCGAAACACGTGTAGCTCACGCAGCCCGGAAATCCGCGCTCAACCCGTTCTTCAAAAATCTTGCAAGTGTTGTCGGTTACAAGGTTCGGGCATTCCTCACCGGCCGACTTGTCCAGACCAAATGACTCGGACTTGTCGAACGCAAAGACGACACAGCACAACGCGGCGCAATTTGAGCAATCCGGTTCAAGTTCTGGTAGTTCGATAAATGCCACTTGCTTCGGCCTGGGCTACACTTGAGTATTATGTCGCGCTGGAAACTATCATTAGTTTCAGATATTTCCACTTATTGGTTTTGATAACTAAGGCAACACACTGTATTTGCAATTCGGCAGCTCCTACACCTTTGAGCTGGATCCAAGTCCGTTTTTTACCGTCTCTTACAATTGTGATTTGCACGCTTTTGTGGAAACGCTGAAGGTCAACACTAACAGCGCGTTTCATCCAAAATCATTACGATAGGAATCATAAAGCCGTGACTTCTCAGATAGATAAAGCCAAAGCGTTTCACAAGCTTCATGTGAAGGGCGATCCAGTCATCCTATACAACATTTGGGACGCAGGAAGCGCAAAAGCGGTCGTCAAGGCCGGAGCTTCGGCGCTTGCAACAGGCAGTGCGCCAATTGCCATGGCCAACGGGTTTCGCGATGGGCAAAATATTCCTTTGGATTTGGCGTTGGCAAATTTCCAACGGATAAGCGGGGCGGTTGATTTGCCGGTCACTCTGGACTTTGAAGGTGCCTATTCGGATGATCCAGAAGAAGGCGCCAACAACTTCACAAAAGCATTAGAATGTGGCGCCATAGGCTTTAATTTTGAAGATCAAATCGTCGGTGGAGAAGGTCTACACACGATAAACAAGCAGGTCCTTCGAATTGAGGCCGCCCGAAAAGCCTGCGACGCTTATGGAGTCCCGGCATTTTTGAACGCGAGAACTGATGTCTTCCTGAAGGCGCTGAAAGCAAAGAAAGACCCTTCCCGCGAGATGTTAGACGACGTGATCTTACGGTCTTCCGCCTATGCGGATGCAGGGGCCGACGGATT
>CALDSI010000531.1 GCA_937911395.1 uncultured Labrenzia sp.
CATATGGATAGCCTTTGAGACCCGCTGTTGAGGCAATCGCGATCATCCGGCCCCAGCCGTCATTCTTCATATCGCTCAAGGCCGCCTGAAAAGAGAACGCAACGCCGGTCAGATTGACCGCCAAATTGGCGTTGAAAGCTTCGGGCGACATTTTGGCGAACGGCACGCTTTCCGTTGCACCCGCATTGGCAACAACGACCGAAATCGGGCCTTGCTGTTCCCGCGCTGCCGCAAAGGCAGATTTGATCGCGGCCGGGTCTGAGGCAGCACACAGCTGGTACGGCAGTTTCTGCGCAGCGAGCTTTTCCGCATTCCGGCCCATGATGGTGACTTTGGCGCCAGCCGTCTCAAAAGCATGCGCTATTTCCGCGCCTGCCCCGGATCCACCGCCCGTCACGATCACATGTTTGCCGACAAGCGTCATACCTTGCCCACCGTCTCGGCGTTCTTGTCCGCAAGGCGCCACAGCTGGTCGCGGCCTGCGAGATACGGCAGCGGCCAATCGGGTGCTGCGCGATCGCCGATCTTCGCCCCTTCATGCAGCGTCCAGTAGGGATCGGTCAGATGCGGGCGGCCAACGGCCACAAGATCCGCGCGGCCTGCCATCAAGATCGAATTTGCGTGATCGGCCTCGAAGATGTTGCCAACGGCCATGGTGGTCAGGCCCGCCTCATTTCGGATTCGGTCAGAGAATGGCGTCTGGAACATACGGCCATAGACCGGCTTGGCGTCAATCGTCGTCTGACCGGCAGAGACGTCGATCAGATCGGCACCCGCATCAGCGAACATGCGCGCGATCTCGATGGCTTCGTCCGGTGTGACGCCGTCTTCGCCAACCCAGTCGTTTGCGGAGATGCGGACCGACATCGGTTTTTCTTCGGGCCAAACAGCGCGCATGGCTTTCAGGACTTCCAGCGGATAGCGCATCCGGTTTTCAAGGCTGCCGCCATAGTCATCGGTCCGGACATTCGAGACCGGCGAAATGAAGGATGACAACAAATAGCCGTGGGCTGCGTGCAGTTCGATCATGTCGAAACCGGCGCGGTCCGCCATCTCAGCCGAAGCCACAAACTGATCGCGGATCTGGTCCATTTCCGTGCGGGTAATTTCGCGCGGGGTCGCATTGCGCGACGACCAGGGAATTGCGGAAGCCGAAACCAGATCCCAGTTGCCATCTTCAAGCGGCAGGTCCATGTCTTCCCAACCAAGGTTGGTCGAGCCCTTGCGCCCGGAATGACCGATCTGGCAGGCGATCTTTGCGTCCGTGTTTCCGTGCACAAAGTCGGTGAGGCGCCGCCAGGCGGTCTCGTGCTCCGGTGCATAGAGCCCCGGGCAGCCCGGAGTGATGCGGCCTTCCGGGCTGACACAGGTCATCTCGACATAGACGAGTCCGGCACCGCCCTTGGCCCGTTCGCCATAATGGGTCAGGTGCCAATCGGTCGGACAACCATCCACGGCCTTGTATTGCGCCATCGGCGAGACGACGATCCGGCTTTTCAGCTCCATCTCACGCAGCTTGAATGGCGCAAACATTGGCGCGCGCGGCGGCGTGTTCTCATTGTCTGCGACCGGCAGGCCGGCATCTTTCCGGGCCTCGCCCATGAACCAGCTTTCAGCGCTTGCGAGCCATTTCGGATCCCGCTCGCGCAGGTTCTCATGGCTGATCCGCTGGGACCGGGTGAGCAGCGAATAGTTCAGCTGGACCGGATCAAGATGGAGGTAGCGCTCGACATTTTCGAACCACTCCAGCGAGTTGCGCGCAGCAGACTGCAGGCGCAAGACTTCCAGGCGGCGCTGATCCTCATAAATCGCAAAGGCCGAGGCCAGATCCGGCTCACTGTGCAGCAGATCCGCCAGCGAAATGGCGGATTCCAGAGCAAGCTTTGAGCCTGAGCCGATGGAAAAGTGCGCCGTCGCGGCCGCATCGCCCATCAGGACGACGTTCTCATGGGACCATTTCTCACACAACACCCGCGTGAACTGGATCCAGGCGGATCCACGGATGTGGTTGGCAGTGGTCATCAGGCGGTGGCCGCCAAGATGGTCCTTAAAGATCTCCTCGCAGGTCTTGATGCTTTCCTGCTGGCTCATGTCGCCGAAACCAAAGGCTTCGAAGGTTGCCGGCATGCAGTCAACAATGAAGGTCGCCGTTTCATCGTCGAACTGATAGGCATGCGCCCATTCCCAGCCGTGTTCGGTCTTTTCGAATATAAACGTGAACGCGTCGGAGAAGGTCTGATGGGTGCCTAGCCAGACGAAGTGGCATTTGCGCACATCGATGTCCGGCTTGAACGTATCGGCATAAAGCGTTCGGGTCCTGGAATTCAGGCCATCGGCGGCAACGACCAGATCGTAGTCCTTGCGGTAGTCTTCGGCGCTGCCGACTTCGGTTTCGAATTTCAATTCGACGCCGAGTTCACGGGCACGCTCCTGCAGCAAGAGCAAGAGTTTCTTGCGGCCGATGCCGCAGAAGCCGTGGCCGCTGGACAGCTGTTTTTCCTGGCCGACCAACAGCGCGATGTCATCCCAATAGGCAAAATTCGCGCGGATTGTTTCCGCGCTGACCGGATCGTTGACAGCCAGATTGTCGAGGGTTTCATCGGACAGAACCACGCCCCAGCCGAAGGTGTCGTCCGCCTTATTGCGCTCAATCACGGTGATCTCGTGAGAGCTGTCGCGCAGCTTCATCGAAATGGCGAAGTAAAGACCGGCCGGCCCGCCTCCAAGACACACGATGCGCACGTTCATTCTCCCCGGATCTGATCTTAGCCAAAACGTCTGGGACTGATCCTGCGCTCGATTTTCAGATATTTCAAGTATGAAATTTTATATTTAAAATATATCGCGATGCAGTACGCGCTGAATAAAGGGATTGCGGCGGGTTTGGACGCCTAGCCAAAAATGTTCTGCGAACGAGTGGATCCCGGATCGCCGCTCCGCTGCGTCCGGGATGACACCAAGGTGAAAATCAGAACAAGCCGTCCCCTCAAATACACCGCCCACCATCAACTTCCATGGCAACGCCGGTGATCATCGAGGCTTCGTCCGAGCAGAGATAGCAGGCCGCATTGCCGAGATCTTCGGGTGTCGAGAAGCGGCCGATCGGGATGGTGGAGAGGAATTTTGCCCGCATCTCCGGCGTGTCCTCTCCCATGAAACTTTTCAGGAGCGGGGTTTCGCCGGCGACCGGGCAGAGCGCATTGACGCGCACGCCTTTTGGCGCCAGTTCAACCGCCATTGTCTTTGTTGCGGTGATCATCCAGCCCTTGGAAGCGTTGTACCAGTTGAGGTTCGGACGCGGGCTGAGACCGGCCGTGGAGGCGACATTCAGGATCGCGCCGGAGCCGCGCTCGATCATTCCCGGCACAAAATGCTTCGCCATCAGGTAAACGGACTTGCAGTTGACCGCCATCACCTTATCAAATTCGTCCTCGGTGACGTCCTGCATTGGCTTCGGCAAATGGGTGATCCCGGCATTGTTGACCAGAATGTCGACACCGCCGAGCTTGGAGGTTGCGGTTTGTGCAAGCTCCGAAACGCTGGCGTTGCTGGCCACATCGGCTTTTGTGGCGAAGCCACCAACCTCAGATGCAACCTGTTCCGCCAACTCGAGATTCAGATCCGCGATCAGCACCTTGGCGCCCTCAGTCGCGAACTTGCGCACGATGCCAGCGCCAAAGCCGGACGCACCGCCCGTGACAATCGCTGTTTTGCCCTGCAATCTCATGGGTCCAACTCCCTTAAATCATTTATCGTTTTGAAGATCAGCCGTGATAGGCGGCGACCGTTTTCAGCGTGGTGAAGCCATAAAGCGCTTCAAAGCCCTTTTCCCGGCCATGCCCGGACTTGCCCATGCCGCCAAACGGCAGCTCCACGCCGCCACCCGCGCCATAATTGTTGATGAAGACCTGACCGGTTCGGATCTTCTTCGCAAGCCGCATTTGACGGGCGCCGTCCCGGCTCCAAATGCTGGCAACGAGGCCGTAGTCGGTCCCATTGGCAATCGCGACGGCTTCGTCCTCATCATCAAAGGGGATGATCACCTGTACCGGCCCGAAAATCTCGTCGCGGGCCAGAACATGATCCGGTTGGACCCCGGCAAAGAGCGTTGGCGTCACATAGCTGCCGCCCTCTGGCGCATCCTGCAAAACGCCTTCAGCGGCTTTTTCCAGATCCGCCCCCCGGTCGATGAAGGTTGAGACAATGCCTTGCTGCTTTTTCGAAATCAGCGGTCCGACATCCAGATCGGAGAGCGCCGGTCCAACCTTGAGTGCGCCGTAGCGTCCGGCCATGCGTTCCACGACCTGTTCGTAGAAACCACGCTGCACCAGAATACGCGAGGAGGCCGAACAGGTCTGACCCGCGTTCTGGATCCCGGCATTCACCAGGAACGGCAGGGCCGCGTCGAGATCGGCATCATCAAAAACAAGCTGCGGTGATTTTCCGCCAAGCTCTAGGGTGACCGGAATGACGTTTTTGGCAGCTGCCGTTTGAATGTGCACCCCGGTCGCAACGGAACCGGTAAAGCTGACATGATGCATGCCCGGATGGGACGAAAGCGCAGCGCCCGCCTCCGATCCGAGACCCGGCACGACGTTCAAAACCCCGTCCGGCAAACCCGCCGCCTTGGCAAGGTCGGCGAAGGCGAGGGCTGTCAAGCAGGCGTCTTCGGCAGGTTTCAAGACACAGGCGTTGCCAGTTGCAAGGGCAGCGCCAATCGACCGGCCAATGATCTGCATCGGATAGTTCCACGGAACGATATGGCCGGTAACGCCGTGCGGTTCGCGCAGGGTGTAAACCGTGTAGCCGTCGAGATAGGGAATGGTCTCGCCGTGGAGCTTGTCCGCCGCACCGCCATAGAATTCGAGGTAACGGGCGAGGGCGATGGCGTCAGCGCGGGCCTGTTTCAGTGGTTTGCCGACATCAATCGCCTCAATCCGGGCAAGATCTTCGACCTTTTCCAAGACCAGTTCGCGCAGTTTGAAGAGAATCCGTCCGCGCTCGACCGCTGTCGTTTTGCCCCAAACGCCGTGCCGGGCCGCTTCTGCAGCTGAAACGGCGGCGTCAATGTCATCCGATTTGCCCCGGGCAATCGCACCAATTTCCTCACCAGTCGACGGGTTGAAAAGCGGCAGCGTGCCACCGCCCGCTGGCGCGGTCCATTCACCGTTGATCAGGCACTTGGCCGGATCGAACCAGAGATCCAACTCGTTGCGCATCGTTCCTCCTCAGGCCGCGGTGATATCGGCCGGCAGAACCGGCGCGGCGGCGACCAATTGTTTTGTGTAATCGTGTTTGGGCGCATCAAAGACGGCCCCGGTCGGGCCTTCCTCAACGATTTCGCCGGATTTCATGACCAGCACCCGGTCGGTGATCGAGCGGACCACGGACAGATCGTGGCTTATAAACAGATAGGTGAGATCGAGCCGGTCACTCAAATCCGCCAAAAGATCCAGCACCTGCGCGCGGACGGAGACATCGAGCGCGGACACCGCTTCATCCAGAATAATCAGATCCGGCTTGATGATGAGCGCCCGGGCAATCGCGATCCGCTGCCGCTGGCCACCACTGAACTCGTGGATGTATTTGTGCCGGTCCTCAGCGGTCAGGCCGACGCTCTCCAGTGCCTCGGCAATTGCCCGGTCCCGCTCCACGCCTTTCGGTGGGTTGTCCAGCAAATGAAATGGCTCGGTGATCAGGCGCTCAACCTTCCAGCGCGGATTGAAGCTGCCGTAAGGATCCTGAAACACCACCTGCATCCTGCGGCGGACCGCAAGGTTGGCGTGGTGATGGGTAAAGACCGGTTGACCATCGAACAGGATCTCGCCGCCCTGAACTTCTTCAAGGCCGAGGATGGCGCGGGTCAGAGTGGATTTTCCGCAGCCGGATTCCCCGACAAGACCAAGGCTTTCGCCTTTCTTGATTTCAAAGCTGACAGTGTTCACCGCTCGGAAGTGGACGGTCTTGCCCCACCAGCCGTGGGTGTGTGTGACGTAGTCCCGAACAACATTCTGAACCTTCAGAAGTGGTTTCTCCTGTACGAGCCCCTCCCGGTCCGGCACATGACTTGAGGCGGCAAGCAAAGCCTTGGAATAGGGGTGCTGCATGGTGCGGAAGACCGTGTCTGCAGGTCCCGCTTCAACCACTTCAC
>CALDSI010000532.1 GCA_937911395.1 uncultured Labrenzia sp.
CCTGTTTTTCGCCAAGCTCAGAGCGGCCTCGACCATGGCGATCGCCCCCATCCTGATCCTTGGGTGGTTCAGCCAAAAACAACTCGTTCGCGGCCTGACATTCGGCGCGGTTAAGTAGGGAACACTGTCATGGGACAAATCACACTCAAGCAGGTGACCAAGAGGTTCGGCAACGTCGAAGTCATTCCCTCGCTCGATCTCGAAATCGGGGACGGAGAATTCACGGTCTTTGTCGGCCCATCCGGTTGCGGCAAATCAACATTGCTCCGGCTGATTGCCGGTCTGGAAGACACTACCTCCGGACAGATCCTGATCGACGGGCAGGATGCGACCAGCGTCCCACCGGCCAAACGAGGTCTGGCGATGGTCTTCCAATCCTATGCGCTCTATCCGCATATGTCGGTCCGCAAGAATATTGCGTTTCCGCTGCGCATGGCAAAGCTCGACAAGGCCGAACAAGACCGCAGGGTCGAACAGGCCGCCGCTGTCCTGAACCTCACCGATTATCTCGACCGGCGCCCCGGCCAACTCTCCGGCGGGCAGCGCCAGCGCGTTGCAATCGGCCGGGCAATTGTCCGCGAACCCTCCGCTTTCCTCTTTGACGAACCCTTGTCGAACCTTGATGCGGCTCTGCGGGTTGGCATGCGGCTGGAAATCTCTGAACTGCACGAACGTCTCAAGACGACGATGATTTACGTCACCCACGATCAGGTGGAAGCCATGACCATGGCGGACAAAATCGTTGTTTTGCGCGCCGGGAACATCGAACAGGTCGGCTCGCCGCTTGAGCTTTACAAAAACCCGCGCAATCAATTTGTAGCCGGGTTCATCGGTTCACCGAAAATGAACTTCATTGAAGGCGAAGAGGCCGCAAAGCATGGCGCCCACACCATTGGCATTCGGCCGGAACATATTTCGGTTTCCGAAACGGAAGGCTTGTGGTCCGGCGTTGTGAGCGTCTCCGAACACCTGGGCTCCGATACCTTCTTTCATGTTCACAATACCGGACTAGCGGACAGCATAACGGTGCGGGCCGATGGAGAAGTCGGATTCCGTCATGGAGACCAGATCCATATGACCCCACGTGACGATGTCATTCACAAGTTCGATGCCAACGGGTTGAGGCTTCCATGAAGCGGCTGGACGGTAAAACCGCTCTGATCACGGGCGCAGCCCGTGGGATCGGCCGCGCCTTTGCAGAGGCCTATGTTGCCGAAGGAGCGAAGGTGGCCATTGCGGACATTGACAGCGCCCGAGCCCATCAGGCGGCAGCCGACCTGGGACCGGCTGCCATCGCCGTGGAAATGGATGTCACCCGGCAGGAAAGCATCGAGACGGCCGTCAGGGAGACAGTGTCGCAACTCGGCCAAATCGATATCCTGATAAACAACGCAGCGATTTTCTCAGCAGCGCCCTTCGTCGAGATTGATCGCGCTGACTTCGCTAGGGTTTTTGACATCAATGTCGCCGGAACCCTGTTCACCCTACAGGCGGTGGCCATGCATATGATTGAGCGCGGCGGTGGTGGCAAGATCATCAATATGGCGAGCCAGGCAGGCCGCCGCGGCGAGCCGCTGGTCGCGGTTTACTGTGCGAGCAAAGCCGCCATCATCAGCTTAACCCAGTCCGCAGCCCTCAATCTGATCGAGCATGGCATCAATGTGAACGCGATCGCACCGGGTGTTGTCGACGGCGAGCTCTGGGATGGCGTCGATGCGTTCTTTGCCAAATATGAAAACAAGGCGCCCGGTCAAAAGAAAAAGGAAGTCGGCGAGGCTGTCCCCTTTGGCCGGATGGGAACGGCAGAAGACCTCACGGGCATGGCCGTGTTTCTCGCAAGTGAAGACGCCAATTACATCCTCGCACAGACGTACAATGTGGATGGCGGGCAATGGATGAGCTGATCCCTCTTTCAGATGCGACCTTGACCGCGATTTCGTCCGGGGTCACCAAGCCAGGATATGATCGCTCTGCCCTGACACCTGGAATTGTCCATATCGGTGTCGGCAATTTCCATCGGGCTCATCAGGCCTGGTATCTGCATCGCTTGATGCAGGAAGGGCACGCCCACGACTGGGCCATTATCGGTGCAGGCGTTCGGCCGTATGATGCGGCCATGCGGGACAAACTCATTGCCCAAGATTGCCTGACGACGCTGGTTGAATTGAACCCTTCGAAAACGTCTGCAGAGATCGTTGGATCCATGATCGACTACCTGCCGATTGCCGCGGACAACAAACCCCTCATTCAGCAAATGGCGGACCCTGCCATACGCATCGTTGCCCTAACGGTCACCGAAGGCGGTTACTACACCGATCCGGTCACGAAGGAATTCGAGGCCCGGCACGCGGACATCCAGCACGATGCGCAGCATCCGGAAATGCCAAAAACCGCATTTGGCGCTTTGGTTGCAGCTTTAAAGCGCCGGCGAGATCAGGGACACGGCCCCTTTACCGGACTGAGTTGCGACAATCTTTTGGCCAATGGCCAGATCCTGCGTCAGACCGTGCTGGGCCTTGCTCGTCTTTCGGATCCCGATCTGGCGGATTGGATTGACGCGAACTGTACCTTTCCAAACTCCATGGTCGATTGCATTGTCCCAGCAACCGGCCCGCGGGAGGTCGCGCTTGCCCGCGAATTCGGCCTGGATGATCAAGCGCCGGTTTCTCACGAAACCGTCCGCCAGTGGGTTTTGGAAGACAGGTTTTGCGCAGGCCGTCCCGACTGGCAGAAAGTCGGGGCAACATTTACCGACGATGTCCACGGCTACGAGATGATGAAGTTGCGGCTGCTGAATGCGGGGCATCAGGTCATTGCAAATGCCGGCGAGATCCTGTCACTCAGCATCATAGCAGACTGCATGGCGCATCCTCTGATTTCGGCGATGTTTTCAAAAGTCCTGAAAGACGAAATTGTTCCACATGTTTCTGCGGTTCCGAACACGACACCGGCCCAATATGTTGCCCTAATACGGAGCCGGATCTCACACCCGGCCGTCTTGGCCACCACGCGC
>CALDSI010000533.1 GCA_937911395.1 uncultured Labrenzia sp.
ACCTGCCGCCGGTAATACCAAGTGCCGGACCGATGGCACTTCAAGAACCGGTCGTCGTGTCCCACCGCATCATCCTTACACGCATGTGGGGTAAAAACTGGGGTAAATTGTGGGGTAAAATCCGCGATTTCACAAATAAAAAAACCGGCCAGAGGCCGGTTCCTTTATGAACTCAATCACTTGGTAGTGTGATTGATGGTGCGGTCGAGAAGACTCGAACTTCCACGGGGGTTAGCCCACAGCGACCTCAACGCTGCGCGTCTACCAATTCCGCCACGACCGCTTAGTCTGTTCTCCCGGCGCTGATCGCGTCGAGGCGCTCCGTTTAGCAAAAGGTATTGAGAGGCGCAAGAGCCGAACTTGCAATAATTCACAGGCGCCTAACTTTTTTAAATGCGCCGGATTAGAGCGGCCCTTCTGTGCGCATCGGGCGGGTTTCCGGCGGCCGCATAAGGACTTCCGTGATCGAAATGCCAATGCGTTCACCGAGCAGCACCACCTGCCCTTTTGCCACGAGCGTGTTGTTGGCGTAGATCTTGACGTCGTCATCTTCATCCACATCAAGATCGATCACTGCGCCGCGGCCCATGCGCAGCAGCTGGTGAACAGGCATATGGTTTTCACCGAGCACCACGGAGATATCGACATTGATTTCATCAAAGGTGGCCATAACACGCCTTAGTCCTTAAATAGGGCGAACATCCGCCAGCGCCGATCTTACCACGGGATCGGCAGCCTGCTCAAAAAACAAAGAAGTGTCATCCACATGTCACCTGACCTCCGCGACGCCCTAAACTTCAGCTTTCTGCCAAAAACCGGCTCGGCACCGGTCGAATGGCGCATCTCTGACGACCTGGTCGACTATGAAGCGGCTTTGCGGCAAATGGACGAACAGGTCCAGCGAATCATCGCGGGCGAGGCAAATGAGCAGGTATGGCTTTTGGAACATCCGCCGATTTATACAGCCGGCCCCAGAGCCAACGACCAGGACTTGATCACACCCGACCGGTTTCCGGTCTTTCGCACAGGCCGCGGTGGCCAGCATACCTATCATGGCCCAGGCCAACGGGTCGCCTACGTCATGCTGGACCTCAAACGCCGCAAACAGGATGTACGCGCCTTTGTTTCAGCGCTAGAAGCCTGGCTTATCAACACGCTCTGGCACTATCACATCCGCGGCGAACGCCGGGAAGACCGGGTCGGCGTCTGGGTGCGCCGGCCAGACCGCGGCGCAAAGGTTGAAGACAAGATTGCTGCGATCGGTATTCGCATGCGCAAATGGGTGACATTTCACGGCATCAGCTTCAACGTGGAACCAGAGCTGGACCATTTCTCCGGGATCGTCCCCTGCGGCGTCAGCGAACACGGGGTCACGAGCCTGGTGGATCTGGGCATCCCGGTGACAATGGCGGAGAACGACAGTGTGCTCAGGGCCGAGTTTGAGAAAATTTTTGGGCCGACGGCCACGTCTTGAGTGCCCAGCGATTTCGCTGGAGACTGCTCAAAAATCAAACCAAGTAAGACTGATAATAAAATCCCCAAATTTACATTGTCATTTGTGACAATAATACTTTGAGTTATCTCAGATAGATGACGCCATTACGCGTCACATACATCGAAATTTAGCCTTTATTTATCGAAAACAGCCAGTGTCCGTCCAATTCAACACATTTGGGACATCGGTTGTGACACAAGCGTCCACAAAACATGCTGCCAAGAGCATCATCACCAAGATCCTGCTGGCCGCCGCCGCAGTGATCATCGCCATTTTTGCAGGCTTCGGCATTTTTAACGACACCTTGCAACGCTCTGCAAAGTCGGAGGAGATCCGGGACTACATGACCGGTGTCGGCTTTGCGGAAGCCAACTCGGTCCGCAACTGGTTCCAGGCCCGTTTGATGCTGATTACCTCCACAGCGGAAGGCGTTGCCCGGCAAGAGGGCCTTGGCGCTGAGTTCTTTGATCTGCCGACCCTGACGTCCAACTTCGATGGCACCTATTTCGGCGCTCAGGAAGACGGCACCTTCACGATCTGGCCGGAAACCAACTTGCCGGAAGGCTATGACCCGCGCATCCGCCCTTGGTACAAGGACGCCGTTGCGGAAAACGGCCCGACGATCACCGCGCCTTACCAGGACGCATCCAGCGATCGTTTGATCGTAACGGCGGCAACTCCTGTGAAATCGGGTGGCACCTTGTCTGGAGTGGTCGGCGGTGACTTCGATATTACAGAAATCGCAAAAATGCTCTCAGAGTCCGATCTTGGCGGAAACGGCTATGTGTTTGTGACCGACTCGCAAGGGACGATCCTCATACATCCTGAAAACGAACTGGTATCCAAACCACTTTCTGACTTGTTTCCGAATGACCCGGTCTCTGTCTCCAACGACACACAGTATGCGTCGACGCAGTTCGGCGATCGCATCATCCAGTTTGTTCCAATCGACGGCCTACCGGTTGATTGGCAGATTGGCCTGTCCCTTGACCGGGACGCGGCCTATGCCAGCTTGGCGAGCCTTCGCAATTCGGCATTCATTGCCACGGCAATCGCAACGGTCCTGATGCTGGTGATCCTTGGCTCACTCTTCCAGACGCTGCTCGCACGGCCTTTGGCATCGGTCACACGGGCCATGAGCGAGATTGCCGGCGGAGATCTTGATTGCCCGGTTCCAGGCGTTGAACGCAAGGACGAAATCGGTTCAATCGCCAATGCCGTGGAGGTCTTCAAGACAAATGGCAAGGCGCAGCGGCAACTGGAAGCGGAACAGGCATCCGAGCAGCTGGCCAAGCAAAACCGCGCAGAAACCGTCGATCGCCTCCTGAACGACTTCAACCACGAATTCCGCGGTGTATTGTAAACCGTTGCCCACGCAACGGGCGAGCTGGAAGGCACGGCCCGTGAACTGGCGGAGACGTCCGAAAAGAGCTCCAACGATGCGGCCTCAGCCGCCAAGACAACGGGCGACACCGCCGCAAACGTCCGCTCGGTTGCAGCTGCCTCTGAAGAATTGACTTCGTCGATTGCGGAAATTGCCCGCCGGGTTGAAGACCAGGCGAGCATTGCCGGCAAGGCCTCAAGGGCTGCGGCCAATACCGATGAGACGGTGCAGAGTCTTGTGGCAACAACAGACCGGATCAGCCAGATTGTGAGCCTGATCAACGACATTGCGGCACAGACCAACCTCCTGGCCTTGAACGCGACCATCGAGGCTGCCCGCGCCGGGGAAGCCGGCAAGGGCTTCGCTGTCGTTGCGTCCGAAGTGAAGTCGCTTGCGAACCAGACAGCACAGGCGACTGAGGAAATCGCCACACAGATCCAGGCCATGCAATCAGTATCCGATCAAACGGCGACTGCGATCAAAGACATTGCCAGCGTCATCGGCGAAATGACCGAAATTTCCCAAGACATCTCTGTCTCCGTCGAGCAGCAAAGCATGGCGACAACGGAGATCTCGCGGAACGTCAACGAAGTCTCATCCGGCACGGATGCGATTTCAGAGACCATGTCGCAGGTTTCCAGCGGCGCGCAATCGACCGGACGCAATGCGACGGATGTCTTGTCCACTGCCGAAGCCTTGATGGCGCAATCAAAGACCCTGAGCTCGAAAGTCGACCAGTTCTTCGACGGCATCCGCGCGGCCTAACTGGCCAATGCGAAAATATCTTCCGTACGGCTCAACCAAGCCGTGCGGAGACTGATGAGATCCGCTGCGTCATGTCTTATCCCGTTTTGCTCGGCCGCCCAGGCTGACTTGATCTGGTTGCCACCGGCAATATATCTATAAGTTGCAAGGACCAATGCTGACCCGGTGTCACGCTGGACCATTCCGACGAAGGCATTGGATAATGGGATTTTTCAAGCAACTGTTGGTGCTGTGTGTGCTGGCTGGGCTCGCCGGCGGCGGTTACTGGTACTACGAAACCCACATGACGAGCGCGGCCGAGGGCTCTGGCGAAAGCAGCCAACGTGGTGCCCGCACGGTCAAGGTTGAGGCTGTTCCTGCCAAGGAAACAGAACTCCCTGTCTTTGCCGAAGCGGTCGGAACGACACGCGCCTTGCGGGCTGTTGATATCGTGCCGCTGGCGGAGGGACGCATTGTCGAGATCGACATCAAGTCCGGCCAAGAAGTAACTGCGGGCACAGTTCTTGCGCGGTTGGATGATGAGATAGAACGGGCAACGCTGGCAGAAGCCAAGGCACGCGTGAATGAACGCCGCCTCGCCATGGAACGCGCTGAAGCCCTGCGCCAGACCAACACCATCAGCCAAGCAAACCTGGAGCAATTGCGTTCCGAACTTGCCATCGCCAATGCTGAACTCGACCGGGCGCAGCGCCGTTTGGCGGACCGGACCATCCGCGCCCCATTCACTGGGGTTTTGGGCATCAGTTCGATTGATCTTGGGGCCCGGGTGGAAACCTCCACAGTTCTCACCCATCTGGATGATCTGGCCGAGGTGGAAATCGAATTCCGCTTGCCGGAAACGGTGTACGGGCAGATTGTGCAAGGCCAGCCGGTCACTGCCACCAGCGCCGCTTTTCCGGACCGCTCGTTCACCGGAAAAGTTGCTGCGATTGACAGCCGCGTCGATCAAGCTTCCCGGTCCTTCCGCGTCCGGGCCCGTCTTCCCAACCCGGACAGGGTCCTGCCGGTCGGCATGTTCATGCGGCTCGAAATCGAACTGAGTATCCGGCAAGCGATTGTCGTACCCGAAGAAGCGCTTCAGGTCGAAGGTGGAACCATCTTCCTGTTTGTCGCAGATGGTGACACAGCTGACCGGCGGAATGTCACGACCGGCTTGCGCCGCAGCGGTTTGGTCCAAATCTCAGAGGGCGTGGAAGCCGGTGAACGTGTTATTCACCGCGGGATCCAATCGCTGCGCGATGGCAGCAAGATCGAGGTGATCGACGGGCAGCCCGAAGCGCAGGATGATGCCTCCGGAACGCCGGAAACGGCTGCGAAGGCGCAACCGCGTCAACGGAGCTGACGGTCCATGTTGTCCGATCTTGCCATTCGCCGACCGGTTCTCGCCGCTGTTGCCAGTCTTCTGATCATCGTATTCGGGATTGGGGTCCTGACCTCCATCCCGGTCCGGGAACTTCCGGATATCGACACTGCGGTCGTCACAGTGACCACAACCTATCGCGGTGCGGCTCCGGAAGTCATCGACACCGACCTTACGGAGATTATCGAGGGATCCGTGGCTGGCGTGGCCGGTGTCAAGACAATCAGCTCAAGCAGCCGCCGCGGCCGCAGCCGCGTCGTCGTGGAGTTTGAAGTCGGCAATGACATTGATGCGGCGGCAAACGATGTGCGCGATGCTGTTTCCCGGGTCCGGGCAGATCTTCCGGCCGATGCGGACGAACCGCAGGTGGTCAAGAACGACGCGGATTCAGATCCCGTCATGCGCCTCGCTGTCACATCCGAGAGGTTGAGTGCAGCTGAGATCACCGATTATGTCGATCGGTTTGTGATAGACAGGCTGGCGACAGTCCCGGGTGTCGCATCGATCGACAGCTATGGCGGTCGTCCCAAGGCCGTACGTGTGTGGCTCGACCGGCGCGCCATGGCCGCCCGAAACCTCACTGTTGTAGACATTGAACGCGCGCTCCAGCGCGCCAACTTAGAATTGCCGGCCGGCGAACTAGAGTCAGATTCGCGGCAATTGTCGGTCCGTCTCAACAGCCGTCTGCCGACCGTTGATGCATTTTCAAATGTCGTGATTGAGCGGGTCGGAGGCTATCCAATCCGGCTACGGGATATTGCAACGGTCGTTGCGGGTGTCGCGGAAGACGACACGATTGTCCGCAACAACGGCAAGACTGCCGTTGGATTAGCGGTCATCCGGCAAAGCCAATCGAACACACTTGCCATTTCAGAAGCCGTGCGGGAAGAAATCGATGCGCTCCAGCCGAACCTGCCAGCCGACATGCAGATCGAAGTCGGCTCGGACGATGCCATTTTCGTTGGAGCCTCGATCCGGGAAGTGGTGATTGCTCTAGGAGTATCACTCGGGCTTGTTGTCCTTGTCATCCTGTTGTTCCTGCGATCCCTGCGCGCAACCTTGATACCGGCAATCACGATCCCGATCGCTTTGATTGGAACATTTGCAGCGATCTCCGCACTCGGGTTCTCGGTCAACGTTCTGACCCTTCTCGCCCTTCTATTGGCCATCGGCCTGGTGGTCGATGACGCGATTGTCGTTCTGGAAAATATCCAGCGGCGCATCGATCTCGGCGAGAGCCCGTTGATGGCAAGCTTCCTGGGCACCCGCCAGGTTACCTTTGCCGTCCTTGCAACATCCATGACATTGATTGCAGTGTTCGTGCCCCTCTCCTTCCTGCAAGGCCAAGTCGGGCGGCTCTTTGTCGAGTTCGGCTTTGTGATGGCAAGCGCTGTGGTTATTTCGACCTTTGTTGCGTTGACCGCATGCCCCGCGCTGGCATCCCGTATTTTGACCAGATCAAATAAACCTCGGGCCGGATCCAGTGAAGACCCGCCCACCGAAACCTTGGTGCTTCGATGGTTTCGGAAAGGAGTCACGCTTGCGGTCCGCATGCCGCTCGTCATCCTCGCCCTTGCTGGCGGCATCGCCGCACTTGGCGCTGTCATCTACGATCAGCTGCCGCGCGAACTGACCCCGAGCGAGGATCGCGGAATTGTTTTTGTGCCCTTATCCGCTCCGCAAGGCAGTACAGTGGGTTTTACCGATCAGGCAAGTCGTCAGGTTGAAGAGATTGCCGAACCGCTCGTCGCTTCCGGCGATATCGAAACAGTCTTCACCTACACGGGCACCTGGGGCCGTCAGAACCGGGCTTTTGTCGTCCTGCGTCTCGCAGACTGGGAAGACCGGGAAAAGTCCCACCGCGACGTCGTTAGGGCAATGGGCCCGAATATGGGACAGATAACGGCTGCTCGAGGCTTCCCGGTGACACCATCCGGCCTCGGCTTGCGCGGCAGCCGGACGCCACTTCGCATTGTCGTCAGTGGACCGGATTTTGAAAGCGTGAAGCTATGGGCCGCGCAGCTGTTGGAACGTGGTCAACAAAACCCGAACCTGCGCAATCTGGAAATGGACTACGAGGAAAACCAGCCGCAGCTCGACATTTCCGTCGACCGTGAACGCGCTGATGACCTCGGTATTTCTGTAGAGACGATTGCAACGACACTGCAAACGCTGCTGGCTTCCCGCGAAGTGACCACCTATCTGGATCGGGGCCGTGAATATCCGGTCCTGGTTCAGGCTGCAGCAAATGACCGGGCCTCACCAACGGATATCGAGTTTATTTTCCTACGCGCAGATGACGGCGACACGCTCGTCCCGCTCAGCGCCCTTGTGACGCTCGATGTCAACGCGGCGGCTGCGGAACTGCGGCGCTACGACCGTTTGCCGTCCATCACGATAGAAGGCTCCATTGCGGAGGGTTATTCGCTTGGTGATGCCATCGAGTACATGGAAGGCGCTGCTGCCGAGATCCTGCCCGCGGAGGCCCGGATCAGCCTTGCCGGTCAGTCGCAACAATTCCGCGAAACCTCCAGCGGTGCTGGATTTACCTTTGCGCTGGCCCTCTTGATTGTGTTTCTGGTCCTCGCCGCTCAATTCGAGAGCTTTGTCCACCCGTTCGTGATCATGCTGACCGTACCGCTCGGCGTTGCAGGCGCCGTCTTTTCGTTGGCAGCGGCCGGCTTGTCGCTCAACATCTACAGCCAGATCGGCATCATATTGCTTGTCGGGCTAATGGCGAAAAACGGTATTCTCATCGTCGAATTCGCAAATCAGCTCCGGGACGAGGGCAAGGACGTTACGCAAGCTGTAATCGATTCAACGGTCCTCCGCCTCCGGCCAATCGTCATGACGGTCGTCTCCACCGTTTTGGGGGCAATGCCGCTGGTGCTGGCGAGCGGTGCCGGTGCCGAGAGCCGCATTGCAATTGGAACCGTGATTGTCGGCGGGTTGCTTCTGTCCGGTATCCTGACGCTGTTCCTGACGCCAGTGCTCTACAGCTTGCTCGCGCGCTTCACCGAACCACGTTCTGCGATCGAGCGGCGGCTGAACACTGAACTCGGAAAACGTGGCTCCGCAGCGGGAACCGAAGCCCCGCCTGCAGAGTAGTCCAAACGGATTTCTGTTTTAACCCGCTGATGCCTCAGTGTGGGCGGGCGCAGGCAATGACCGGACGAACCTCTCCAGTTTAGCCTTGCCGCCGGGGGACCAACCGAGCCTGACCAATTTTGCGACATCCATCACGCCCACTGGTCCCGGCGCGCGGATCGGCAATTGCCACTCAAGGCCGAATGTTTCCTTGTAGATCTTCAAAAGGTCCTGAAGATCTAGCAGCATGTCGGACGCATTGAACACATCGAAGACGGCCGCGCTGTCGCCGCGCTTTTCCAGTAGAAGCGCAACCGCATCTGCCAGATCTTCGCCATGAACTTCTGTGCCAACCCGAGGGATCACGGCATCGCCTTTGGCGAAGTCATCCAGCACTTTGGACCATTTGTGAGTTTCAAGACCCGGAGGGCATCCGTAAACGCCGGTCGCCCTGACAACAGTGCCCTTGAAGCTGGCATCGCTCAGCATCTCAAGAGCCAATTCACCAGCATATTTGACCTTGCCGTAAAAGCTGTCCGGGTCGATGGGCGCCTCTTCCGTCAAAACGCTCCATTCGCCGGCGCCGGCATAAACCGCCCGGCTGGAGAGGAACACACACTGAGCAACACCAGCAGCCTTTGCCGCCTCGAACAACGCCTGCGTCCCTTCAACGTTCCGGTCAATGAACCCATGGGGATCATCACCCTCCCCGTCCCGGTACTTGCCCGGTACATGAGACAAGGCACAGTGAATCAGCGCATCAGCAGCCGGGAGTTCAAACACCCGATCATCCAGATCCCATTTCACATATTTGTCTGCCGGATTGTCGGACGGCGCGCGTCCGAGGCACGTAATCTGATGACCCTCCTGGCGCATACGGCTGGCAATAAACCGGCCGAGTTGCCCCGTTGCTCCGGTGATTAGAATATGCATTGATCGACTTTTCTAGTTCCGTGCGGGCGGTGACGGCAGATTGGCGAGTGTTTCACCAACATCTCGTCCCTCATAAAAGGCCTGCCACAGATCAATCAGAGGGCGCAAGAGATCCGACCGCGCGTGGTCCGTTTGCCACGGCTTTTCATACTGATAGTGCAGAATGTGGATCTGGTTCCAATCCCAGAGGTCAGGCAAATTGAACCAGACGTACTGCAGCATGTTGTAGAAGACAGGCAGGCCGTGCCAGCCGGGAAAATAGCTTTCCAGAAAGGTCTGGTCCGTCCGCCGCCAGAACGCCTCCGGGGCATCCAGCTTCTGGAGCATATTCGCATAGGTTGACGCATTCGGACGGGCTGTGAAGACACCGCTGTTCATCCGGTGAAAGTCGCCCAGCGCCTCATAGACATTTGGGGCGGCACAAAACTCCGGATACGCAAACAGCTTGTCGCAGTTCTTCAGGACGAGCGCATCAGCATCAATGAAGACCACGCTGTCGTAATCCTCCAACTGCCACAGGCGCAGTTTGACGAAGTTGTCGAGCGGGGTGTGAAACACCGGCTTGCCGCCCCTAGAGAACGGCGCCGCCTTGTGCAGCCGTCCCCGCTCGTGGCGCTCATTAAACGCGTCTGATGTCGGTAGACGGTCACAGCGGCCAAGCCTCGGAGAGAACTCGCAGAGCGCCTCAAGATCACCCGGATCGACACCCGGCGTATAGAGCACCACGAGGTCTGCCTGCGTTCCACTGAGACGCAAGGAGCGCAGAAGCGCAGTTGCACCGAGCACATAATCGGCGTTGGTCACCAGCGTCACATAGGCGTGTCGACTGCTAGCCGCTGTCTCAAAGACCGGATGATCGCTTGCCATTTGGACTTCAAGAAACAGATTTTAGACGCGGGTGCTCCGGATCGCGTTCGATGTCCACCGCAATCTCTTTCGTCCAGGCGGAGACAGCCGGAACCCGGCTGCGATCAATCCGGTATGAGAACGCCTTGGCCACATCGACGACTTCGCTCAGCAACCCATCCTCCAGCTTAATCGGATTCAGGCCTAGCTCCAGGAATTGGTCGTTCCTGACCACCAGGTCGTTTTCCGGCGCTTCTTTGCGCGGGTTCGGCAGATAGGCGATTTTTGCGCCCGTCAGTTTGGAAATGAGTTCGGCCAGGTCGCGCACGCGGTGGGTTTCCGTCATCTGGTTGAACACCATCACCCGGTCGCCGCGGTCCGGCGGGTTGTCCAGGGCAAGCTCGATGCAGCGCACCGAATCCTGAATGTGAATGAAGGCCCTCGTCTGGCCACCGGTGCCATGGACAGTCAGCGGATAGTCAATCGC
>CALDSI010000534.1 GCA_937911395.1 uncultured Labrenzia sp.
GTGCGTGGTGTCGATGACTTGCCCGTGGGTGAGATCGCGGAGCGTTTGCAAGAAGAGCGTTTCGGCAAGGATCTCGTCAATCACTATACATACGTTCTGGCCGGCGACGGCTGCCTAATGGAAGGTATCAGTCAGGAAGCCCTCTCGCTCGCAGGTCACCTGAAACTCAACAAACTGATTGTGATTTGGGACGACAACGGCATCTCGATCGACGGCGCTGTCAGCATCACGGACTCCACAGATCAGGTTGCCCGTTTTGCTGCTTCTGGATGGAACACGCTGAATGTCGACGGGCACGACCCTGATGGCATCGCGGCTGCAATCCGGCAGGCACAGGCCAGCGACAAACCAACACTGATCGCAGCGAAAACAACCATCGGCTTCGGCGCCCCGACGAAAGCCGGTACGGCCAAAGTGCACGGCGCTCCCCTTGGCGCTGAGGAAATCGCAGGTACCCGCGAGACACTGAACTGGCCACATGAGCCATTTGAGGTTCCAAGCGACATTCTGGATGCCTGGCGCATTGCCGGCCTTCGCTCAGCCCATGCTCATAAGGATTGGCAAAAGCGCTTCAATGATGCGGACACTGAAACCCGCGCCGAATTTGAACGCCGCAACCGCGGTGATCTTCCAGCTGGTTTTGAGCAGGCTGTCCTCGACTACAAGAAAAAACTTGCCGAAGAACAACCGACCATGGCCACGCGCAAAGCGTCCGAGGCTGTCCTTGGTGTCATCAACGGCGTTATCCCGGAAACAATCGGCGGGTCTGCCGATCTGACCGGGTCCAACAACACCAAAACGGCCCAGACCAATCCGGTCACTCCGGATGACTTCTCGGGCCGTTACATCCACTACGGCATTCGCGAACACGGTATGGCAGCCGCGATGAACGGCATGGCCCTTCATGGCGGCCTGATCCCCTATTCCGGCGGGTTCCTGATTTTCTCCGACTACTGCCGTCCATCGATCCGCCTCGCAGCCCTCATGAACCAGCGCGTCATTCACGTCATGACGCACGATTCAATCGGCCTGGGTGAAGACGGCCCGACCCACCAGCCGGTTGAACACTTCGCAGCGCTGCGGGCGATCCCGAACCTGACGTTCTTCCGTCCGGCCGATATCACCGAGACCCTGGAATGCTGGCAATTGTCGCTTGAGAACAAGGATGGGCCCTCCGTTCTTGCCCTGACACGACAAAACCTGCCGTCCCAGCGGAAGACTTTTGAAGAGAAGAACCTGAGCGCAAACGGCGCGTATGTTCTGATCGAAAGCGAAGATGACGCAGCCGTTACAATCTTTGCCTCAGGTTCTGAGGTGGAGATCGCCGTTGACGCGCACAAGGAACTGACGGACTCAGGCGTTGCCGCCCGCGTTGTTTCCGTGCCGAGCTTCGAGCTCTTCGAAGCACAGTCTGCTGACTACAAAGAGGCCGTCATTGGCTCCAGCCCGGTCAAGATCGCCGTCGAGGCCGGCATACGCATGGGGTGGGACCGGTTTATCGGCAATGACGGTCTTTTCATCGGTATGACCGGATTTGGTGCCAGTGCACCTTACAAAGAACTGTACGAGCACTTCGGCATCACGAAGGATGCTGTTGTTGCTGCGGCCAAGGAAAAGCTCAACGCGTGATGTAACGTTTCCCGGCAGCGCAGCGTCTCCGCAGCCTGCCGGGATTTTTTTGGCATTTATTTTGCCTTTAAATCGATTAGATATAGTAGCCTTTGAATAGGCGCAGGGCCTAAGCTGGCCCCAAATGCGGGAGAATACTATGGTAACCAAGGTAGCAATCAACGGCTTTGGCCGTATCGGCCGTAACGTTCTGCGTGCAATTGTCGAATCCGGCCGCACCGATATAGAGGTCGTCGGTATCAACGATCTCGGCCCCGTCGAGACGAACGCTCACC
>CALDSI010000535.1 GCA_937911395.1 uncultured Labrenzia sp.
TGCGCTTCAGATAGGTCACACCGCCCGTGCCGCCGGTGCCTCGCTTGAAACCGATCACACGTTCCACCGTGGTGACATGATTGAACCGCCAGCGCCGGAAGTAATCTTCCAGGTCGACCAGTTTTTCACCCACTTCATAAAGCGCCCAGTATTGTGCCGGATCGCGGTAGACTTTCTGCCAAAGATCCACGATTTCTGGCACTTCACCATGCGGTTTGTCCGATGGGTTTGCGATCACATGATCGGGAACGTCCAGTCCTTGACGCTGCGCGAATGACAGCACCACCTGATAAAGGCTTGGCTTGGCAAGTTCCTGATGCAGCAGATCGACGTTTTCAGGGACATGTTCATGCGGGCGGATCATTGCAAGATTGCGGTTTCCGAGGGCATATTCGATCAGGCGGTACTGCAGGGACTGGAATCCGGACGACAAACCGAGCGAATCCCGGAACTGGGTGTAATCGCTTGGCGTCATGGTCCGGAGCACGTCCCACGCAGAATTCAGTTGCTCCATGATCCGGCTTACACGTGCAAGCAGCTTCATCGCTTCCGGCATGTGATCTTCGCCAATGGCTGTCCGTGCTCCTTCCAACTCGTGAAGCATCAACTTCATCCAAAGCTCGGACGTTTGGTGTTGAATAATGAACAGCAGCTCATCCGGAGCATTCGACAAAGGGGCTTGCGAGCGCAGGATAGTCTCAAGGCCGAGGTAATCGCCGTATGACATTTTGCCGGAAAACGCCATTTCCGCGCCTTCAGTCTCGGGATTATAGCCACCAGACTGAGTTTCGTTTTTATTGTTCATGAAACACCTCACCTCCAGAATCATCCGGGAAGGTTTCAGCTTCACTCAATCAAAGCAAGAACAAACGACCAGCGACATATTAAGGCTCGAACCTCACGCTGTGGCTTCAATTCTTTGCTGCATTCAAGATCGCAGTTGCTGAGAAATCATACTGCGACAGGCCGGTCATAACCTGGCTGAAATCGAGAAAATCGATTTTGGACCAGTTCTGATCACCAAGTCGTTCCAGAAACAGATTGACGTTATCTCGAGTGATCGCAGACATCTGAAAAGACACATTATCCAATGCACTCTTGGGTACGGGCCGGTTGTGGTAATCATAAAGCATCACGATGACCCAGGCACCGGCGAAAAAATGGCCGCCATGCGTCATGGTCAACTGTCCGTTCTTCACAGCCTCCATCCCTGCTTTTGACCAATTCAACCCAGCAAAGGCAATATTCTCACCGGGTTTCATACCAAGCTCGATTGCAGCCCGTTTTGCTCCGAGAGCAATGGCGTCAGTTGCTCCCCAGATGGCATCAACATGCGTCCGGCTCAAAAACGTCTTTGCCCTTTCATATGCGATGTCTTCGTTCCAATTCACTGGAACTGCGCCGAGCAGATCGACGCCGCTGTCAGCCGCAGCCTGTTCCATACCCCGCTGCCGGTCGAGTGCCGCTGGCGTACTGTCATCTCCGGTCAGAGCCAGCATCCTTAACCCGCTTCCGTCTGCGCCACCGGACGTTCCGAAAGAAATCAAGGACTGCGCCATCTCATAACCGGCCCACTCATTGTTTGGGGTAATGGAACCAATGATTGTGGACTGAACACGCTCGTTCAAAACTTCGTATTGGGATTTGGTCAACGTATTTAGGAGAAATACTGTCTCAACCGGCTCCTCATCGAGCATTTGCATCAGCCGGGCCCCCTCCTGCAGCTCATTCACCAGAATAAAGTAGTCTGGCAGATTTCCGCGGCTGAGCCTCTCCTGAAGGAGTTGTTCCATGAAGTAAGGACGGCGGTCGGCATTTAAAATTTCAAGACCGATATCAAAGTCCGCAGCTGCCGCCTGCATAGTCTTTGAAACATGGCCCCAAAAACCACTGTCCCCACCTGGATTGATAAATGTGACACGGAAGCCCGCAGCATGAGCATCGGCCACGGAAGCACTCACGAGAACACAGAAGGCCAGTAGGATGCTGCGCAGGGCAGTCATTGTAAGCACAACCTCCTTCACAACCGAAGAGTTCGCGACAGATCCATTACCCTATAACTGATATTCCGCATTGTATACGCTGTAAAAACACCTCATGAGCCGCTGCGAATCGCTCGGTCGTCCTTGTCAAAAAAGTGCATCCGGGTTTCATCAAACTTCAGTCCGACGCGCGCGCCTTCTGCGATTTCTTCACTGCCGCTGATCCGCACAAGGACAGTATCAAGGCCGTCAAGAGCGACATAAAGGAACGTGTCAGCCCCGAGATATTCGGCAACCTCAACGGTGCCCGAACAGTGCCCCTCTTCCGGCGCAACGACCAGCATGTGTTCCGGCCGGATACCAAGTTTGACAGGAGCTCCGGATGCATCCCCATGCGGGTAATGGCCACCACCATGTCCGTCGAGCGAGAACGAATCTCCTGCCACTGAACAGGGCAGAACATTCATCTTCGGGGAGCCGATAAACTGGGCAACGAAAAGATTGTCGGGCCGTTCGTAGAGTTCTCGCGGAGAGCCGACTTGCTCGATCTCGCCAGCCTGTAGGACAACGATTTTATCCGCAAGTGTCATCGCCTCGACCTGGTCGTGGGTCACGTAGATCATGGTTGTCCCGAGGCTCTTGTGAAGCCGGGCAACTTCGAACCGCATTTCAACACGCAGCGCGGCATCCAGGTTCGACAACGGCTCATCAAACAAGAAGGCGCTTGGTTCGCGAACAATGGCCCGGCCGATGGCAACACGTTGCCGTTGACCACCGGACAAAGCTTTGGGCCTGCGTTCAAGGTAGTCATCCAGCTTTAGGATCTCCGCAGCCGCGTTCACTTTCCGGTCTATCTCCGCTTTTGGCACGCCTGCAGTCTTCAGGCCGAACCCTACATTTTCCCGAACGGACATATGCGGATAAAGCGCATAGGACTGAAACACCATTGAAAGACCGCGCCCGGAGGGCGGCAATGCGGTGACGTCCTTGCCGTCAATCTCGATTGCGCCGCGGCTCGATTCTTCAAGTCCGGAAATCAGACGCAGCAAAGTGGACTTTCCGCACCCGGATGGGCCGACAAAGATAACGAATTCACCGTCCTGGATATCGAGATCAATTCCCTTAATGACTTGCAAGTCACCAAACCACTTCTCGACACTCTTGAGCTGGATTGCACCCATATCTGTTGCCCCCTTAAGCCGCTTGATCTGCTTGCGATGGTCTTGCCCAGGCAAGCCAGATCGCCGCTGTCCAAGAGAATGATCCACCACCGGCAGCTTCCGCCGTTTCAGGGCTGAAATATTCGGCAAAACCGCCGGTTTGAATGAGCGCAGCCGTGTCACGCCGAAGCCTGTCGGACCGGCCCGGGTCACCAGCTTCCGCGAAACCGCGAGCAATCATGAAATTGACCATCGCCCAGACGGGGCCGCGCCAATACCGCAAATGTTCATAGGCTTTATGCTCTGGGTCGTAGGACGGCATCAAATATCGCACCTTTGCGCTGATCCGGTCGAAATGCTCCCGAAGCGGCTTCAATACCTCAAGATCAGTAAAGCCTGCATAGGGCGCAAGAAAAGATGCACTTGAAACACCGCCGGTCTGTTTCCCGCTTCGCAGGTTCATGGCGACGTGAGCCTTGAGCTCTGCATTCCAAAGGCGCGCAGCGCCCTTTTCCATCCGGCTGATCCACCCCTCGATTTCCGGCTGCGCGGCAGTTTCTCCAAGGCGATCTGCGAGTGCCAGGAGATCTCGGCACGCTCTCAAGAGAATGAAGGTGATACCGGGGTCAGCTACGAAAAACGGACAGGTTCGGGCAACCTTCTCAGGATCCCAACCCACTTTCCGGCAAGCCGCAACGATAGAAAGGTAGCGGTCATAGTCCTCTTTGTGCGGGCGCATGGCCGGGTCGACATGAGAGGTGTCTTTCCGCTCGTACGGAGCGACATCCTTGATTTCGACACCGCGCAAGGCGTCATCCCAGTCCGGAAGATTATCCCGCCCTGACTCCCATGGATGAATAACAGCAATCACACCAAGATTGTCTGGATCCCTGTAAGCCATGAACCAACGGTGCCAGCTGAGGATTTTCGGGAAAAGCAACTTCGCCCGATCCAGAGCGGCGTCAGAGGCATCAAGTTCCAGCAAGTCCCGGACGATGGTTGCAGCGACCGGAGGCTGCGAGTGCCCTGAACTTGGAATGGGACCGCCATCTGTTCCCCAAACGGATGGGCCGGGGAAGTAACTCGGATCGTCCTTCCGGAACAGGATATGCGGGACCATTCCGTCTCGCCATTGCCCCTCGAAGAGAAGCTCTATCTCCCGCCAGGCCCGGTCGGTGTCGAAGGTCGCAAAGCCTCGAGCAACAAAGACCGAATCCCAGTTCCATTGGTAGGGGTAAAGCCCCTTTGTCGGCACCGTGTATCCGCCCTGGTCGTTGTCGGTCAGGATTTTTCGGGCGACTTGGTCTAACTCAGTCTGTGACACGAATATCTCCTTGAGCTTCTTGTGAGCTCATTGATGATTTGGTTAGCCCTTCACACTGCCGGCCGTCAGGCCCTGGACAAGGAAGCGTTCGAACCAAAGAAAGATGAAGAGAACCGGAACGGTCGCGATCACCGCCCCCGCCATCAGATGCTGGCGTGGAACCTCCGAGGAGTTCAGCGAAACCACACCGCGGGAAAGGGTGAAAATGTCCGGATCATCGAGGAACATGAAAGCGAACAGGAACTCGTTCCAGGCAATCATGAACACATAGAGCGATACGGACGCCAACGCCGGCAGAGACAACGGCAGCGTGATCTTCATGATCACCCCAAGCCTGGACAATCCGTCCATCAGGCCTGCTTCTTCCAATTCAGACGGCAAACCTCGGAAGTAACCCTGCAACATGTAGAGTGCGACTGGGATTGTTGTTGCTGGATAGACAATCAGCAAACCGGTCAACGTGTTGCGCAGACCCAACTGTGAGAACACGGCATAAAGCGGGAGTACCAGAACAATCGCTGGAACCATGTAATTCAGGAGCACCGAACGGGACAAAAGCGCCTGCCCCGGGAACCGCAAACGGGAGACTGCATAAGCGCCGGGCACCGAGAACAGCAGCGTCAGGATCACGGTACCCACAGACACGATGGCCGAGACCATCAGATAGCGGCCGAAATTAAACTGCGTGAAGAGCTCGACATAGGACCGGAAGAGACCGTCAAATCCTTGCGAGAGGTCGATCGACAGATCAAGCGGATTGGCAAGCAACGCCTGCTGACTTTTCAGCGATGTCATCACCATCACGTAAAAGGGCAGCGCGACGATAATCGTGAAGACGACAAAACCGATTCCCTTGAAGATCCGGATGTAGATGACCTCGCGTTCGTACCGGGACATCGACCCGAGAGTTGCGCCGTTGAGGCTCACACGGTTGGCCGCCGTGACGCTGGCAACGAAGGCGAGCAGCCCAGCCAACTGCCAAAAGGGAACATTGGACAAAGGCAAAGTGAAAGGCGCCGCGAACGTACCCAACAGCAGAACCAGCGTTAGGACGACCGCGGATAGCACCCAGGCAGGCATCCCTTTTATGTCCGCAGTCTGCCGCCAAACCAGGGCCAGCGCTGCGATCAAGCCCGCCAACCCGGCGGCTGTCGCCTGAGGTAGAGCCACTTCGCCAGTGATAAGGGTCAAGGTCACCCCAATCACCACCATGGCGGTCACGCCCCAAATAAGGCCCGTGATGGCTATCAGAAGAATGCTGCCGGGTCTCATAGGCCTTCCTCCTTGGGTGAGAAGTGCAGAAAGAGTGTCGCGAACGTAACGAGGACGACAAAGATCACCACGGCCACCGCAGCTCCTGCTCCAAGGTTGGACAGGGCAAACCCTTGTTCATAAACATCAACTGTCAACGTTCTCGTTCCGGCATTGCCGCCAGTCAGAAGGAAGATGTCGTCGAACTTGTTGAAGGTCCAAATGAAGCGGAGAAGGAACAGGACAGACAAGATTCCCATCAACTGCGGCAAGGACAGGTACCAGAACTGCTGTAGCGGGGTTGCACCATCCATTTCAGCCGCTTCGTAGATATCTGTGTTGAGCGACTGCATGCGCGCGAGAATGAACAGGAAAGACAATGGGAAATAGCGCCAGGCCTCAAACGCGATTACGGTTGAAAGCGCCAGAGGAAACTCCATAGGGATCCCGAAGAATGAAAACTCCACGGCTCGTTGGCCGAAGAAATTGATCGGGTCCGCAACGACGCCCATTTTGGTCAAAAGCGCGTTTAAGGTTCCGGAAAATGGGTCGAACAGAACCACCCAGGTGAAGGCAACGGCAATCACCGGCGAAACGTAGGGAAAAAGGAACAGTCCACGAAGAAACCCGCGTCCCTTGAACGTCGTATTCAAAAGTTGCGCAGCGAACAGCCCGAGCACCAATGCTCCGGCAGTCCCGAAGATCGTGTAATAGAACGTCACCCGGAGCACCGACCAAAATTCATCTGTATCAAAGATCCGGACGAAATTGTCGAAGGTGAAGTCGAGGTTTGTCAGGACATTGTCTGCATCGCCCGACACCTCGGGGATGCTTGCCCGCTCGGGACGGTCAGCTGCCAAATAGGCCGCGGTTACCGTTCCCTCAAAGCGCAGCCGCTCACGCCATTTTGGCGGAACAGTGCCGATGTCACATGTGATCGACGCGCCTTGAAGCGAGCAAACCTCAGGCACGCTCGTTACGTCGAACCCATCAGGTAGGGTGTCCCGCAAAACAACATCCCGGATTTCCTTGTCCTGCGAGGAATTGCGCATCCGGTATTCGAGTGTCGCCGCATCGCCTGCACTTTCCGGATTGCCGCGCATGCGTTCGTTTACCAGCACACTTGGGGGACGGAGGTCCGCGAGTTGAACCGGCTTGAAGCTGATCCAGAAATTGGCAAGCAAAGGACCTGCAACGATGGCGAGAATGATCAGGAATGTTGGCGCCAGCATCAGGTAGGCGAGCCGCATCTCCCGTCGTTGCATCGGTCCGATGCCTTTCGGCGGCCGGCGCTCGGCGATGGTCTTGTCCTGCGCGGTCATGGTTTCCTGCTCAAGTTTCAAACGGACAGAGATAGGGCAAAAAAGTCCCTGTGCCTCGACGGTTCAACCCGTCGAAACTTCATAGTGCAAAGGCCCTCTTTAAATGAGGGGTGGTGGCCGATGGGGTTGGCCCGTGTTCAAAAACACGAGCCTTTTTGCAGTTACTGGATCTTGGCCAGTTCTTCGTTCATCTGAGCGACGGTCTGTGCCGCGTCCCGTTCGCCATCAATGTATTCCCGGACAAGCCGGTTGATCGCCTGGCTGTTGATGATCTTGGAGGCCAGAGACAACTGCCCTTCCTTGACACCCCAACGCGCAGCCGTGTCGAGACCGGAAACAATGGTGCTGATGGTCTCGGCATCGTAAAGATCGGTCAGCGGTGCCTTGCGGTCCACACCAACCGGCAACTTGGACCAGCCTTCAACAAACGCTGTCGGATTGTCTTTGGTGCCTCGGCGGATCGGAAACTTGCCTTCCGGTGCGATCGACAGGGTCGACATGTAACCGTCATCCATCGAGAACTCGACGAACTGCATGGCAGCGTCCGTGTCCGCATCGTTTGTAATGCCGAAGTAACGCACATCCCCCCAGGCAGCGCCATCCGGATTTGACGGACCCTTCAAGGTCGTCACGATACCGGTTTTTGACGCCAACTCTGTCGAAGTTGGATCATCGGAAATGGTTGGCGGAGCACTGTCACGCAGACCGGCAAGCTCATCAAGAATGAACGGAGACCAGATGATCATCGCTGCTTTGCCGGCAAAGTACAGCTCACGAGACTGCTTCCAGAACAGATCTCCTGGAGGAGACGCCTCGGCAATTGCCTTGTAGAACTCGAGTGCTTCGATCGTCTTTTTCTCGTCCAGCGGCTTGAAGCCATCACTGCCGACCGGGCTGACGCCATTGGCCAGTAGAACATGCTCGAGCACCTGGCTCATAAAGTTCTCATCAACCTTGGTGGCTGCAACGAATGCAAACATTTCTGGCGGGTTATGAAGTTTCTCAACCGCTGCCAAAATGTTCTCGTAGCTGTCGGGGGCCGCTAAGCCATTCGCATCGAAAAGATCCTTGCGATAGACAACCATTTGCGTCCAGCCATCAACCGGCACAGAAGCAATGCCACCCTCGACCGCGGCCATTGCCACAGCGCCAGGCGCAAATGTATCGGTTCCAAGGTTTTCCAGAACCTCTGTCGCCGCTTCAGTGTCCAGGATCCCGGCCTCTGCCCACGGCAGCGCATACTGCAGGGTGTGATAAATCACGTCCGGCAGATCACCGGCAGCGAAAGCTGCGGTGGCACGGGTTCCAAGATCGGATTCCGTGATTGGAATGACATCAACCTCGATGCCGGTTTTATCCTTGAAGGCCGCGGCCAGTTCTTCCTGTTTCGCCAACCGTTCCGGCTGTTCTTCCGTGGTCCAAAAACGCAGGGTTTGCGCCTGAGCCACCGTAATGCCCAATGCGAGTACACCCGCAATGGTCGAGGTCAGGAAAGTGCTCCTCCCAATCATTTCAGTCTCCCTTACTGCCAGGTAATGGCTGTTGGTTCAGCCGGGACCGGAGCACTTCAGCCAGTGCCTCCGGTGTTTTATGCGGCGCGCCGTCTGATGCACGCCGGATCAATGTTGCTTCTGAAAGTGCCTTGAGGGTCTTCGGATCTTTGCCATCCAGAACGTCAATCATCATCCGGGCGACACTGCTGCCTGCTTCCGACGCACTCTGCGAAAATGTTGTG
>CALDSI010000536.1 GCA_937911395.1 uncultured Labrenzia sp.
GTCGTCCGATGTGCCGGTTTCATAGAACAGCGGATAATGCGGCGGATTGCCCATGATTTTTTTTTATGATAAGGGGTCTACTGAGATCTACACGGCCTGATAGAGCTGCGGCAAACACGCAGAGGCCATCACCGCATCAAGCGTCACTTCCTTCTCGCTGAAAACCCGGATCTTGCCGGAAAAGACATTGGTGGCTGCGATGAACAGCTTCAGACCGGAGCAGCAGTGCACCTTTTCAAAATCGACCGTCCGTTCCACGATGTCGCGTAAAGGATTGAAATTCAGCGGGTTGAATTCATAGGGCGAAGCGAACCGCGATAGCACATCGAAATAGAGATAACTCGGTGAATAATCGAGGCTCCAATGACCCAGGAGCACATCCAGCGGCGAGCGCTGGATCGGACTGGTGCGCGCCTCGGTGCTGACTTCGCGCCAGAAGGTTTCCAGCGTTGCACGCGCGCCCTCTTCCCCGCCAGCCTCCATGCCGCTGGCCAACACAACCGCATTCATCGCCCCGGCGGATGTCCCGGTGATCCCGTCGAGTTCGAACCGGCTGTCTTCCAGGAACCAATCGAGCACACCCCAGGTGAAGGCGCCATGCGCGCCTCCCCCTTGCAAAGCCAGATTGATCTTCTTTGGATCTGACATGGCTCTTTTCGCTCCTGCGGGCTTTTCTCTGTTGGCTTACTGCGCGGTCCAGCCGCCATCAATCGTCATGATGGCACCGGTAATCGAAGACGCCGTATCGGAGCACAAGAAGACAGCGTAACCGGCGACCTGTTCGATAGTGACGAATTTCTTGGTTGGCTGGGCCTTCAAAAGCACATCTTTCTTGACCTCTTCTTCGGTCATGTTCCGTGCTTTCATCGTGTCAGGGATCTGGGCTTCGACCAGCGGCGTCCAGACATAACCGGGGCAGATCGCGTTAACGGTGATGCCTTGCTCGGCCACTTCGAGCGCAACGGTCTTGGTCAGGCCGGCAATGCCGTGTTTGGCGGCAACGTAAGCGGATTTATACGGAGACGCGACGAGAGCGTGCGCGGAGGCTGTATTTATGATCCGGCCCCAACCGTTTTCTTTCATTGCAGGTACTGCCGCGCGGATCGCATGGAAGGCAGAAGACAGATTGATCGCAATGATGGCGTCCCATTTGTCGATCGGGAACTCGTCAACCGGGGAAACGTATTGGATGCCCGCGTTGTTCACCAGGATGTCGACAGACCCGAATTCCTTCTGGGTGTCGGAGATCATTCCGGCGATTTCATCACCTTTCAGCATATTGGCCGGTGAGTAGACACACTTCACGCCAAAATCAGCTTCAATGGCTGCGCGGGTCTTTTCAATTTCATCGGCATCGCCGAGACCGTTGATGACCACGTTGGCGCCTTTTTCAGCGAAAGCACGGGCGCAACCGAGGCCAATCCCGGACGTTGACCCTGTAACAACTGCTGTCTTATTGGCGAGCATCAGAAAATCCTCCCGAAATGAATGAAACGTCTGGCGGGACTTTTGACCAGTTATCGCCGCACTGCAACATGAGAATCGAAATTCGCGCCTGAAACCGCTGACTTCGGTCAATCACGTTCAACGGCGGCGCATTTTTTTCGCTCCGGCCAAGGCCTTGCGCGCCTTTGACCGCGTTTTTTCATCGGCGGCACTGCGAGTTTCTTCAACCTGCTTCAGGTCTTCGGCCCGCAAGCCAATGCGAGCAGCAAATCGCTCACGGACCATGCCGTAAAACGTTGCATGGAGATTGGCGAAGACCCACACCGTAATCAGCATTGTCGCCATTGGAAAAGCGGCTGACCAGATTTGCTGCCAGAACACATTGGCAGCAAGAAAGTTCTCCATAAGGCTCAGGACCAGGCCGACGCCGGCGACGAGAACGGCAGCAAGCAAGCTCATCACCAGCGCCGCAAACGCCATAGGCCAACCAAGCCCGTTGGTGGCGCGCCAGCTTTCCTTGAACGTGAGGGGATCATCAACGGCAGCAGCCGGCAGAACGAGCGAGAACTTCTGGGTCACCATCAGCGCGATGAAGGGCGCGGCGACAAATGCGATCGCACCCAAGCCACCTGTAATCGCAGCAAGGATGCTGGCGGCAATCCCGAGCGGGATCAGAGACAAGAACCCAATCAGGTTCAAAACAATCATGTTTGTGATCACCTTGAACGTTCTAGGGCCCACAAACAGAGGGAAGTCGCGCGCATCAATCAGGACCTTGCGGACATAGGCGATGGCAATCGAAAACCCGACCACAAGGTTTGCCAGGGCCGCAAGCGCTCTCAGCGCCCCCTCGTCCACCGTCTCAACCGGTTCGGTCATATAGGAAATGGTGCTGAACCCACCGCTCGGCATCAAAGAGGACCCGATCGCAAAGTTGAGCGCAACAAGCACCAGAATGTAGGCCCAGCCGGTCTTGAACAGCGTTCCAACATTATGCTGCGCCAGTGACAGCGACCGTTCCAGAACGGTGATAAACATGGGTTCCTCTCGAATTCCGGTTCTCACCCAAGATAGGTCTTTTCGGGCGATCCGCTAGCTTTGCGCCGCTTGTGTCTGTCTTTCCATTGCCATGCGGTATCCTGCAGTGATCACCGAAATGCCAAGCACTGTCACGATAATCTGCAACAACACATTCAAGATCATGACCTTGATCTGGATGAACAAGGCGGGCAGGCCGATCGACATGGCCGTGAGTGCCCACTGAAGCCCCATCGTTACGAGAACAAAGGGCAGGGACAGAACCACGATGGCCAATAGCATCCGCCAACCGAGCCCTTTGCCGATCCGCAGGGCTTCGCCGAATCCGATTGGCCGCTCGATCGCAGTCGCTGGCAGCACCAGATTAAGCCGCATCAGAAACGGCATGATGACGAGGGCAAAGCCCAAAACAAGCGCAATGATGGCCAGTCCTGATGCCGATTCCGACGGCATGAACGCGACAAAAACGAGAGGCAGGGAAACGGCGAACCCAAACAGGCCGATCAGAAGCATCCGCCAGATGAACTGAACTTCGATTTTGCCAAAGCGCAGATAAATATTGCCGACCCTTTCACCAAGAAGGCCAAACCGGTGCCACGCAACGGATATGGATGCCGACGAGATCAGCGCGACAAGAGTGCTTGTCATCAACAACAAGCCGACAGTTGGCGGCAGTGTTTCAGCATCAGCAGGAACACCGGCAGTCGCACTCAGGATCAAAATTGAAATCAAAAACTGGATCAAAAACCAGGCTCCGCAGACCTTGAAGACTGTTTCAAGATGTCCGAAGACCAGCGATGCTGCATCACTCAGCAACCGTTTGAGCATTGTCGAACCCGCCACTTTACTATTGTTGGGGCCAGTGCCCCGCTAAAATCTCGCTTGTCATATGGGGCAAATGGCACGCGCGCAATGACAACAAGCGCAAGTTCAATCCCCACCGAGCGCGCTGCCATTGCCCTTTTTTTGAAGACACCCTATTGATGCGCTGGAAAACACAGGCACACTCCCACATATGGGACGCATGCACGACAACCGGTTGGCCTTGCCATGATTGATGATTTCGCAACCCCTCTGCCGCGCCGCAAATCAGTTGGGGTGAAAGTCGGCTCAGTGATGGTCGGAGGCGGCGCACCGATCGTGGTTCAGTCCATGACCAACACGGATACCGCAGACGCGGACTCAACGGTCGCGCAGGTTTCGGCACTCGCGCGGGCAGGCTCGGAAGTCGTTCGGATCACTGTCGATCGCGCAGAAGCTGCCGCTCAAGTTGCACACATCAAGGAACGGCTGGATCGCATTGGCGTGGACGTGCCTTTGGTGGGAGACTTTCACTATATCGGCCACAAGCTCCTCACCGACTTCCCAGACTGCGCCGCAGCTCTCGACAAATACCGGATAAACCCGGGAAATGTCGGTTTCAAGGCCAAGCGTGATACGCAGTTTTCTCAGATCATCGACATTGCGCAAAAGCACGACAAACCAGTGCGGATCGGTGTGAACTGGGGTTCGCTGGATCAAGAGCTTCTGACCAAGCTGATGGACGAGAACGCAGAAAGCGCTTCCCCCGTCTCAGCAAACGCCGTCATGCGTGAAGCCATTATCCAATCCGCCCTCTTGTCGGCAGAGCGCGCAGAAAGCCTCGGTATGGGCCGGAACAAGATCCTTTTGTCCGCTAAGGTTAGCCAGGTGCAAGATCTGATCGCCGTTTATGCCGATCTTGCCCGCCGCTGCGACTACGCCTTGCACCTTGGCCTGACGGAAGCGGGCATGGGAACCAAGGGCATCGTGTCCTCCGCGGCATCGATGGGCATTTTGCTGCAACAAGGCATCGGCGATACGATCCGCGTGTCTCTGACACCAGAGCCTGGCGGTGACCGGACCCGTGAAGTTCAAGTCGCCCAGGAACTCCTGCAGGTCATGGGTTTCCGCGCATTTGTGCCGGTGGTGGCAGCTTGTCCGGGATGCGGCCGCACAACCTCCACGGTCTTCCAGGAACTCGCGCAAGACATACAGGACCACATACGGGTCTCGATGCCTAAATGGCGCGAACAGTATCCAGGCGTTGAAAGCCTGAACGTTGCCGTGATGGGCTGCATCGTGAATGGCCCGGGCGAATCCAAGCATGCCGATATCGGCATTTCGCTGCCCGGAACAGGTGAAACTCCCTCAGCGCCGGTTTTTATTGATGGCGAAAAAGTAACCACGCTGCGCGGTCAAGGCATCGCGGATGAGTTCAAACAGATGGTGCTGGAGTATATCGAGAAACGCTATGGTACTGGAAAAACCAGCAGCACAGATGCCGCGTGATTGCCGGTCCGGCAAAACCTCATGTGAAAGTCCTTGATGATGCAGCCGTCTGCCGGATCAGAACCGGTAAAAAAACCGATTCTTGTCATCACGTCTCAAGTGGTACGCGGCAGCATATCCGGCCGCGGTCTGACGTTTGCGTTGGAGCGGAACGGATACGATGTCTGGTTCCTTCCGACCATTTTGCTGCCATGGCACCCGGGACACGGCAAGGGAACGCGGATCGTGCCGCCAACCGCTGATTTTTCCGCAATTGCTTCCGACCTGGCGGGATCGGCGAAGCTTGGTGAGATCGGCGGAATCATCTCAGGGTATCTCGGCAGCCCGGATCAGGCTCCGGCAATTGCGGATCTGATCAAGGCGGTCAAAACCGCCAACCCCGATGCGACTTATCTATGCGATCCGGTCATGGGCGATCACACATCTGCTTCAGGCGGCGGCCTTTACGTACCTGAAGCAACCGCAGAAGCCATTCGGAACCATCTGGTTCCGCTGGCCGATGTCGTCACTCCAAACAGTTTTGAACTTGGCTGGTTAAGCGGCAGAGAGATCTCCAGCGAGCTAGAGGCTCTATCGGCGGCCCGGGATTTGGGCACCGAGCGTGTCCTAGTGACGTCAGCTCCCGCCTTGCGCCGCAACGCAATCTCAAATCTGCTCGCAAGCCCAAGGGGCGCCGTCGCCGCAGAACATGCAGCCATTGCCAACCCGCCGCATGGCACGGGTGATCTGATGGCCGGTCTGCTCTTAATTAACCTGCTCGCTGGATTGGATGATGAAGAGGCCGTAAAGCGCGCTTCGGCCTCTGTTTTTGAACTTGTCGCGCGCAGCGTCAAAAAAGGGGCTGATGAGCTTCTTTTCGCCGATGAACAGCAATCCGTAGTCCGCGCCATGGCACTCGTCACTTCCCGGCGTGTTATGGAAGCCAAAGTCCGTGCCTGAGAGCGCCGGGATCTGGGTCGCCGGTGTTGACGGCTGCCGGGCCGGCTGGATCGCAGTTCTACGGAACCTGAGCGATCCCAAAGATCTCAAACTCCAGCTTTTTGAACAATTTGCAGACCTGCTTTCCGTTCGGCCCGAGTTGAAGACCATTGCGGTTGACATGCCGATCGGGTTGCCGGACCACCTTGGACCACATGGCAGGGGGGCTGAAAAGGCTGCTAGGAAGCGCCTTGGATTGCGTCAATCGTCTGTTTTTTCTGTGCCGTCGCGCGCTGCGGTCTATGAGGAGGATTACAGAGCTTCGTGTGAAACGTCGCTTAAAACCTCAAGCCCCCCCCGCAAAGTCTCAAAACAATGCTTTTATCTGTTCCCCAAAATCCGTGAAATCGACAGCCTGATGACACCGGCGCTGGAAGGGCGGATTTATGAAGTGCATCCGGAGCTTGCCTTTTGGCGTCTGAACGGAAAGGCCGAGATAAAGCTGCCGAAAAAGGTCAAGAGCCGAGCGAACCCATCCGGCCTTGATTTGCGCCGCGATCTGCTTGTTTCCAAGGGGGTCCCACAAGACTTCCTGGATCAAAAGCCACCAAGCGGATGTGGCCGGGACGATCTCCTTGACGCGGCAGCCAACAGTTTGATTGCAGGAGGAATCTTCAACCGGCAGGCCAAACCGTTTCCAGAAAACTATCAGCGCGACGGCAAAGGTCTGCGCATGGCGATCTGGGCCTGACACGCCCGAGCCCTGAAAATCTCTTCCCTTTTCGCGCAAGCCTGTTATAAGGCGCGCCGCTTGCTTCAAAGGCAGGCCACCGGTCGCAGCCTACCCGGTGACGGGCGTTTCAACGAACGTCCACAGCGAAAACAAGGGACCAATACGTTGAAAACACTTGTCATCTGTTCCGGCGGAATGGATTCCGTCACCCTTGCGCACAAAATCGCGCAAGAAAACGAGCTGATCGGCCTGATCTCCTTCGACTATGGCCAGCGCCACAAAAAGGAGCTGGACTATGCCAAAGCCTGTGCCGATGCGCTCAAGACCGAGCACATCCTGATCGACATCACCAATATCGGCCGCCAGCTGACCGGATCGGCGCTGACCGACAACATTGATGTGCCCGACGGCCACTATGCCGAAGACTCCATGAAGATCACCGTGGTGCCCAACCGCAATGCGATCATGCTGACCATCGCCTATGGAATTGCCTCAGCACGGGGCGCCGAGGCCGTCGCAACGGCCGTTCATGGCGGCGATCATTTTATCTATCCAGATTGCCGGCCCGCCTTCACCGAGAGCTTTGAAGAAATGCAGCGCCATGCTCTGGAAGGCATGGGCGAGATCAAGCTCTACACGCCTTATGTGCATGTCAGCAAAGCGGATATTGCAGCCGAAGGCGCTCGGCTCGACGTAGACCACACTAAGTCCTGGTCTTGCTACAAAGGCGGTGACATTCATTGCGGACGCTGTGGAACCTGTGTTGAACGGCGGGAAGCCTTCCACCTGGCAGGCGTTAAAGATCCGACGACCTACACCGACCCCGACTTCTGGAAAGGGGCCTGCAATGTATAGGATCACCAAGGAGTTCCATTTCTCTGCGTCACACCAACTGATCGGTCTTCCGGACGATCACCCTTGCGCCCGGTTTCACGGCCACAATTACGTGATCGAAGTCGAATTGGCGTCCTCTGAGCTCAATCAGATCGGGTTTGTCCGGGATTACAATGAGCTGAAATCCCTGAAGACCTATATCGACGATACGCTCGATCACCGGCATCTCAATGATGTCCTAGGCGATGACTGTGTCACTGCGGAGCGTCTCGCCAAACATCTTTTTGACTGGTGTATGGAAAAATGGCCAGAGACGACGGCTGTCAGGGTGAAGGAAACACCCAAAACATGCGCCGAGTACCGGCCGCTGACCTATATCCCGGTGGAGGCCCGCCAATGAGCATTGGACAAATTCGGGTCAATGAAATTTTCGGGCCAACGATCCAGGGTGAAGGTGCCCTGATTGGTCAGCCGACCATCTTTGTGCGCACGGGCGGTTGCGACTATCGCTGCACCTGGTGCGATACACTGCATGCCGTCGACAGCGCCTACCGGGACGATTGGCACCCGATGACGCCGCAGGCAATCCTGATGCAGATCGAGATCCTCAGCGGTGGCAGGCCTTTGATGGTCTCGCTGTCCGGAGGCAATCCGGCAATCCAGCCACTTGGATCTTTGATCGAGCTCGGCAAACGGGAAGGTTATCGTTTTGCCCTGGAAACACAGGGGAGCATTGCAAAGGATTGGTTTGCGGCGCTCGATGTCCTCACCTTGAGCCCCAAGCCGCCCTCCAGCGGCATGGGCACGGATTGGCAAAAACTCGCGGAATGTGTCGAGGCGGCCGGGCCAGACACCCAAACAGTCTTGAAAACCGTGATCTTCGATGACGCGGACTACAACTACGCCAAGGATCTTGCTGGGCGTTACCCGGAGCTGCCGCTCTATCTGCAGCCTGGCAATCACACGCCCCCATCACCGACAGCAGTAGATGCTCCAATTGACATGCCGGCCATCATGGACCGGATGCGCTGGCTGGTGGACAAGGTGGCTGGTGACCGCTGGTACACGCCGACGGTCCTGCCGCAGCTGCATACCCTGATCTGGGGCAACTTGAGAGGCGTTTGAGATGAGCGACAAATCAATATACGAAAACCTCACCCAGCTCGGCGCATCGACAGAGCTGCCCGACAGCCCGGAAAACGCTGTTCTGGAAAAGGTTCCAAACCCGCAAGCCGGCACGAAATACATGGTGCGTTTTGTGGCACCAGAGTTTACCTCTCTGTGCCCTCTGACCAGCGCCCCGGATTTTGCGCATATCGTCATCGACTACGTGCCCAAGGACTTCCTGGTTGAGAGCAAGTCCCTGAAACTCTTCCTGGGGTCCTTCCGCAATCACGGCGCGTTCCATGAAGACTGCACAGTCTCGATCGGCAAGCGCCTTGTTGATCTGCTCGATCCTGAGTGGTTGCGGATCGGCGGATACTGGTATCCGCG
>CALDSI010000537.1 GCA_937911395.1 uncultured Labrenzia sp.
CGACGTCAGAGACGCGCGGTGGAGCGGTCCGGACCCTTTCGAAGCCTACCGGCGATCAGCCGGGGAAGTGGAAGCGCGAAACGTTCAGCAGCGGGCGAAGATGTCCCCGGAAGCGCGGAAGCGAAAATCACCAATGGCGACGGAAGACATCCCGCGCGAAATGCAAGTAATTCGCTTCATGGATGATTACGACTAAAAGGAGAAAACCCACGATGGATATGAGCAAGAATGGACTTCAAGCACTCGCAGCGCAAGAAGGGCTTGTCCTGAACGCGTACCTTGACCAGGCGGCGGTCGTAACGATCGGCTATGGGTTCACGAACCGAAGCCGTGTTTTCTTGGCTTGGGCAAAAACGAAGTGGGGCCGCCCGATGCGGCTTGGCGATCGGATCACGAAAAAGGAAGCCGACGTAATCTTGCGCCGTTTGCTGGACGAAGAATTTGAACCCTTCGTCATCGACGCATTGGGCGGTAAGTACGTCTCGCAACACGTTTTCGACGCCTGCGTTTCTGTCGTCTACAATCTCGGGCCGCGCGCGCTTAACTGGCAGTGGTTCAAGGCTGTCAAGGCTGGCGACATCCCTGCGGCTGCGGACCGGCTGCGGAACACTGGCACGACGGCAGGCGGTCAAAAGCTGCGCGGTCTGGTAAACCGACGCAAGGCCGAGGCGCGTATGTTGCTAGGTCAGCACGAAGACCTGTTTGCCAAACGCGACAAGGAAGAAATCGACGTCCAAGAAGCGCAAGAGGGTTTGAAGCGTCTTGGCTTCGACCCCGGCGTTATCGACGGCATCATGGGGACGAACACGCGCGCGGCGGTCAGAGCCTATCAGAAGCAGCACCCCCACTTGATCGACGACGGCATCATCGGTCCCGCGACCCTGACGCAAATCCGCAAGGACCTGAAGGCGCTGAAAGAGGGCGCAAAAAATATGGGTGCGGTTGGTGCTGTCACGGCTGTTGTCGAAACCGCAACGGAATGGCCGACCGACATCATTCTGCCCGGGGGCGCGGTCGTTGCGGTCGCGGTGCTGGCGTTCACGATCTGGAGATACCGCGATGTTCTTAGCCGCAAAATCGCTGGCCTTCGGTCTTCTTCGTAAGCCGAAACTGATTGGTCTGATCGTCGCCGTTTTGGCGGCGGTCTTCTTTGTTTGGAAAGCTTACGACGCGGGCCGCGATGCGAACGAAAAAGACGTTTTGCGCGGCACCGTCGACCAGCTTCAAAAGAGGGTTGAAACCGATGCTGAAATTCAGAAACTTAGCGATTTTGATTTGTGTGTCCGGATCAATGGCAGCGTGTCAGACTGCCCCGACATCTAGCCCCAACGGCACTGGCTACCGGACACTGACACCGTTGCCGGAAACGACCCGCTACATCATCAAAAATGACCGCAGTTTCGCGGAACAGGTCGGCGCACACAACACAATGTGCCGAAGCGACAAAGGCTGTATTTAAGGGTTTCCTTACGTGACAATTGAAAGTTTGACCGACGACGTTCTGGTCGAAGTTGTCAAGGCCGTTGACGCGGCAAACGGCAACCAATCCGAAGCGGCGCGCGCACTTGGGCGCAATCGCCGAACAGTCAGCTACCAATACAACCTAGCCGTCAAACGGGGTTTGACAGGGCGGCCCCCGGAAGCACCTTCCGGTTTCGAAGTCAAAGCGATGTCCGAAACCGCAGACGGGAACGGATACGTCCGAAGCCGATCGACGAAGTACCAGCACCGAGGCGGCGGCCCGCTTGCCGTGCCAGATGGGCACAAGATCAAAGGCGTTTCAATACTGACCGACGCGTCCGGTGAAACCCGGATGACTTGGACAAAGACCAAGGAAGCGGAAAGGACGCCTGAAGAAATAGCGGCGACGATGGAAGCCGCTTTCGAAAACTTCCGGCCCTTCGCCCCGGCGATCATCCGGTCCCGGTTCCACGATCAAAACAAACTGACAAGCTACATTTGCTGCGATTGGCACATCGGCATGATCGCAAACAGCGCCGAAACCGGTCAGCAGGATTGGGTCTTGTCGATCGCCCGGAAATCACTGCTTGGGACGTTTGAAGAAGTCGCCGACCTATCGCCCCTTAGCCATAAGGCCGTGGTCTTAGGCCTTGGCGATTTGTCCCATTTCGTCAGCTACAAAAACGCGACCCCGGCAAGCGGCAACTTGATGGATGTGGCGGACCGATACCCGGCTGTCGTCGACGCGGGCATAGACATCCTGACAAATGCGGTCGAGATAGCCCGCAAACGGCACAAGGAAGTTGACGTCGTCATCTTGGAAGGCAATCACGACCCTGCGACAACGGTCGGGCTGCGCGCGGCTTTGCGGATGTTCTACCGCAACGACGACCGCGTCAATGTGTCGAACAGCCCAAACCCGTATTACTGGTTGCGGTTCGGCGTCAACCTGATCGGGGCAACCCACGGTCACAACACCAAACCCGACGACCTTCCGCTGATCATGGCGAACATGCGCGCGCCGGATTGGTCCGACACCGTGTCACGCCATTTTCACACCGGCCATATCCATCACGACACGCTGAAAGAGCGGGGCGGCGTCCGCGTCTATTCACACCGCGCACCCATCCCGCAAGACGCTTACCACAGCGCCAAAGGCTACCTGTCGGGCCGGTCAATGCGGGCGTTCAACTATGACCGGGACTTAGGTTCACGCGGCACCAACGAAGTCGAAATTCTCTAGTCTAGGGTGCGGCGGGCGTTCGAATTTCTAATGATATATCAATGCCCCTAATTGGCGGTTTTCGTTGGGTGCGGCGGAACTTTCGTCAATAAAATCAAACAGCCAAACGACCCTGCCGGGGTCGCCACCTTTTTTTCTAACTACCTGAAAATAATAAGCTATATCAATTTTGTCCCGCACCAGAAGGGTAGGGTGCGGGACAGTCTGTTCATTTTCTGTCCAGCAACTGGCCGTGTTCCAGCCCTAGTTTCTTCCGGTCGGCGCGCCGGGTGTAGTGAATCACCATGTCTTCAGAAGTCCAACCGAAGATTCCCATCATTTGATGGACCGGTTCGCATGCGTCGTAATCGCAGCGTTTGCAATGCCAGGCAGCGGTCGTCTTCAGTTGCGAAAAATCGAACAGTTATGACTTTTCAACGCGGATCGATACAGTCTTCGATCGCTCTGAGACCTGTTCAACCGGTCTCTACATTTGAAACTAAAAAGACCGGGAGCCCGTGTCCCGGTCAGTTTTTGGAGCTTTGCACTGAAGCTGAACAAGCCGCGATCCAGTTAGAAACAGAACCACAGCCGCCAAAATGGCAATGGGGCCAGTGTTTCAGGTGCCCGTGCTGGTTTGATTGACCATCAAGGGGGTAACTTTGGACTTCAGCATGGTGTCGAGATCTTCGCTGCCGTCTTCAAGGGATTGAAGCGCCATATCGAGGAAATATGAGCAAAAGGTCCGACCGTCTTTGTCAGCTTCCTTTTGCGTATAGCGGATCATACGCTTGATGGCCTCTACGGGAGGTTCCTGATCAAGTTTTGGATCTGTTTTAACGTTGGACTGAGACATTATACCACCCACCAGTGTTGCTGTCTTTTGGAGGCTTCCTGCACGTCGGAACCCTTTCAAGAACGCCATGTTGTTCTTGAAGCGTGAAACGAGCGTGATAAAGTCTTCGTGTATATCACACAGCATTGCATTCTGGGTTGTGTGGCCGCTGTCAAAAATGACGTGAATGAAGGAAATCGTACGGTGACGATCCCAGTGCCACACTTTGCGGGTCTCGGGCGGCCGATGCTGAAGGGAGCAGACGGTGACCCTGTCGCGCCCAAAACCCGAAAGGCACTTGCTATTCTGGGTTATGTCAGTCGTATCAGTGACTTGAGCGCCTCTCGCGAGGCGGTCGCCGATCTTCTTTGGAGCAGTGCGGCCGGACACCGGGGCATGCAATCGCTTCGCCAGGCCTTAAAACAGTTGAAAACGGCAGAAGAAATTGCCGGGCTCGATGTGGTCAAAACCAAGGGCGGGCATATTCAAATCCCTCTGGGAAGCCTGCCAACAGATCTGGCGTGCCTCTTGGACTTGCTGAATGCCTCCGATTCACCGGATTTCGACACTGCGATTGCTTTGTGGCGCGGCGATTATTTGACCGGCTTTGAAGACATTGACCCCGTTTTTACGGATTGGCTGTTGATCGAGCGTCAGCGCATTCGGGATGAGGTGGTTGATGCCACACTGAAACACCTTTCCGGAGCAAGTGTTGCCGCTGCCACGCCCGTTGCGGAAGCTGCTGCCCACTTCCTTCTGCACATGGATCCCGCCTTTGAGCCTGGTCACCGCGCGCTGATCCAAATCTATCTGCACCGCGGCCAGCGCGAGCGGGCAGAACAGCAATTGCGGGCTTGTGAACGCGAGCTGAAAGAGCTGGACGGTGTGCCGGAACAGGAAACCCGGGATTTGTTGCGCATTCGTTTAGAAAACGGCAACAGGCCTTCTAGTTCCGTGGACAGCGGACTGGACAACAGTGCTGGTCGGGATGGGAGAAAGGTAAGTGTAAGTTTTCAATTTGGGAATGGAGTTGGAAACGATTCCGTCCGCCTGCCGAGCGTTTCGGTAATTGCCGGCCGCGAGGAGACAAAAAATCACCTGGATGGTCGCCATCTGGAAGAAGAGATCACGGCCGGTCTCTCAGCTTATCGGGCGTTTGACCTCTATCAGTCTGATTATTTTGGCAGTGAGGAAGGCCCCAGCCTATCCATGCTTCAGTCGGACGAACTTGGCAGCTATTTGTTGCGATTTCAGCATAATGAACACAGCGGAAATGTTTCTATCCAGTTTGAGGATCGAAGTGATGGCCGCATTGTTTTTAGTGAGATTGTCGATCCAGGCAAATGGGATTCAATTCATGTCGCGGCTTCTCAGATCGTCAACAGGATACACTTATATTCGCAAGTAAAGCTCAGGCGTCCAAACAACAACACTGTCTACGGTAAATGGTGTCAGGCAGAAAATTTTATGATCGAGTTCAATCAAAGATCAGATGCAAAGGCACTTGAGCTGCTCTCCGAGATAGAGCGTCAGCACAGCGCTTTTTCCATGATCTATTCAGCCAGGGCGCTGATTGCATTGAAAAATTTAGTGTACTATGCCGCCAAGGATGATGCTGCCAGTCTAAGCGTTGATGAGATCCGCATGTTAACTGAGCGCGCAGTATCTCTTGACGCTTGGCAGCCAATCAATCAAAGAGCGCATGGTTGGGCTTTGATCCATGCCGGGATGCCTGATCAGGCTAGTCGGGCATTTCTACAGGCTGGCCGACTAAACTCGGTGGATCCGATCAATATGATGTCGGTGGCTGAAGGTTTAGCATTCTCCGGAAATGTTGGTCAGGCTTTGGAATATGCTGAAAACGCGATGAAAATATTCTCGTCGGTGCCGAGAATGTTTTATGAATACTATTCTCATGTCTACTTTGCTGCTGAAGACTATGAAAATGCTAACCGGATGATCGAGAGGGCCGCGTACAATAATCTTACTGGTTTGACGGTACGTGTTGCGGCGCTCATAGGTGGCGGTAGGGAGCGTGAAGCTGTAGATCTCCTGCGGCGCACGCGGGACACTTATGGAAACAAGTATTTGGAAGATGGTTCGGACCGTTTCATGGACCGGCTGAACTTCTTTTGGGAACCTAAAACACGTGCCAACTATGAAAAAGGTGTCCAGATGGTGAAACGTTTCCTGCTCGGTGATCCGACCTCCGTCAGTTGACTTTAGGGAACGAATTGGCGAGGCCTCTTACGTAGTCACCGTCTCTACTATCAAGCTTCGATTGGTTTAGCCGGTATGGCAGTACAACAGCTTTGTGACTTGACCCGTCGATTACCTCGAAGTTCATCAAATGCTGAACGGACGGAGGGAGTTCAACTTCCTTCAGAACCGATTCTGGATTGGACATGAATTTCTGACGAAAGTCGTGGTCAGTTCTGGCCCGGGCAAGAACTGCACCAAGCTTACGGATATTTTTTTGATAATATGGAAAACGCGCCATTTTGCCTATCCGATAGGATGTGGGCGACCGGAGTTGGTGGCCTCCGGCCGCTTTTGCAGGATTGGTTGCGGTTCAATCAATCCGGCATTTCTTCATAGTGACAGTTGGCCAGAGCAAGGCGGCCAAGCTCTTCGAAATAAGCTTCATCACCAGCCGCAACGCGGGCTTCATCAATCTTTGCCGGGATGACCAGATGCACCTTGTCCGCGGTGTCGGCATAGATTTTGATATCTGTTGCCAAACCGAGGTCCGACAGCGTGGCTTCCGGGTTTTCCGCAAACTTGGCGCGTTCTGTCGGGTTCTGGATAATTTCACCAAGTTTCGAACCAATGGCCAGTTCGCGATTGGTAGTTGAAAAAGTGTGCATGCCAAGCCTCCAGTATAAAAGGTTGTATGGTTTTCTATTATATCGGTGAAAATAGTAGTCAAATCACCGAAACTGGGTGTAAATCAAATAATTTAGATATCATTGCGAATTGTATCTTGTGATTACTTGATCATGCATAAAATTAATGCATCAATAGTTTTGTAAAACAATAGAAAAACGTAAATGCTACCGCTTCGCAATTTCTAATGAGTCTGTTGATCAAAATATATACTTGATAGGGTTCTCAGGAATGCTTTAGTCGGAGAGCATTTTTTGTTTGGGGGAAGCGATGCATGGTTTGACGCCAGAGGTTCTGAGTGGACTAGAGAGTGCGGGTCTGGTCGTGAAAACGGGGAGTAATGTGAAGCCGACCAATCCAAATGCAGAGCAAGCTCTCCAGCTGTTTGCGCCGGTTTTGCGAACCGGCCGCGTTCGGCTTGTGCCTGTTTCTCTTCCTGGCTGTCCAATCCACTTTTGTACCGCTGTTGTTACGCCTCATAACTCTGATGAGCAGCGTGCAAAAAATGCGATTGGATCCTTCGCGGCCGGCGGGCAAGCAAATACAAAAGGAAGTGCAGCCATTAGTTGTATTGGGGAGGTTGCGGAAAGATTAACCCTTTGTTCTCTTGGGCAAGATGATCCGCGTGTTGTTGCTGTTACGAAGGGTGAGTATCACTCAGATCTTGCTTCCATTCTGGGGTTTAGCGCGGCCCAGACAATTGACTTGCTTCGCAAGCGAATGGAGTTGGAAGGCGGCTCCCTTGGATCTCTGATTGACTGGAGCAGGTTAAGTAATCGAGGCATTTATGTAAGCAAAATTTCAAATGGAGATGAAGCAAGGTTGCCTGCATTTGCCGCGCTTTTCGGGGAAGTTGTTCTCGAAAAAGGTTTCAAGATGGGCGTTTCGTCAACAGTTGGATGTGCGGTCTGGTCTGACTTGGAAGGTGCGCGGGAGCGGGCTGTTTTGGAGCTCGCAGAGCGCGATTCAGTGGCCCAGGCCTGGTACAACCGCTTGGGGATAACAGTGGTACCCGAGCCGGTTTTACGCGAAAAAATTTCTGACGACTTGATGAGATACCTGTCTGAGCGCCGCCGAAAGACAACGATTTGCAGGGTCGAAACTGATCTCCCGGTCCATGTGGCCGTTGCCGTTTCTCACCGCGGCGATGGTTACGCGGCAGCGTTTGGTGCTTGTGCCGAATGGGGTCTCGGATCAGCGATCTTCGGAGCAATCACCGAAATGCTGCAGGGAGAAATCTCGTTGTCTGCGATGGAGACTGCGTACCCATACCGTCCACATGGGCAAGCCAGCAGAATTCCATCGCAGCTTCGATATGCCCGCGAGAAGTCGATCCTCGATGATTGGCCTGTTGGAGAAACACCGGAAAAGGCGGCTTGTCTTGTAGACAAGGCCTTTACTTATGAGGGGTTGTTGGAGGCCTTAAGGGAAAAGCAAATTACAGTTTGGGAGTTTGATGCAACGCGACCGGATCTTGGTGTGCCTTGCATCAAACTTTTGTCACCCGAATTGTGTACCTGGCAGCCGCGGTTTGGCAAAGAGCGGCTCTTTCAAGGCGTGGTCGAGCGCGGGTTGCGCTCTGAGCCTGAACGGGAAGAGGTCTTCGCCGAGCGTTCCTTCCCGTTTTGATCGGCTGCGGAAAAGTGTTGTCCTGTAACAGGTGTGTTCAGTTGACAGGGACCGGCCGGCCGTCGGCTTGCGGCCGCGCCAGCGTCATGACCCAGAAATTCCGCCATTTCCCATTGCTGCGATTGGTGCGGGCAATGCCAACACGCGTCACATACGGATTGAGCAAGTTCTTGTTGTGGCCTTCGGAACCTTGCCAGCCGCGGAAAGCGGCGGGCAGATCCGCATAACCGGCACCAAGGTTCTCTGCAGCTGCGTAATTCGGGTAACGCGCCTTGTCGAGCCGCTGGGAAAGGCCGAAGGCGCTGTGCTGCCAGGTGTCCATGCTGTCGCGCTTTGCAATGTGCCGCGCCATATCTTGCGAGACACCATCAAGCGCCGGATCGTGACGCAAGGCCGGAAGACCATTCTGTGCGCGATAGGCATTCACCATCGCCATGAGAGAAGAGGTGCTGACATCGACATCTGTAAAGACCGGCCGGTCTTCCAATTCGCCTTGCCCGCCAGGCAGCGCACCGCAGCCTGCCAAGAAAGCAAGGAGCAAGATCAAGGGCAGGGTGCGCAGGCACTGAATAGCTCTGTTTCTCTGGCTGCCGAAAATCATTGTCACGCGTCATCTCCGGGCCAGGAGACACCCTCATCGGCAAAGAAGTGATGCGGTCCGGGATATGCCTCGACATAGGCCATATGGGTCACTGTGCCTGCTGGCGGCGGTTGGTGATGAAGGAAATTAGCGGGCGGTTCGT
>CALDSI010000538.1 GCA_937911395.1 uncultured Labrenzia sp.
CAAGATCCGGGGCTGCCGCAGCCAAATGAGCACGGACAGATTCAAGCGACATGCGAAGCCTTTCTCAAGAAGATGCGAAAATACAAACGAAGATCAAAACTTTCCAATGTTGACATCGGTCCTACATTGTCTGTGTGTAAAGCTTCCAATCTTGTGGAGAATGTAAACAAAACGTTCACTATGTTTCCATAATTTGGACAGCGTCCTGTGGGAAGAAGGTTATCGTGACTGGTGGTTGTTATCCCGTGGCTATTAAGTGCCGGATGACTCTGAACAAATAGGATAAGCAAATGGCAAAAGCCATGCCTGCTGCAACTGAAGGGCGTAGCCGCCGACAAGGTCCAGGCACCGCACGCGGGCCTAATCCAGCCAGCGCGCCGGACGGCGTGGGTTTCCTTATTGTCAAGAACGGGCTCTTTTGGGGCTCGATCGTGGTTTCCGGCGGCGCGATTTATACGTTGGTGTCGTTGGTGTTTTAATCGCCAGACTTCTGGAATCGTATGCGTCGGCTTGGATCATGGCTCGAAAATGAGCCGCGAAGACATTCAATCTCTTTCGGCAACTGTCAGACAAAAATTAAGACCAGATCTCACTCGGATTTCGTGCACTCGCGCCTGCGGTCCACGGTTTCTTTTTGTTTCTTCTTGTCTTGATCGTAATGCCACTTGATGGCGAAGAACATGCCAACGCACAAGACGATGATCTTGAAAGGGAAAAAAATTATTGGGAACAGGTCTGACCAATGATCCATTTGCATATGTCCACGCTTTAAGATGCGGCTCCCTTCAGTAGAGACCGCTACCTCAATACCGCCGAGTGCAACACCTGCCATTCTGACGCAGCTTGAGTTGCTGCAATCGCCCCGCACATGTCCGGCCTTTAGCGGAATGGCTTTGGCGGCTTTGCCGACTTGAGATCTTCCGCCAGTGCCGCCGTCACTTTCCCGGTTCAACGCGTATTATCCGGTGCGCAACACAGCAGTCCCTACAGGTCGCTATCCAACCGGTTGGCGCCGAAATGGTGCGGCGGGCGGAATGTCTCCGGCAATGGGATGCGTGGCGAGACACCGGAAACTTCGGCAATCAGCGCTTCGGCGATCAAGTGCGCTATTCCATAGGAAATCTTGAAGCCACCTGTGGCCGCAAAGGTTCGTTCGTGGCCGGGAAGGGCACCGACCAACGGGTCGCGCTTGTTGCATCTTGGCCGGATGCCGGCCCATTCGGTCAGCACCTCGCGCCCCTTCAAAGACGGACAGAAGGCGGTGGCCCGCCGGATCAGATCGGCGGAGCGGTCCGGGTCGACCTCGGTATCCTGCGCAGTCCGGTCTGAGGTGCTGCCAATTGCGACGGTGCCATCGTCATGCGGCACAACATAGAGCCCGTCGCAATAGATGGCTGGCCGGTTTTCCAGACCGCGGCCATCCATCAAAAGGGCTTGTCCCTTTTCTCCCCGGCCGATTGCCTCACCTGTGAGAGTTTCGATGAGATCAAAAGCACCATGGCCTCCCGCAATGACGAAGTTGGTAGCATTGAGCGTCTGTCCGTCGCTCAAATGGACCACATCCTTTGC
>CALDSI010000539.1 GCA_937911395.1 uncultured Labrenzia sp.
CCGCCTACTCCCTTAGCAGGGGAGCGCCTTCGACCACTCGGCCACCTCTCCGGTAGGCCCCGTGTACGAACAAAAACCCATGAGTTCAAGGGGATTTTTGACTTGGCACGGTTTTTCCACGAACAGACGCCGGTTCTGTCTTCCCTCGACACACAGAGTGCCGTTCCTCCCTGTTTGACCGCCAGTCCTGAAAGTCTTTCAACGGCAAATCAGAAGCGTCCGGTCCCAAGGATTGATTTCAGGCGGTCAACTTCGCCAGGAGGCGCCAGTTTGTTTCCTGATATTGCGGGGTTTTGGCCGCGCGCAGGTTCGATTGCGCATGAATTGTCCCGGCACTCACAGTGGCAATCCGATACCAAGACCGCGGTTCCTGACAGATTTCACAGCTTGCGGGCGTTCAAGTTTTGCGGCGGTATTGATCCATGGTGTCTGCGTATATTTCCTCACTGGCGCGCCTATTGCGCGCGGCCCTGATACTCATGTGCTTTGCGCTCCCAGTCCGGGCGCAGGACATAAGGATCGTCACCGAGGAATTCCCACCTTACAACTATTCGGACAACGGCCGTGCCAAAGGTCTTTCAAGTCAGGTCGTACAGGCCGTTCTTGCACAAGCCGGACTGACCGCCGAGTTCCTGTTTTTGCCGTGGGCGCGGGCCTATCTGAGCGCGCAGAACACCAAGAACACGGTGATCTTTTCGATCGGCCGGATCCCGGAACGGGAAGATCTTTTTGAGTGGATCGGCGTCATCGCACCTTACAACACGTCCCTTTACAAACTGGCCAGCAGGACGGATCTGACCGTCGAGCCATTGTCCGATGCAAGGGATTACAGCATTGGTGTTTCAGTCGAAGACGTGATTTACCAATATCTTAAGAGCCACAACTTCACCAATCTCGATATCGTCGGTGAAGATATTTTGAACATCCGGAAACTGGCGCTCAGCCGGCTGGATCTCATCGCCTTCGACGAAGCCGCTTTCCAGTACTACCTCGACTTGGAGGACATTGATCCGGCATTGTTTGAACGGATCTACCGCCTGGACGATATCAGCGGCGGTCTTTACATGGCCATCAATAAGGACAGCGACCCGGAGCTCATCCAGTCGTTAAAGAGCGGCCTTAAGGCAATCAAAGCTGATGGCACTTATGAGCAGATCCTCAACCGGCACCGGGTCATGAACTGAAGGCGCTTGCAGCATAGGTCGAATGTTGATGGTGTTAGCCACTCACGGCTTCAGTTGTTCGCTCTGGAAGCGATGGAACAATTGGGGATGCATTCGCAAGGGCTTCGGCCAGACCGGCTGGTGCCCTATACCCTCAAGGCGACGGTTCAACGCGGCATGGAACTCTACGCTCCAGCGGGCGCTCTGCGCAGCCAGGGAGACTGGTATGAACTCGCCTACCGCTGCCTGTTGAATGAGGCGGGCGATCGGGTGATGGACTTTCAATTTGCCCTCGGTCCGCTGGTCCCCGAAACTCTCTGGGATGACCATGGACTGGCTGCAGTTCATTAACTGCTGAAAAGTGGTGACGCGGCGTTTCAATCTGCGCCGCGTCAAAATAGACCGTTGGATGAAGGTGCCGTTTGGCCGGCAGCCTTGCACGCAATCAATGCATCGACAGCCATTCGCGCGCAGAGCGTTGCGCTTCTGCGATCTCGGAGGAACTCATTTCACCGGAGATTTCCTTACGGTAGCGCACAGCTTCCTGGTTGCCCTTCAAAGCCGCAATGTTGAACCACTTGTGCGCTGTCACGAGGTCTGTCGTGCCGTGACGGCCACAGGCGCTGTCCAGGCCCATCTGGAACAGAATGTCAGCTGTCATCGGCTTTTCGCCCATGATGGCCATATCGTCGGAATGTATTTCATAGCGAGCCATAACGCTCTCCCCTTTTTGTCTACAAGACTTCCCTAGAAACGAAAGCTTATCTGAAGCTTTTCCCGCCGTTTCATGAGGGTTACTTCATCAGGAGCGCTTAAAGAGGCAGTTAAAAAACAGATTTAATGAAATCCGAACAATAATTTAAGTAAGTCTGAAATTTACCGGATGACAACCATAGCGTTACGAATTGCTGTGTGTTTTCAATAACATTATAGCAAAATTTGACAGGATGGATTCATATTGGATTCACCAAAAGATCGATTGAGCATTTTTTCCGGCCAAGAACAGGAAAACGAAAGCCGTGAAGAGAGCTGTCTTAGAGGCGTATAGGAATTGCCCCACACGCTGGAAAAGCCCCTGTTGGATCAGGTCGTGATGGTGATCAATGGGAGGACTTAGGACGGATTGTCGTAGTACCGGCGGGCAAACGCATCGACAATGCCCTCATCGACTAGGTCTTTCACAATCGTATTCAGCTCTTCCACCCGCTCGGCCCACTCGGATTGCCGGGAAACGCCGAGAAACAGATTGACCGTATTGCCCGGGCGGTACTCGGTCTTGACGATCCGATCTCCGAGCCCCTGGGTCTTGAGGTAATAGTCCACCTGGCAGTCGGTGCCGATCATCACATCCAAGCGTCCGCGCTTGGTCATGTCTATGAGAATATTTTCAGCTGCAACACCCAGCTTGTCGAGCGTTGTGTCCTGATCAAACTGTTCGAAATAGGCCGAATGCAGGACGAACCCAACGGTATGCTCGCGCAAATCCTCATAGGAAGTGATGCTGACCGGGCGTGACGCGGGCGTATAAAAGGCCGTCTCGCACGCATAATAGGGCGTGTCCGTGTAAGCGATGTATTCGGCCCGCTCCGTGCGGTAGGCCAAGCCGGTCATGACATCGACTGCCCCGGTTTGCATGGACGCCAGCCCCCGGCCCCATGGCATTCTCACCACGTCAATCTCTGTTCCAATCCGTTTCCCGACCTCGTGGATGAGATCAAGGTCCAGTCCGGTAAAACCCTCGTCGGTTAAAATGCGAAACGGCGGCCATTCGTCGGTGGCGGCTCGGATTGGGGCGGCATGCAAGGGTTTTGTGCTGGCCCCCAAGAGGGTCAGGCCTATGACGACAAGACCGACGGCATTTCGAATGTACACGCTGCCTGCCCAAATTACGGAGGACGATTGATACCCTATTACATGGTCCCCGCACCCGGTTTTCAATCCTGCTAAAATTAGCCAGTTCAAAGATCAGCAGGGCGCTTCCACATCACTCAATGACCCTTCACCCGACTACTTGGGGCGAAAAATTGTGTGCTCGAGTACGCAGCACCGCAAAAAGTCGCGCATATGACGTTACGTTACGGGTATGCAACCTGGAAACACCACGATACATTCCCTTTCCGTAAACGGAAGTTATTCCGCTTTGGGAGGAACATATGTTGAAATTCAACGCCGCTGCCGCGCTTGTGGCTGCCGGACTGCTCGCAGCTACCACTGCACCGTCTTTTGCCGCCGATGCCAAGGGCGACTGGGAACGCCCAAACGGGGCGTCAAAAATCCGGATCAGCTCTTGCGGCGGAGCGCTGTGCGGCAAGCTCATATGGTTGCGCGATCCGCGGAACGACACGCAAAACCCCGACGCTTCCAAACGCAGCCGCCCGCTGCTTGGCGTTCAGATCGTTCAATCCATGAAGCCGACCGGGACGGACGGTCAGTGGAAGGGCAAAGTCTATAACGCGGAAGATGGCAAGACGTACACCGGCTTCATCAAATTGACGTCCGCCAACAAGCTGAAACTGGAAGGCTGCGTCATGGGCGGTCTGATCTGTAAAGGCGAGACCTGGACCCGCGCAAAATAAGACGCTTACCGCTTTGCCAAGCTTAAAGGTTTGGCCACAGCCCGCTTGCTCTGTCCGCTTTTAAATGTGTGGCGCATTTTCGGACAGAGCGGCGGGCATTTTTGTCTTGCGCAGTCAGACAAGCATTTTCTTGTAGCCCAAGTGGCTTTGGTCATAACCGAGACGCTTGTAGAAATGATGGGAGCCTTCGCGTTCCTTGTTTGACGTGAGCTGCACCAGACACGCCCCAGCCTCGACAGCAAGCTGCTCGGCATGAGCCATCATGAGCTTGCCAACGCCGGAGCCCCGCTGATCCACGTGCACATGGACGCTTTCCAATTCCACCCGCGGCCGGCCCCGAAAGGCTAGGCCTTTCAGAAAATGGATCTGATAGGTGCCGATCACCTCTCCTGCCGCGTCCAGCGCGACATAGATGTCCATTTCGGGAGCCGCCAGCATGGCCTCGAACGCCGGTCGATACTCCTCAAAACTGCCGAACTCCTTGCCTTTCCGTACACTGGTCGCCCCGGCATTGATGATGGCAACAATATCGGCCAAGTGGCCATGCGTGGCTTTTTCAATTCTAATCATGGGTATCGCTTGCAGTTCGAAAAAAGACCTGCGGCGTTGGTACCCCGATTCCCATGTCCGGCAAATTGACAAGCTGCTTGAGCCTTGCGAAAGGGTGTGCGCTGCCGCCGCTCTGCCTTTCCCTGCAATCTTGGAGCCCCACCCATGAAGTTTTCCGATCTGCGTCAGGCCAACGTCACCCGCCAAAAAGAATGGCCCGGCAATGATCAGGCCGACATCGCCTTTCGCGGGCTGGAGGTCGCTGGTGAATTCGGGGAAGTAGCGGAAGCCTTGAAGAAGTATTTGCGCGGAACCCGTGGCATCAAGGGCTCCACTGCAGATCTTCAGGATGTCGCCAATGAAATGGCCGACGCAATCATCGCCCTGGATCTGCTCGCAGATCAGATGGGTATCGACCTTGGCGCCGCAGTCACACG
>CALDSI010000540.1 GCA_937911395.1 uncultured Labrenzia sp.
ACAGATGCGGGCACCTTCGCGGATCAATACATGCTCTTCCGCGCTTTTGATGGTTCTCTGGGTCATTGCATCCGCTGCAATGTCGACCAGCCCGACCCCCGGCAAGGCTGCCTCAAGCTGCTTCAATAAATCCAGAGAGACGTGATCGAACTCGATGCCGACACGCTTCACGGAGGCATTGGGCAAGCCGAGCAACGACTGGATGGCGTAGAAATAGTTGTCCCGGCGCCAATCTGTATAGATCACGGTGTCACCATGGGTCCGGCGCCATGGCTGGCCGCCGTCGATCCCGGCTGCAATCGTGGTCGCCTTGTCATGAGTGACCAGGAACCCGTATTTCCGGCCGAAGTAGCAATACAGGAAGCCCGAGTAATAACAGATGTTGTGATATGACGTGAACAGACAGGCGTCGATCCCCCGGTCTGCCATCAAGGTCCTGAGCTGAGCCTGCCGGCGGTCCATCTCATGCGGAGAGAATGGCGAGAATGCCTTTTCGCCATTGTTCATTTCATAAACTCGGATCATGTCGTCGCTCATCGCATCCTCCTGTGTTTCTTCGCCAAAGAAGGCCTTGAAAAAAGAAAACGGGCCGGCTTCCGATGAGAAGCCGGCCCGCCAGGCCCAAAGCCAAATTGTCTTGCTGCCGGGACGGTTTTCCGTCCACCCGGTGACTGGCGTTCCGCCACCGGTCTTTTAGAAACAGCTCGGTTACTTCCTACTGCGCAAGCGTGCGCATGTCTTGTTCAAAACCGTCACGTCCTGCGCAAATCCGGACAGATGGCGCAAGGTCTCTTATCCCGGCGTTAGGCCTCTCAAGCGTTCCGACCGGCGCCGCAACAGTTCCAGAACTGTCAAAAGCGCAATCGAAATCGCCACCATGAGCGAGGCGACCGCCAAAATCGTTGGTGAGATCTGTTCGCGCAAACCGGTGAACATTTGCCAGGGCAAAGTCTGCTGGCTGGCAGATCCGAGGAACAAGCCCACCACGACTTCATCAAAGGATGTGATGAACGCAAACAAGGCTCCAGACACGACACCTGGAATGATCAGCGGCATCTGCACCTTGAAAAAGGTCGTAACCGGATCTGCTCCCATGCTTGCAGCTGCGCGGACGAGGCTTTTGTCGAACCCGACCAGCGTTGCCGTCACCGTGATGATCACGAAGGGGGTTCCAAGAGCCGCATGTGCCAGCACGACCCCCCAGTAGGTGCCCTGCAGACCGATCCGGGAATAGAAAAAGTACATGCCAGCGGCCGAGATGATCAGAGGCACAATCATCGGCGAGATGAGGATCGCCATAATTGCCGACTTATACGGCACATGACTTTGAGACAGACCGATCGCTGCAAGCGTCCCCAGGAACGTTGCAAGGATTGTTGCGGCCGGAGCAATCATCACCGAGTTGCGCAGGGCCTGCTGCCAGTCCGGGTTGGTGAAAAAGTCGTTGTAGTGCTTCAACGAATACCCGGCCGGATCAAGAGCCAACATCGCTGGCGTGAACGTGAAGAAGTCCTGTGCGTTGAAGCTCAACGGCACGATCACCATGATCGGAAAGATCAGAAAGAAGAAGATCAATCCGCAGATGACCCGGAAGCTGTAATGCCAGGTCTTTTGAAGCGGGGAGGCATATGGAGGTAAAGCGCTCATGTTCGTCACCCCAGCTTCACGTTGTCGATGCCTACGATACGATCATAGACCATAAAAAGGAGCAGCACCGCGACGAGCAACAAAGTGCCGAGTGCTGCGGCAAGACCCCAGTTCAACGAACTGGAAATGTGGAACGCAATCCGGTTGGAAATGAAGATACCGGATGTGCCGCCGACCAATTCCGGCGTGATGTAGTAACCGATCGACAGAATGAACACGAGGATCGCGCCGGCTCCGATGCCTGGGATCGATTGCGGAAAATAGACCCGCCAGAAGGCCGTCCAGTCATTCGCCCCAAGGCTCTTGGCCGCGCGCACATAGGATGGCGAAATCGTCTTCATCACAGAATAAAGCGGCAGGATCATAAAGGGCAGGAGGATGTGCGTCATGGCGATGATCGTGCCCGTCTGGTTGTTGATCATCACCAGCCTGTTCGCGTCCGCTATTATCCCAATCCAGACAAGGAAATCGTTGATCACCCCTTGCTGCTGCAGAAGCACTTTCCAGGCGGATGTCCGAACGAGAAGCGATGTCCAGAACGGCAACAAGACCAAAATCAGAAGCAGGTTGGAGTACCTGAGTGGCAAGGCTGCCAACAAGAACGCGATCGGATACCCCAATAGCAGGCACGACACCGTAATCATGATCGAAAGCAGCAACGTGCGATAGAACAGATAGAGGTAAATCCGTTCATCTTCCGGCTTCAACTCAACACCGGTTGGTGTCAACTGCGCATCAGCTGCTGACAGGAAATAGCCGGATGTAAATTTGGGGGCAAATGTCTTGATGACGGCCCAGTTTTCAGCGCTTCCCCAGTCATCATCCGCGTCGATGAACAACTCTTTGATGCTGACTGTTTCAAAGTTTGGCGCGGCAGCTGCCGCTTGGCCAACGAGTGTCGCCGTTTCTCCGGAAAACGCAGATGCGGCATCCGGGTTTGCGATCAGGTCCTGATACAGCGCCTTATAGACAGGGACCCAGGGATCTTCCTCCATCGGGCTGTCGCTGTCTTCGGTCTGGATGAAGCGGGCGAATGCGCCGTACAGATCTGCCGTTGTCGGCAAGGCATTGCGGGCGGCCTCCGACACCACAAAAGCCGGTTCCGGACCAGATGGATTTGCTGCCCAGGTTTCTTGCGCTGAAATCCACTCAGGCGTCGCCAACATGGTCGCCCAGGTCACTGGTTCTTTCCAGGCCGCATTGAGGTCGATCAGCTGATCGGCGTAAACTTCTCCGAAATCGTCGACGCGCCGTCCAGTCCGCCTGAACATGGACGAGAGACCCGTCTGTTCATAGTTGAGGCGGGTTCCAAGCTGCGTATGGCGCTTGTTTTCAACGGCAATAATCAGATCGTACAGGAGCGCATTGTAGACGTCTTCGCCGGGTGCTTGTCCCGATGCCTCATCCCACTCCTCCAGCACCACCACTGTCCGCGGCAGTGTCTCGGAAACGATCTCGTTTTCGACAGACCGGAACAACATATCTATGATCGGCGCGACGAAGGTGATCAGGACAAAGATCAAGAGGGGTGCGATCAATAGAAATGACCGCAGCTTTTCCCGCCGAAGAGCGCGCGCAAGCGCGGCTTTTAACGGTTTTCCGTCTTGCGTCGTCAACACCTGGTCAGAGGTGGTATCGCTCATGCAAACTGACTTCCGTGAAAAGAAAAGAAGAACGGACGGGGCGTACCCCGTCCGCAGGCCTCAAAAGGCCAATTATTGTGCGAGCCAAGCCTGGAACTTTGCGTCCAGATCATCGCGGTAATCCGCCCACCACTCATAGTTATAGAGGAAGGTGTTTTTGGCGTTTTCCGGATCGGTCGGCATGTGCGGAGCCATGTCGATACCCAGCGATGCGTGCTGACCAACCAACGGTGCGGACGACTTACGTGCCGGACCGTAGGAGATGTATTTTGCCTGGTCGGCGAGACGCTGCGTGTCAGTCGCGAACTTCACGAAGTCCTTGACCCGCGCCAGGCGCTCTTCAGACAGACCGGTCGGGATGATCCACCCGTCAAGGTCGAACACCTGAGCGTCCCAGAGCATTTTAACCGGCTGCTTCTGCTCTTCGATCAGAGCAAAGAGACGGCCGTTGTAGGTTGAACCGATGACCACTTCGCTGTCGGCCAGAAGCTGCGGAGTTTCCGCACCAGCAGACCACCAGACAACGTTGTCCTTGATGGAATCAAGCTTGGCGAATGCACGGTCCTGACCTTCTTCGGTCTCCAGAACGTCATAGACGTCTTCCTTGGCAACGCCGTCACACAGGAGTGCCCACTCCATGTTGTTGATCGGACGCTTTTCGAGCGAACGCTTGCCCGGGAAAGCTTCGAGATCGAACACATCACAGATATCATCCGGCTCCTTGCCACCCCAGTCGGCAACGTCAGTGCGATAACCGAAGGTTGTGGAGTAAACGATCTGCGGGATGAAGCACTCGGAGACGAGGAGATCACCGAAGTCATCAGATGCTGAGGTACCGTCCGGAGCCGCCGCAAGGTCGGTGTCCGGGTCGATTTCCATTGCAAGGCCTTCGTCGCAAAGACGGATGGCGTCAGATGCAACAACGTCAACGAGGTCCCAGGTAATGTTCCCGGCTTCGTTCATCGCCCGCAGCTTGGCAACGGCTTCTGCAGACGACTCGTCCCAAATGACATTCACTTCCGGATGCATTGCTACATAAGGATCAGCATAGGCAGCCTTCTGGGATGCTTGATAAGCACCGCCCCAGGATACCAGCGTCATGTCTTCCGCAGTTGCTGCGCCACCGGCCATAGCCAGGGCAGTTCCTGCAAGAAACAAAGTCTTGAGCTTCATGTTTGGTAGCTCCCTCTTTTAGGATTGAACGGTTTTCTTCCGTCGATCTCGCTAGCGGCCGGACACCGGCCGCCTTGCGACTTTAAACAACAGCGTCGAGCGCTTTACAGTCATTCAACGCCCAGCCCACAGGGACTGTTTCGCCGACATGCAGCTTGCGCTTCTCTCCGCGGTTGCGAACTTTTACAATGAACTCATCGTTGCCAGCCACGTTCATGCGAACGCGGATGTGATCACCCAGATAAATGAGTTCTTCGATCCGGCCATTAACAATATTGTCCATGCTGTCGTGGGTGTCGAACTCAACCCGCTCCGGACGCAGTGACAAGGTGGTCTTGTCCCCGACAGAGCTGACATTCACCCGGTCGGCCTTGAGTTGCGTCCCGTCACCGAGCTCGACACGGCACTCCTCGCCCTGGATTTCGATGACCTTGCCACTGAGCTTATTGTTCTCACCGATGAACTGCGCCACGAACGAATTTTGCGGATCTTCGTAAAGATCATCCGGCGTGGACAATTGCTGGATCACGCCATCATTGAATACGGCAACGCGATCCGACATGGTCAACGCTTCCGTCTGATCATGCGTTACGTAAACAACGGTCACGCCTAGGTTTTCGTGGATGTGCTTGATCTCGTACTGCATCTGCTCGCGCAGCTGCTTGTCGAGCGCGCCGAGCGGCTCATCCATCAAAACCAATTCCGGATCGAACACCAATGCCCGGGCAACGGCGACACGTTGCTGCTGCCCACCAGACAGCTGCGCCGGACGCCGGTTTCCAAAGCTTCCAAGCTCCACCATGTCGAGAGCGCGCTGAACCTTCTCTTCCTGTTCCGCCTTGCTGACCTTGCGGACCTGGAGCGGAAAGGCAAGATTCTCAGCCACCGTCATGTGCGGGAACAAGGCGTAGTTCTGAAAGACCATGCCAATCCCGCGTTTGTGCGGCGGAACATTGTTGATTGGCCGATCATTAAGATAGATTTCGCCGTGCGTTGCCGGTTCGAACCCTGCCAGCATCATCAGGCAGGTGGTTTTGCCAGACCCGGACGGACCAAGCATGGTCAGGAATTCGCCCGGCGGGATATCCAGATTGAGATTTTTTACGACAAGGCTTTCGCCGTCATAGCTTTTTTGAACGCTGTCATACTTAACAGCAGCGCCCCGATTATTCGCCATTTTGTCCCCAAGTCTGGTTTGTTTGTTTTTATCAGCCTCAGCGATTTCCGACCGCACCCCTCCGTGCCGCCTGTCTTCGTTTCAGCTGTGAGCGGTAGCAAAACAAAAATCAAAGCCCTTTGAAAGGGGGGACATCAAAAAAAACTAATATTTTTTAATCACATGCTGATTGAATATTTTGCAGCGCGAAACAACTCCGGCAGAATTGCTGAGCCAAGCAATGATCAAAAAACACCTATTGTGCAAATGCATTTCCAGCGACCTGGAACGCTCTAAGGATCCATTAGCGGCAGAAAGACCAAACGTTTATGAGCGCATTCAAGACATACTAGATCGATTTAAATTTGCGGCAATGCACAACAACATTGCCCGTCCCTGTTCCGGCCGTTCAATTGTCTTCATTCAGGTGAACTGATGGTAAGCATGATAAACCCAGCTGATCTCCAGTGTAGGTCTTTAGGTCGCGGTCACCCCTGTGCAAGTCTTTGAAATTCCGCTAAGTTCAGCCTCCATACATGGGGATTGAAGTGCCACAAAGTGCCGGACAGCAACCTGACTATCTAACGACACGAGAGGTCGCCGACCTGTTACGGGTCAAAGAGCGCAAGGTCTATGACCTCGCAGCTGCAGATGAGATCCCGCACCGGCGCATCACCGGCAAACTCCTGTTTCCGGCTTCCGAAATCCGCGCCTGGATCGAAGGGTCTGGATCTCTTCTGCCGGAGGACCGGCCTGCGGTGATCTCAGGATCCCATGATCCTTTGCTCGACTGGGCCATCAGAGATTCCGGGTGCGGTCTTGCCACGCTGTTCAATGGCAGCCGGGAAGGTCTGGACTGTTTTGCCGACCACCGAGCCGCCTTGTCAGGACTGCATATCCCCGAACAAACCGGCTGGAACGTTGCTTCTGTTTCAGAACTCGGGGTTACGGATGCGGTTCTCGTCGGCTGGGCCATTCGCAAACGTGGTCTTTTGGTCTCAAGCGATGCAGCCTATGACATTCATTCGGTAACCGATCTCAAAGGCAAGCGCGTTGTGCGCCGTCAACCGGGAGCTGGCGCCGCCGCCCTCTTCTCAAGGCTTCTGAAAGAGGCTGGTCTGGCTGAAGAAGATCTTCAGGCTTTTAGCGGATTTGCCTATACGGAGAGTGAGGCGGCAGGGGCTGTTGCCAGCGGGGATGCAGACGCAGCACTTGGCGTTGAAGCCATGGCCAAACAGTACAAACTCGGGTTTGTCCCGCTAACCGATGAACACTTTGATCTCTTGATCGACCGGAAGTCCTATTTCACCGATCCCGTCCAGCGGCTTTTAAACTTCACAAGGACGCAGCAGTTTCAGCATAAGGCCACCAATATGGGCGGCTATGACCTCTCTCCGCTGGGCAGCGTCCGCTGGCTCTCTCCTTGAACCCAAAAGACGGATCTTTATGACAGACATTCGCCCTCACGAAGTGTTCGTCCCGACAACGCCGCCGGAAGATGCGCAGCTGCGCTACATCGGGCGCATCCATACGCCCTGGCTCGAACGCAAGGAATGTCCACGGCGCGGCGATCCTGAAAACGGGCCGGACTGCCGGATTGAAGTGTTTGAACCCTGGGTCCCGGCCCTTAAAAACATCGAGACCTTCGACAGCATCGAGGTTCTGTACTGGCTCGACCGTGCCCGGCGGGATCTGGTGATTCAAAACCCGGCAAATACCGGAGATGTTCGTGGGACCTTTGCGCTGCGCTCGCCGAACCGGCCGAACCCCATTGGCACCTCTTTAGTCAAACTGATTTCAGTCGACGGTGCCCTCTTGACCGTGCGCGGGCTCGACTGCCTCAACGGCACCCCTCTGATCGATTTGAAACCTGACCGGTGCGCTTTCACGGACAAACCGCGTTCCGGCGCGTAGTCCAAACGCGCTTACCCCGTTGGGTGGCTTGACAGACGTTCGTCAAGATTGCCAATGCTTGTCGCAACAATCATATGGGAGAAGCTCAATGGATACGCCGGTGCAATCCGCAGCCAGCAAAGTGAACGACGTGGTGTCCGTCGAAAAACACGGCAATGTAGCGCTTGTCGCGCTCAACAATCCGCCGGTCAACGCTGCTTCCCATGCCTTGCGTCAGGGCATCCATCAAGCTGTTTCAGACTTGCAGAAAGACCCCGGGATCAAGGCCATTGGCCTCTACGGCGAAGGCCGTACCTTCATCGCAGGCGCGGATATCCGCGAGTTCGGCAAGCCTCCGCAAGACCCATGGTTGCCGGACCTATGCAATTTCCTTGAAAACTCGGAAACACCGATCGCTTGCATCATTCATGGCACGGCTCTCGGCGGCGGCCTGGAAGTTGCCATGAGCTGCCATGCGCGCATTTCAGTCCCCAGCGCCACGGTCGGGCTGCCGGAAGTAACGCTTGGCATCTTGCCGGGTGCGGGCGGTACTCAGCGCGCACCGCGCCTTGCCGGCGTTTCAGCATCCCTTGACATGATTACCAGCGGCAAGCCGATTTCGGCGCAAAAGGCTCTGGAATCCGGGCTGGTCGATGCGATAGAAGACGGCGCACCACGTGACCTTGCGCTCAAAGCGGCGCAGGCCCTTGCAGACGGCACGTTGAGCCATCGCAAGACCGGCGAATTGGAGACAGCCTCCGATCCGGACGCCATTGAGGCCTACCGGCAGAAACTGCAAAGGACACAACCGTTGTTGTTCTCGCCGCACAAGTGCGTGGATGCGGTCGAGGCCAGCACGCTGTCGCTGGCCGACGGCCTAAAAAAAGAGCGCAGCTTGTTCCAGGACTGCATGGAAAGCCCGCAGCGCGCCGGTCTGATCCATGCCTTCTTTGCTGAGCGGGCAGTCTCGAAAATACCGGAAGCCAACGAAACGCCCCGCCAGATTGCAAAAATCGGAGTGATCGGTGGTGGCACAATGGGTTCCGGTATTGCGACTGCGTGCCTCTTGGCCGGGTTCAATGTTACCCTGACCGAACGCGACCAGGGCGGGCTCGACCGGGGCCTGGCGACAGTTGCCAAGAACCTGGACGGCGCCGTCAAACGCGGCAAACTCGCGGCCGACAAACGCGATCAGATCCTCTCCGGCAATCTGTCCTACGCAGTCGAATTGGGGGCCTTGTCAGAAGCCGATCTCATCATTGAGGCCGTGTTCGAAGAGATGGATGTGAAGCGCAGCATCTTCAACGAGCTCGACAAGGTGGCAAAGCCGGGCGCGGTGCTTGCCTCCAACACCTCCTATCTCGACATCAATGAGATCGCTTCCGTGACGAGCCGTCCGCAGGACGTCATTGGCCTGCATTTCTTCTCGCCGGCCCATGTCATGCGGCTGCTGGAAGTGGTCGTCGCCGACAAAACCGCGCCGGACGCAGTAGCGACCGGCTTTGCTCTTGCCAAAAAACTGAAAAAAGTCGCTGTCCGGGCCGGGGTCTGCGATGGCTTCATCGGCAACCGTATCCTGTCTTTCTACAAGAAGGCCGCGGATTACATGATGATGGACGGTGCTTCTCCAGAAGAAGTAGATACGGCCATGACCGATTTCGGGTTCGCAATGGGCCCTTATCAGGTTTACGACCTCGCCGGTCTCGATATCAGCTGGGCAACCAACAAGCGCCGCGCGGCCACCCGACCTGCAGAAGAGCGCTACATTCCGATCTTGGACCGGATCTGTGAACAGGGCTGGTTTGGCCGCAAGACCGGCAAGGGCTTTTACATCTACGACGAGACTGGTGCCCGCCCGAACCCGGATGCCCTCAAAATCATTGATGAAGAACGGGCCAAGGCCGGGATCACACCGCGCAAGTTCAAGGCAGAAGAGATCGTCAGCCGGTTCATGACCGCGATGATTTCCGAGGCAATCCGCGTTCTTGAGGACGGTATCGCGCTCCGGCCAATCGACATCGATGCGGTTTATCTCTTCGGCTACGGCTTCCCGCGGTTCCGTGGCGGGCCAATGCACACAGCGGACCAGATCGGCGCAGCGGAACTCGTTAAGCGCATCGAAGCCTTCGCCAGCGAGGACAGCTATTATTGGCAAGTCCCGGCGCTCTTGCGCCAGATGACCGAGACCGGTGGAACGTTTGCTGAAAGGAACAACGGCTGACGTTGAGTCGTCTGAACCGGCTGGAACTGACCTGTCATCGTAAACATTTGTCATCCCGGGCGAAGCGCAAGCTGAGACCCGGAATCCAATCGTTCGCAGAGCCACCAGAAAATTGCTCGGTATCTGCGGCGAGCTGAAACGAGAGTAGATCCCGGATCACGTCCGGGATGACCATCAAGGAAAGGCTGGTCTTAATAATTCACACTGCGGTCAAGCCGCCATCGACGGGAATGGCATGCCCGTGGACGGCCGTGTTGTGCGGGTCTGCGAGCCACAGCACCGCCGAGATCACTTCTTCGGACCGGATGACACGGCCCATCGGGCTGCGTTTTGTGAAGGCTGCATCGATCTCGCTGGCCGGCCTGTTCTGGCTTTCAGCCAAGGCTTCGGAAAAGGTCTGGTACATCGCGGTTTGCGCAAAGGACGGGCAGACCGCGTTAATCCTGACGCCGCTGCGCCCCGTCTCGTCGGCAGCCGAGCGGGTCAGTCCAACCACGGCGTGCTTTGAAGCAGCATAGGCCGACAACATGCCGGCCCCAACAAGCCCGGCGGCTGAGGCCATGTTGATGATGGCGCCGCGCCCGGCCTTGGCCATGACCGGGATCTGGTATTTCATGCCCAAAAAGACACCGCGCACATTCACCGCAAACATCCGGTCGAGATCCTCGACTGCGAGCTGCGTCAACGGTTTGAGATCGTGACAAATACCGGCGTTGTTGAGCGCAATATCAAGGGAGCCGAAACGCTCCAGAATTTGATCAATATGCGCTTTGATCTGGTCTTCATTACCGACATCATAGGCCTCAATCAGAACATCTGCGCCCGAATCCTGAAGCTCGGCACGGATCCGTTCCAGCCCGCTTTCGTCCCGGTCCGACAAGGCCAATCGCGCACCAAGCGCTGCAAATTTGCGGGCAGCTTCGGCACCAAAACCACCGGCGGCCCCGGTGATCATGACCGTTTGGCCTGAAAAACGCCGATCAGCCATGCTGGATAGCCTCCAGGCCGCCCTTGGCAAAGCCCGGCACCGCCTTACCGAGCCTCAACCCCTGCTCCGGGTTCGAGGCGTTGCCGTCAAGCGCACGCTTTTTGACGCCTTGCAGGATCGCGCCCATGCGAAAGAAGCAAAATGCCAGATAAAAACCGAAATCCGGAATGGCGGAGATCCCCATGCGCTTACAATAGGTTTCCACAAAAGCCTGGTCGTCAGGAATACCGAGCGTTTTGCGATCAACACCGGCAAGACCCCGGCCTTCTGCTCCCGGCGGACAGCGCCATTGCATGATGAGGGCGGCGAGATCCGCAAACGGATGGCCGAGTGTCGACAATTCCCAATCGAGCACGGCGACACACTCTGGACTGTCTTTCGCAAACAGCATGTTGTCGATCCGGTAATCGCCGTGCACCAGCGTCCGCCGGCCATCGTCTTCCGGAATGTTCTGGTCAAGCCACGCAATCAGCGCGTCCATGTCCGCAATAGTCCCGGTTTCGCTCGCCCGGTACTGTTTGGTCCAGCGGTCAATCTGGCGGCGGTAGTAGTTCCCGGCCGGGCCATAATCGGCCAGGCCAGCCGCCTCCAGATCAACCGAATGAATTGCAGCAAGCACCCGGTTCATTTCGTCGTAGATTGCCGACCGGGTGGCTGTATCGACGTCCTGGATCCGGGGGTCATCAAAGTTCCGCCCTTCGACCAGATCCATGATGTAAAAGGCTGAGCCAATCACATCATCGTCTTCACAAAGTATATGCATGCGGGCAACCGGGACATCCGTTGCTGCAAGGGCCTTTTGAACCCGGAACTCCCGGTCAACGGCGTGTGCGGATTTCAAAAGCACACCCGGCGGTTTCCGCCGCAAAACATAGGCACCTAAGGGCGCGGAAAGCCGGAAGGTCGGGTTTGACTGCCCCCGGTTGAATTTTTCCGCCGTCAACGGCCCTTTGAACCCCGGCAGGTTTTGCTCCAGCCAGGTTGCCAGCCCCTCAAGATCCAGTGCCGCAGTGGTCATCAAACACCCCTCACCCGGCGTTGGTGTATTTACGCAACTCAACCCGGGCGACCTGACGCCGGTGGACCGCGTCTGGCCCGTCGGCAAAGCGCAGGGTTCTCAAATGCGCCCACATGCTGGCCAACGGGAAATCCTGGCTGATCCCGGCGGCCCCATGGACCTGCATCGCCTCGTCGACAACTTTCAGCGCCATCAACGGTGCGATCACCTTGATCTTGCTGATCCAGGGCTGCGCTGCGCGGGTGCCTTGTGTGTCCATCATCCAGGCCGCCTTCAGACAGAGCAGGCGCGCCATTTCAATTTCCATGCGCGCATTGGCGATGATGTCGTGGTTGGCCCCGAGATCCGCGAGTTTTTTGCCAAAAGCTTCCCGGCTCAGCGCCCGCTTGCACAGGAGTTCGAGCGCCCGCTCCGCCTGGCCGATAGCGCGCATGCAGTGGTGGATCCGGCCTGGGCCGAGACGTCCTTGCGCCACTTCAAAGCCCCGCCCCTGACCCAGAACGAGATCAGCTTCCGGAACGCGCACATTGGTGAAGCGGATGTGCATATGGCCGTGCGGCGCATCATCGGTATTGAAAACGTGCATCGGCCGCAGGACTTCCAGTCCATCGGCATCGGCCGAGATCAAGAACATGGAATGGCGGCTGTGCTTGTGCGCGTCTGGATCGGTGCGCGCCATCACGATGTAGAGCTTGCAGCGGCTGTCGCCGGCCCCGCTCGCCCACCATTTTTCACCGTTCAGCACCCATTCATCGCCGTCTTTCACGGCAGACAAAGCGATGTTGGTGGCATCCGAAGACGCTTCGTCCGGCTCTGTCATCAAGTAAGCGGAGCGGATATCGCCGTTCAGAAGCGGTTTCAGCCAAAGATCTTTGTGTGCTTGCGTGCCATAGCGCTCCAGAACCTCCATGTTGCCGGTGTCCGGAGCATTGCAGTTGAAGACTTCCGCCGCGATGCCGACCTTGCCCATTTCCTCGGCAAGGTAGGCGTATTCCACAGTGGTCAGGCCAAAACCGCGCTCGCTGTCGGTCAGCCAGAAATTCCAGAGCCCGCGTTCCTTTGCCTTGGCCTTCAACCCTTCCAGAATTTCGCTCTGCCGGTCGGTGTGCAAGAACCGGTCGCCGGAGGGGTGTTTGCCGACTTCCTCATGGTATTCGGCATCCAGCGGCGCGATTTCGGTTTCCACCATGCGGCGCACCTGCTCAATCAGCGGGCGCACCCGGTCCGTTACTCCAAGATCCATAACCTATCCCTCAACAAATCTCGGCGCGCATCCGGGAGATGGCCGCCTTGTATTCCTGTTCCAATCGATTGACGACCTCGGCAGCCGGACCAACCGATTTCACCGCATTGATCCCTTGGCCGGCGCCCCAGATATCGCGCCAGGCCTTGGGCAAATCATCGCCATCCGGCAGGATCGACGGCTTCCAGTCCGTCGGCAGATTGTCTGGGTCGAGGCCTTCCTTGGTGATTGATGACCTAAGGTATGTGGCTGGATGGCCGGTAAAGACAGCCGTCGTGATGACATCTTCCGCACTGCCGGCGACCATCATGTCCTTGTAGACATCGGCTGCATCTGCCTCATGCGTTGCAACGAACGGTGAGCCGACATAGCCGAAGTCGGCGCCGAGGACTCGCGCTGCCAGCAGCGCTTCTCCGGTCGATACCGCACCACCGGCAAGGATCGGGCCGTCGAACCACTCCCGGATTTCACGGGTTAAGGCAAATGGCGATTGCGGTCCGCCATGACCACCTGCACCAGCGCACACGGCGATGAGACCGTCAGCGCCTTTTTCGATCGCCTTTTTGGCGTAGGTGTTGTTGATCACGTCATGGAGCGCAATCCCGCCACAGGAATGCGCAGCTTCATTGACATCCACCCGCGCGCCCATCGAGGTGATCCAGATCGGCACTTTCCAGCGGACACAGATTTCCATGTCACGTTCCAGGCGCTCATTGGTCTTGCGCACGATTTGGTTGACCGCAAACGGGGCGGCCGGATTGTCCGGATTGGCCTGATTGTGACGATCGAGTTCCTCGGTAATTTCCTTGAGCCAGGCTTCCAGCATGACCGGCCCGCCATCTTCATCGCGTGCGT
>CALDSI010000541.1 GCA_937911395.1 uncultured Labrenzia sp.
CCAAAGGCTGACCGAGAACGGCAGACAAGGCTCGCAGGATTGCCCAATCCTCGCGTGCATCTCCTGGAGGAAAGCCCGCGCGGTCCGCCATTTGAACCCGGCCTTCCGTATTCACGTAGATGGCGGATTTCTCGGTGTAAGCTGCACCCGGCAAGATCACGTCGGCACGGTGTGCCCCGCGAGCACCATGTGTGCCCTGATAAACAACGAACGCGCCGTCTGGAACGTCGATCTCGTCGACGCCGAGCAGGAAGAGAACATCCAACGCGCCGCTTTCCAGCATGCCGCCCGTGTCCTTGCCGCCGTCGCCTGGGACAAACCCGATATCGAGAGCGCCAACCTGGGAAGCTTCGGAATGGAGGATGTTGAAGCCGTTCCAACCGTCCTTGATCACACCAAGGGATTTTGCCGCTGCCGAAAGGTTTGCCAGGACAGCTGCGCCATCGGCACGGTTCAGAGCGCCCTGCCCGATAATGAACATCGGCTTTTTGGCCTTGGCCGGTGCGTGTTTGACGAATTCCTTGAGGCTGTCAGGACCAGCCCCGAGGTAAGTCACCGGATAGGTCAGGTCAGCGTTTTCGCCAATAACACCAACGGTCAGATCGCCCTGTGCCCAACGCTTGCGGATCCGGGCGTTCAAAACCGGTGCCTCAACGCGCGGGTTGGTGCCGATCAGCAAAATGGCATCTGCTTCTTCAATCCCCTGAATGGTTGAATTGAAGAGATAGCTCGCCCGGCCATTCGCCGGATGCAGTGGTGAGCCCGGGAACCGGCAGTCGATGTTGGCGGAGCCAATCTTTTCCATCAGGCTTTTCAGCGCAAACATGTCTTCAACACCGGCCAATTGCCCGGCGAGCGCACCAACCTTGTCGGCGGATGTTGCTTTGACCTTGTCTGCAATTATTTGAAACGCTTGTGACCAAGAGACCGGCTGTAACTTGCCGTTTATCTTGGCGTAAGGGCGATCAAGACGCTGTGTTTTCAACCCATCCCAGATGTAACGGGACTTGTCTGAGATCCACTCTTCGTTGATCTCTTCATTGAGCCGCGGCATCACGCGCATGACTTCCTTGCCGCGTGTGTCCACGCGAATGGCCGAACCAAGCGCATCCATGACGTCGATGCTTTCGGTCTTGGTCAGCTCCCAAGGACGGGCGTGGAACTCGTAAGGCTTATGCGTCAGCGCACCAACCGGGCAGAGATCGGCCACGTTGCCCTGCATTTCTGAGGACAGCGCCGCTTCCAGATAGGTGGTGATTTCAGCATCTTCCCCGCGGCCAATCAGGCCCATGTCCGACACGCCGGCAACTTCCGTGGTGAACCGAACACAGCGCGTACAGTGAATGCAGCGGGTCATGATCGTCTTGATGAGCGGGCCGATTTCCTTGTTCTCAACCGCACGCTTGTTTTCGTCGAAGCGCGTGGTGTCGACACCATAGGCCATTGCCTGGTCTTGAAGGTCGCATTCGCCGCCCTGATCGCAGATCGGGCAATCCAGCGGGTGGTTGATGAGCAGGAACTCCATCACCCCTTCGCGCGCCTTCTTGACCATTTCGGATTTGGTCTCAACCACCGGCGGTTCGCCGTTAGGGCCCGGACGAAGATCCTTGACGCCCATCGCGCAAGACGCGGTCGGCTTGGGCGGGCCGCCCTTCACTTCCACCAGGCACATACGGCAGTTGCCAGCAATCGACAGGCGGTCGTGGTAACAAAACCGCGGAACCTCGGCACCTGCCTCTTCACAGGCCTGAAGCAGGGTGTAGTCCGCCGGGACGTCTACCTCATTGCCGTCGATGATGAGCTTCGTCATCCGCTGCTCTCCAAATTCCGTTCCGCTTACTCAGCCGCCACCATGGTCGAAGACGTTCTCGACTTGGCAACATAGTCGTCAATGCGTTGCTCGATGACCGGCCGGAAATTCTTGATCAAGCCCTGGATCGGCCATGCGGCCGCGTCACCCAGAGCACAAATTGTATGCCCTTCGACCTGCTTGGTGACCTTGAAGAGCATGTCGATCTCTTCATAGGAGCTCTCGCCCTTCACCATGCGTTCCATGACACGCCACATCCACCCAGTGCCTTCGCGGCACGGCGTGCACTGGCCGCAGCTCTCGTGCTTGTAGAAGTAGCTGAGGCGGGCAATCGCCTTGATGATGTCGGTCGACTTGTCCATGACGATCACCGCTGCGGTACCAAGGCCGGAGCCCATGCCGCGTAGGGTGTCGAAATCCATCGGCGCGTCCTTGATTTCGTCCGCTGTACAGCAGGGAACAGAAGATCCGCCCGGAATAACCGCCAGAAGATTGTCCCAACCACCGCGAATGCCACCGCAATGCTTGTCGATCATCTCGGAGAACGGAACACCAAGTTCTTCTTCGAAAGTTGCGGGCTGATTGACGTGGCCTGAGACGCAAAAGAGCTTCGTGCCGGTGTTGTTCGGACGGCCGAGGCTCGCAAACCATCCGCCACCGCGGCGCAGGATGGTCGGAGCAACCGCGATGGATTCCACGTTGTTCACAGTCGTCGGGCAACCGTACAGGCCAACGTTTGCCGGGAACGGCGGTTTCAGCCTCGGCTGGCCTTTCTTGCCTTCCAGGCTTTCCAGCCGCGCGGTTTCCTCACCTCAGATGTAGGCACCCGCCCCATGGTGAACGTAGATGTCGAAATCATAGCCGTTTTTGTTGTTCTTTCCAATCAGACCAGCGTCATAAGCCTGGTCAATCGCCGCCTGCAGGCGCTCACGCTCCCGAATGAATTCACCGCGGACATAGATGTAGGCCGCGATCGCACCCATGGCGAAACCGGCGACCAGGCAACCCTCGACCAGCGTGTGCGGATCGTGGCGCAGGATTTCGCGGTCTTTACAGGTGCCCGGTTCGGATTCGTCGGCATTGACGACAAGATACGCAGGACGGCCATCGGATTCTTTGGGCATAAAGGACCATTTGAGGCCGGTCGGGAATCCCGCCCCGCCGCGGCCACGCAGACCGCTGTCCTTCATTTCCTGGATGATCCAGTCGCGGCCTTTGTCGAGCAACACCTTGGTGTTGTCCCACTGGCCGCGTTTCTGAGCGCCTTCCAGACCCCAGTCGTGAAAGCCATAGATGTTGGTGAAGATACGATCCTTATCCTGAAGCATCTCTTCCCCTTATTCCTTTTCGCTCTTTGAGGAAGCGACTTCGCCTGCTTCCACACGCTTGGAAAATTCGGTCTCTCCGCCGGACGCAAGCAGCTTGGCCTGCTCAATCCAGCCGTCACGCTCGATGCGCCCCTTGAACTTCAACCGGCTGTCGACCCACGCAACCTCTTCCGGTCCCCAGCTCGCGACTTGATCAAAGTGGAAGAAGCCGAGTTCATACAACGTCGCTTCCAGCTTTGGCCCAACACCCTTGAGCTTCTTCAAGTCGTCAGGTTTACCGTCGCGGGCTTGCTTCAGGGTTTCCGGTGCTTTTTCAGAAACCGTTTCAGCAGCTTCGACCTTCGCTTCCGGCTTGGCCTTGGATACCGGTGACGGCTCGCTGGCCTTTTCAGCCGCCTTTTCAACCTTGTCAGCAGTTTTGGTGGCCGGCTTTTTCGGCGCCGCCTTCTGCGGCGCTTCAGCTTTTTTCTCAGCCGGAGCATCGGTTGGCGCTTCGGCGTTTGCCGCGAAGGCGGCCTTTACCTTGGCAACAGCGTCTTCGGCAGGTGT
>CALDSI010000542.1 GCA_937911395.1 uncultured Labrenzia sp.
ATACTCAGACGCTGGCTCTACGATCGGCGCAGTGTCCTTCCCGCAGGTTCAGCTGCCAAAGGGCACGGATGCGACCCGCTTCATTCAGGTGCACCACAATGCGCCCGGCGCGATGCGCACATTGAACGATCTCTTCACGCGGCACGACCTCAACATCCATGCCCAGTACATGCAGTCGCATCTGGACATTGGTTATGTGGTGCTCGATGTCGACAGCCCGGTTCAGGATCCGGTCAAGATCCTGGAAGAAATCCGGGCCTTGCCAAACACCATCCGGGCCCGCCTGCTCAACCGGGTTTGAGCGGAAAGAGTATCTCATACAGATGAAAAAGCCCCGCAATCTGCGGGGCTTTGCATTCAAGCAACGGGATCGATGCCCAGCAACAATCGCGGACCGTCTTCCGGTGTGACCTCCGGCGAGCGGTGCAGAATGCCGGTGGTCTCATCAGTATTCCAGAGCGCGCCGCGAAAGAGAGCGGCCGCACCGCGTTTCACCCGCCGGATGCGCTTGGGGTCCGCTTCAGAACCCAGCGGAACATACTCCGTACCCGCTCCGCGATAGGTGCACAGCAAACGTGCTGGCACCCGGTCGATGTGAAACTTCGGACACATCACCTCATCGGCCACATCCAAGCGCAGCCGGACGTGATCAACGTTGAGGGTCTTGGCCATCATGACGGCAAGGGCGCCAATGTCACTTGCCAGAACATCCCGTTCCGGAGACGCCTTAAGGCCTGATGTCTCACACGCGGTGATCACGGCAGCTTCAGCAAGGTGAACCGGGACAACGGTTCGAAGGTCCGGCAATAAATCCTTGCCAAGACCATCAATCCACGACTGGAAACCCGGCTCCGGCGTGCGCTGCCAGATTGCGGCCGCTACACCTGGAGATGCAATTTCGGTCAAGATATCCGGATCCCGCCCCATAAAGACGTCGGCTGCGACCGCCCCCTCTGAAGTGTTAAGCGCAAGGCTCATTCAGCAGCCTCCTGACGTTGAAAGGGCGGGAATGGATCGGCAAGCGATGCAAACGCCGACAAGTCGTCCCCGGCCTCCGGCGGGATCAGGCAAGCATCCATCCGCTCCCGCAGCTTGGGCCAATCAATACCTGCGCCAATGATGACGATCTCCTGGCGGCGGTCACCGAAGGGCTCTGACCAGTGAGTGCGGGCGTATGCCTGAATGCGCTCGTCCTGTGGCCATTGCGCTTGTGGAACAGAAGCCCACCAGGTTCCAAGCGGGCTGATGCTGCACAGTGCACCCGCGAGAGAAAATTCCATCACATAATCCGGGCGGCTTGCGATCCAGAAATGTCCCTTGGCGCGGATAACACCAGGTAACGATCCATTTAGAAGCGCGTGGATTTTGGCAGGATCAAAAGGCCGATGGGCGCGGTAGACATAGGAGGCAACGCCATACTCCTCCGTTTCCGGAACATGATCAGCAAACCCATAAAGCTCTTTGGCCCACATCGGGTGCTCATGGGCCTTTTCGAAGTCGAACAGTCCCGTGTTCAGAATTTGGGAAGGCTCCACAACGGAATAGTCGGTCTCAATGATGCGCGCGTCCGCATTAAGGCTGCGGATGATCTTCCGGGCGGCATCCACTTGGCCCGCAGTCGCTGCGCTTACCTTGTTGAGCACCACGACATCGGCAAACTCGATCTGATCGGTGAGGAGATGCACGAGGGTCCGCTCATCCTCTTCGCCGAGCGTTTCGCCCCGGTCACTCAGGAATTCATGGCTGGAGAAGTCCTTCAGAAGGTTCACCGCATCGACAACAGTGACCATCGTGTCGATCCGCGCAACGTCGGAGAGGCTTTCCCCCTCCTCATCCCGGAAGTCAAAGGTTGCCGCGACTGGCAACGGCTCCGAAATGCCGGTCGATTCAATCAGCAGATAGTCGAACCTGCGCTGTTCGGCGATCCGGCGAACCTCCTTCAACAGGTCATCACGAAGGGTGCAGCAAATGCAGCCATTCGACATTTCAACCAGTGTTTCATCTGTATGGCTGAGTTCTGCACCGCCGGACCGCACCAAATCCGCGTCGATGTTCACTTCGGACATGTCGTTCACGATGACAGCCACCTTCAAAAAGTCGCGGTATTTCAGGATACGATTGAGCAAAGTGGATTTTCCGGCGCCCAAAAAGCCGGACAGGATCGTTACGGGCAAACGGATGGCAGACATGGGCTCTCCATTTTGTAGCGTTAATGTTATGTTATTACGTAACACATCCATATCGCCGCTAGCTCATCTATGGCAAGTCAAAACCACCAAGGATCTCGTATTTCCTCTGGATCGTTGGATAAGAGCGATCGAGACTAAAGGGGCTTACCGATTTGGCAGTTGGGACCAAGTTCCGCGATGGCAGACATGATCATTAACGATCAGAAATAATATCCAACCTTACGCAAATGCGTTCAAACACTGCCAAGATTTCCTGACACCCAACGCCAAAAACATGCAAAAACTGCACGATTTCAGAGCAGTTTTCGATTATTTTCAGTTGAATTATTGTTTTCCGCCTAAGGGAAGATACAATCATTACCAGGCCATTGTTGTTACAGGCACAGGCCGCTTAGACATGTTCTGGGAAGGACGATAGCCCGTGACCCTTACTTCAGACGAAATCACGAAAATCCGCGAAGTAATCAGCAACGCCGACAAAACGCTGGAAGAGACGGACTCCGGTTCCCACTATCAAAACACATACACCTATTTCTATGTGCCAAAAGACTTCGGATCTTCGGCCACCACAACCGACGACACGGGCTTGGGAGCCGTGTTGAGACTTGGTGGATATTCGGATTTGGAGGAACCGGAGAATGCAAATCTGGGCAAAAGTCAGGGATCTTTGCATGCTGTCCAGTCCGAGGTTTATCCGGCCCAGCATATCTCCGATGAAACCAGCGATAAGGCCCACCAGAATGCACCGGGCAAACAAACGAGTGGCGAAAACAATGACATTGTAAAACGGCAGGGAATCTTAATGGCCTGCGACGGCCGGGTACTTCTGCGGTCAGGCGAAAAGATCTACGTGCATGCAGCCGAGCAGATCCATGTCCAAAGCGATGAGAACATTGCCCTTGTCACAGTGAATGGCTCTATCGACAGCACCTCGGGTGAGAACTTCACAGTCAAAGCGACCAAAAAAGTCAGCATGCGCTCAGGCGTCGGAAATCCGGATAACTACACCGCCAGAGGTGTAAATACATCTGGCACAAAAGGTATCGAGATTATAGCTGACGAGGGCAACTCGGACGTCTACATCGAGGGACTGGGGCTCTTTCTGCAGGTCAACGGAACTAGTACGGCAGATATCACAGCAAACAATTCGACCGTCATGCGGGCCGACAACTTCGAGGACATCTGGGGCCACAACACATCGATTTTTCGTGGCACGTTCTTTGAGCTGTATTTTGGCGCAGGCCTGTCCTACAGAGCTGCAGCGTCGCTCAATGTCGCAACTGCACTCGATGTAAACATAGGACTGTTCGACGTCGGGATTACAGGTATCGAGATCACCAAAACGGTGTTGGAGGTCAAATCCTCCATGTTCAAGTCCAAAAATGTTGCAGTCGAAGCGGAAACAACAGCAACACGGGCGCGCTCTGATGCCGTTTGCGTGGGCAGCACAGCGACCAAAGCAGAGTCGGAAGTCGTCACCGCAAGCATTGGAAACGTGAAATCATTGATCGCCTTCTGGGAAGCCAAAATCGCTTCCACGGCGCAGATTTAAGCTCCGAGATCTCATCTTTGACAGTCGTTCGGGTAGGCAAACGGATGGCTGGCCTTTCGGACAGGGTATTAGGCGCGCGGCGCAGTTGTGTTTGCCGAAGTCTCAAACTTGGGCGCCTATATCAGCTATCATGGTCCTCATCAGCGGCACTCAGCGATCCCATTGACAACACCAAAAACGTTGCTCTCGTTTGAAGTTCCCCACAGGCTTTCTAAACTATGTTTAATTTGTAGCTGATCGCGCCGATGCACACCTATCCAGTCAGACGGAAGTAGATCCGTTAAACAGGATACGGGAGAGCGGTATGGCCCTGGCAATGGATTGGCCACAGACACAAGTCGACGAAGGTTCAGCCAACTCTGCAACCATTTTGCCCTTTGAGACGGATGACCTCTCCCCGCAAAACCCCACACAGTCTCTCACGCGATATCAGTACTTCTTTGTTCCTTCGCACCAGAAGGAAGAAAATGATGCGGATTGTGTGACCAAGCCGGGAGCATTTTTGCGGCTCGGATCCTATTCGGACATCGAGGAAGAAAGCGCTCAGTCGGACAATGGAGTGGCGGCGTATTACCCGTCCCGTCACATTGCCAGCGAGACTGGCGATCGCGTCTACAAGCATGCAGCCGGTCCGAGGGCTGCACAAAGCTGCGGCATCACAATGGCCTGCGATGGCCGGGTTTTGATCAAGTCCGAAGAGAAGTTTTTTGTCGAAACCACCGATCTGGTGGACATCCATTGCGGCAAGGAGATTGTCATCACTGCAGATACAGGCCCGATCACCGCTGAAACCGGCGATCAATTTTCCGTCGCTGCAAACAAGAAAGTGAGCCTTCACTCAGGCGCTGCTGCCAATGAAGACTACGTCCCGTCCGATAAAAACACCTCAGGTGAAAAAGGCGTCGAAATCATAGCGAATGAGGGGAATTCAAACGCATTCCTGGAAGCCAAAGACATTGTCACGCATGCGCATGGAGCCAAGACAACCCATGTCGATGGAACGCAAACCAATATCGTCCGCGGTGAAATATTGGACGACATATGGGGGAACGCCAGATCGATTTTTCGTGGAAGCAATTTGTCCCTCTATTTCGCAGGTGGTCTCAGCTACCGTGCAAGCGCATCCCTCAATATTTCGACATCCATCGATTTGGACGTTTTTATGATGCACTTCAGGTTCGCGCTTAGTAAGTTTGAAATGGTGAAATGGAACATTGATATGAATGAGGTAGTATTCAAGACTGCTTCAGTTAAAACACACTTGGATTATTTAATGCTGGAAAGACATCGCCTTTCTGTAGAGAGTTGGGATCTTAGATTTAACACAGAAGAACTTGCGGTAAAATCGAAAAAAATAGAGACTGAATTGGCTAATCTTAAAACTTCGATTTCGACCAACGTCCAGCTCTGACAACGAAGCTTCGGCGCAGAATTCAGCCGGTATGTGCCGATCTGCCGCGCCACAGAATAAACAGCCCAGAAAAGACGATCACGGCACAACCAACCAGGGTCTGAGCATCCAGATGCTCACCGAAAAAGACCACACCGAGGCCAACGCCGAACAAGAGCCGGGAATAGCGGAAGGGCGTGACGATCGAAACGTCTCCGGTGCGCATGGCCAGCATCAAACTGCTGTAGGCAAAGACACCTGAGAAAACCGCAAGAGCCACATAGGTACCGCTCGGCATGTCCGGCCAGACAAATCCCTCACCAGCCCAGATTGAGTAGCACACACCGGCAATGATCAACGTTATGAAGCCGTAAAAGCCAAGAAGCGCGGTGCTCAGCGACTTTGGCGCTGCGCGGCTTGCAAGGTCACGGCCGGCAAACCCCAGCATGCCAATGAACGCCAGCATCGACAAAAGCGTGAAACTCTCAGCACCCGGCCGCAATACAATCAAGACACCAATCAAGCCGATGATGATCGCAGCCCAGCGGCGCCAGCCAACCCGCTCTCCGAAGAAGATCATGGCTCCAAGCACGACAAAGATCGGCGTGGCCTGCAAGATCACCGTCGTGGACGACAAGGGGGTCAGAGCCAGCGCAAGGACATAAAACAAGCGCCCGGTCAGCTCAAAGACGAAACGCACCCCCATAACCGGCGTAAAGACATCTCGCGGGATCAGCGCCTCGCCGCGCTTCAGGGCCAACCCGCCAAAGACCACAGCGCCCCCGAAACCGAACAGTATCAGAATCTCACCAACCGGCAGAACCACCGATGCGGCTTTCAGGAACATGTCCTCAATGGCAAACAATGCCATTGCGAGGATCATGAACAGGCTGCCGCGCAAGTTGGCCGGCATGGGTGCGGAAAGACTGTTTGCCGACACGATCTGAAACCCTTGATTCTATGAAGCAAAAAATATTGGTAAGGCCTTTCATTCTATCGGCTTTTTCAAGGACAAGCCAGACTTGCTGATCCGCGAGCCTGCGGCATAATTTCCAGCTCAAACATTGTCCCTAGTGACAATATCTTGTTTGACTTCAATGACTTTTGGAACAATCTTTCGCAAAAGTCATAACGTGTTGACTCATTCTGCCAACTACCTCAACCGGATTATCGTCTCATGGGTTCCGTCTCGCGTCTGTCCGTCAATGTCAATGCCGTCGCCATGCTGCGCAACCGCCGTGATCTGCCTTGGCCCAGTGTCACCGGTCTGGCGGCCATCGCGATGGAGGCTGGCGCAAAGGGCATCACCGTGCACCCGCGCCCGGACGAGCGCCATATTCGCAAAACCGATGTCTTCGAGCTCGCCGAACTGCTCGAAGAGCGTTTTCCGAACAAGGAGTTGTGCCTGGAAGGGTATCCATCACCTGATTTCATGAAGCTTGTGGAGGAAGCCCGGCCGGAACAAGTGTTGTTCGTGCCGGACGATCCAGACCAGACCACCTCGGACCATGGTTGGGACTTTTCAAAGGACATCTGTCTCCTGGAAACTGCTATTGCTGCATCCAAGGAATGGGCGGTGACCGTTTCCCTCTTTTGCAATCCAGATCCGGCAGATCCAGATCATGCCGCCCGCATCGGCGCAGAACGGATCGAGATTTACACCGGTCCTTATGGCGCCTGTTATGACACACCAGACCTCGCCGCTAAGGAACTGGACAAGATTGCTGCAACCGCTGAAGCAGCCCAGGCCGCAGGGCTTGGCGTCAACGCAGGTCATGACCTGACAGTCGAGAACATCCCGGCGCTGTTGCAGCGTGCACCGTTCATCCGCGAGATGTCGATCGGTCACGGGTTTACCGCAGACGCCCTTGTCTACGGCTTTGCGGAAAGCGTCAGACGTTTCCGTGCGGCCATGGGCGAGCTTTGATGGCTTCGGATAATTTGGGACGGCAAGTTGCGTTCCTTCTCGAAACCGACAAGCTGAAAGATGTCATCCGCCTCAACCTCGTGTCGGATGGCAGCCGGCGCGAAACGACCGCTGAGCATTGCTGGCACGTCATTCTGCAAACCTTGACGCTCGCAGAACATGCGGAACCCGGCACCGACATTTATCATGTCCTGAAGCTCTTGGCGGTCCATGATCTGGTCGAGATTGACGCTGGCGATCACTGGGTAACGGAAGACAACCACCAGGTCATCTCCATCAAGGAACAAGCTGCCGCAGAAAAGATCTTCGCCTTGCTGCCAAACCAACAGTCGGATGACTTCAAAGCGCTGTGGCACGAGTTTGAAGAAGGCGAGACCAAAGAAGCCCGTTTTGCCAATGCGATGGACGTGCTGCATCCGATGCTGCTTGTGTTCGAATCAGAGCAGGACACGCCGGTTCATGAGCCCATGTCCGTTGACGACATCCGAAAGAAAAAGGAAGCCAAACTCGCTCCCTTTCCTGCCCTTTGGGCTTATGCCCAGTCTCTCCTCGACCGCGCCGTTCAGGCAGGTCACCTGACACCCTGAGCCATCCGCGTTTGGACCCTGTCCCGATTTAAGAAAGAGATTTCAGATGCCATTTGAATTGTGGCTTATGTTCGTTGCCGTTTCTCTTTTGCCGGCAATCAGCCCCGGCCCGGCCGTTATGCTGGCGATTTCCAACACCCTACGTTTTGGCCGCAACGCCACCCTCGCTTCTGCGACCGGGAACATGATGGGCCTGATCGTGATCGGCTACGCGGTCGCCTTCGGCTTCGGTGCGTTGATGGCGGCGTCTGCCGTTGCCTTCACGGCTCTGAAAATCATTGGCGCGGTCTATCTGGTCTTTCTTGGCATCAAGATTTTGCGCGACGGGTCCAGCTTTCAGGTTCAGGACGGGGCTCTCATGCCACGCAAAAGCCCGCTAAAGCTTTTTCTTGAGGCGTTTTTTGTCTCCGTCACCAACCCAAAGGCAATTCTGGTGATCACCGCGCTGTTCCCTCAATTCATGTCGAAAGGCGGCATCAATCTCGCCGAGATCACCATTTTGTCGGTCACTTATGCAGCTTTGTGTTTTGCCAATCACGCGGCCATCGCCTTCGCTGGAGGACATATGCGCCAGTTCCTGACATCTACCCGGCGTGTGCGTTGGGTTCGGCGGATTACCGGCGGCTTGTTTGTTGGGTTCGGAGCAGCGCTCGCAACAGCCAGCAGATAGGGCCGTTGGGATCTCCCCCCTCACCTGTCATCAACTGCACAGAGGCGCTGCGCTGGTTTCAAGGCGTTTCTGTGTGTGCGGTCTGTTTAAGCCAATTGACAACCACGCCCGCCGTTTCCGCATTCTTGGATCTACTGGAAAGAACAGCGTAATAGGCATGCGGCGGCCGGTAGGCCGGAAGGCTTGCCGGCACTAACAGGCCCTTGGCCACCTGGTCCCCAGTGATCGACCGCCAGCCAAGCATGACACCATGACCGGAGAGCGCGGCCTGTGTCGCCTGGACATAGTTTGAAAACCTCAATCCTTTGGCAGATCCGTTGGCCTTCTGACCTGTACGCGAGAAATATTGCGGCCAGGAAATCCAGCGCTTGTCGGCCACCTCGACATGGATCAGAAAGGCGGAGGCTAGGCTGCCTGCCTCTTCGCTGATCCGTGCTGCAAGTCCAGGCGCGCAGACGGGTTCCACATGCTCTTCAAAGAGGAGATGCACGGCTCCGTCACGCCAGTTGCCGTCACCGTAGCGCATGGCAATGTCCGTGCTCGCGCCGAGAGACGGCACTTCATGCGCGATCGTCTGAACATTTACGACAATATCCGGATGATCGAGGTAAAAGGCTTCCAGCCTGGGCATCAGCCAATAGGTGGCAAATCCCATGGTGCAGGCAATCGTGACCGTATTGGCTGCTGTTTCGAGAGCGTCAATGTCGCTTAGCGCTTCCATCAATCGTTCCCGGTTGTCCGTAACGGCCTTGAGAAGGATCTCGCCAGCTGCCGTCAATCTGGCCGGGCGGGTGCTGCGGTCAAACAAAGACGTGCCGATGTGATGCTCAAGATGGCGCAGCGCCTGGCTTACGGCGGGCAGCGAGACATTGAGCTCCTGCGCAGCATGTTTGACACCGCCCATTCGATCAACGGTTTCAAACACACGCAGCAGACGGGGTGGCGGCAATCGATCCATTCGGTATCAAGTTAATCCATCACTTAACTCAAGTTCGTTTTTTATGATCTTTTCAAATCAGTTCCGCAAGCGCAATTTCAATCCAAGAAGCTGGATTGAAACGGAAGTTTTGATCTCGTGACATGCAACCTCCAACGCAAAGCGCGATTAAGTTACAGGACAATCACATGCTCGGGACGGGTGAAGAAGGCGTGCTCTTGCGCGAAAAGGGACTGGACGTACCGTTGCCGGACGGACGCCTTGCTTATTTCAACTACTATTGGCTGAAGGACAATGAGCCAGCGTCCTTCGATCCCGAAACGCGGGAACGGGTCAACGATATCTTCGCGCTTGCCGAAGAGCCGAAAGCACAGACCGCTGCCATTGCCGGTGACCATCTTGAAATCCAGTGGCAGGGAACGGAGCATCGCTCGGCGATCCCGATGGCGCAGCTGGTGCAATATGCCCAAGCCCAACAGCGCCCGGATCCAGCCAATCTGCCGAGAAAATCCTGGTTTGCAGATCACTATGAAAACATGGCCCGGTTTGATTACGGCTCAGTCGCATCTGACGCTGATGCGCGCAAGAATTGGGCTGGAGCGATGCTCACCGATGGCGTTTCTCTGATCACCGGTATGCCGAACACCGATGAAGGGCTGACTGATCTGGCTGGGCTGCTCGGATATGTGCGGCCCAGCTATTTCGGTCATACCTTCGAGGTGAAAACCCACATCAAACCGACAAATCTTGCCTTCACGTCCAAGGCCCTGCCGCTGCACACGGATCTTCCGTCCGAAGAATTCGCGCCGGGCATCCAGTATCTCCACTGCCGGGCGAACACGGTTGAGGGCGGTGACAGCATTTTTGTTGATGGTCTTGCGGTTGCGGAAGATTTCCGGACCGCCTATCCGGACGACTTCAAGTTGCTGGTGGAAACCGATATTCCCTATTACTGCGAGCACGACACGTTCGACATGCGCGCGCGCCAGCATGTGATTGAGCTCGACGACTATGGAAACATCTCGGGTGTCACGATCAGCCAGCACCACGAGGACATATTCGACCTGCCGCAAGAGGCACTAGATGCCTACTATCCGGCCTTTTGCCGGTTTGGAAGGATGATGCGCGACGAGAAATACGTGATGCGGTTCCGTCTGAACGCCGGTGAATGTATCGTCTTCGACAATCACCGGATCGTTCACGGACGTGTTGCTTACTCGGCGACCAGCGGTGAGCGTCATTTGCGGGGGTGCTACACCGACCGGGGTGAACTGCGGTCGACCTACAGGATCCTATCCGGAGAAGGACGGTTCAAATGAGCGTCGTGACATCGCTGGCCCCGAGCGTTGATCAGCAATCGGAAAGGAGACTGCGGGAAGACCTGGCAGCAGCCTTCCGGCTGGCGGTGGAGTTCGGCTGGCACGAAGGTGTCGGCAATCACTTCAGCGCCGCAGTCTCCGAAGACGGGACGAAGTTCCTGATGAACCGCAAATGGCGGCACTTTTCCGAAGTGACAGCCAGCAATCTCCAGCTTCTGGATGCCAATGACGACAGCATCATGGACACGCCGGATGCACCAGACCCCAGCGCCTGGTGCATTCACGGGACGGTGCACCGGCTCAACCCGGCAGTGAAGGTGTTGTTTCATGTCCATCCACCCAACGCGACAGCGCTGGCAACGCTTCAAGATCCGACTTTGAAGCCGATCGATCTCAACACCGCCCGCTTCTTCGGCAAGGTTGCTGTCGATCTCGGCTTTGGCGGCATGGCGGATGAGTCTGAAGAAGGACGGCGGATTGCCGAGACGCTCGGTAACAAACCGATCCTGATCATGGGCAATCACGGCGTTTCGGTCGCTGCCGAAACCGTCGCGGAGGCGTTCGACCATCTCTACTACTTCGAACGGGCGGCTGGAACCTTGCTGACGGCCTATGCGACCGGCCAACCGCTCGCGGTGATGTCGGACAATTTGGCCGCCAAGACGGCAGCCGAGTGGGAACCTTACAAGGGCATGGGATACGCCCATTTTGACCATTTGAAGCGCCAGCTCAATAAAAATCAGCCAGACTATCGCGACTAAAATCAAGTCTTTAGCAAACAGGGACTCCTGAAATCCGGCCTGTAGTAGTCGCCTAGTACCCACTCAATCGCTTTGCAGGCTAGCCTTTGTCCATCCGCAATTCTTCAACGGGAGGACGAAGCATGAGCGCACAGAAAATCCTGATGATCACCGGTGATTTCACCGAAGACTATGAAACCATGGTGCCCTTCCAGGCGCTTTTGGCGATGGGCTACGAAGTGGACGCCGTCTGCCCGGGCAAAAAGGCTGGCGAGAGTGTTGCCACCTGTATCCATGATTTTGAGGGCGATCAGACCTATACGGAAAAACGTGGCCACAACTTCACCTTGAACGCCACCTTCGCCGATATCAATCCGGCCGACTACGACGCTCTTGTGATCCCGGGCGGCCGGGCACCAGAATATCTGCGGCTGGACGGTGCGGTACTTGAGGCTGTGTCTCATTTCATGAGCGAAGCCAAGCCGGTCGCCGCGATTTGTCATGGTGCCCAGATCCTCACAGCGGCGAAGGTTATCGAGGGCCGGACAGTGTCGGCCTACCCGGCCTGCCGCCCGGAAGTTGAGCTTGCAGGCGCAACTTATGC
>CALDSI010000543.1 GCA_937911395.1 uncultured Labrenzia sp.
ATTGTCTTCCAGACCACCTTCAACACCGGCAAGCTTCAGGATGGCCGAGAAATCCGGCGACAGGTTGCCGCCGAGCATGCGAAGGCCGCCCGTTGGCTTGAACGGCTCGGCAACTGAAAGAATGACGTCGCCGTCAGGGGCGGCTGCGTTGAGGTCGGCAACCTGTTCGGCCAAGGTGCGGCCGGTGCAGGTCATCATGTCGCCGTTGAGAAGACCGGCGTCCAGCAGTTCCTTGACGATCACCTGAACCCCGCAAACACTGTCGATGTCGAGCATGGAGTATTTGCCGTACGGCCGGGCGTTGGTCAGAACCGGGACCACATGCTGGGAGAGATGGTTAAACTCTTCGGGCGTCATTACATCCCGCCAGAAGTGCTCATAGCCGGCTGCGCGAGCGATTTCTGGAACATGCAGAACAACGTTGGTGGATCCGCCGATGGCCATCGCGACGATGATCGCATTGCGCAGCGAATCCCGCTTGACGATGTCGCGCGGCTTCAGGCCTTTTTCCATCATGGCAGCCAGATAGGAAACGAGTTGCTGCGGAAACTCCTCCAAGCGGCGCGGATCGTCAGACGGCGGGGCAACCATGTGAAGCGGCTGAAGGCCGACAACGCCGATGAAGGTTTGCATGGTGTTGTAGGTGAACATGCCGCCACAGCTGCCAATTCCAGGGCACGCGGTACAGGCAATGCGGTCCCGTACGGCCTTGTCCGGATGTCCGGCCACTTGGTAGGCGCTCACGATGTCCAGCATCTCGCCGGTTTCCGGATCCTTGCCCGGGCGGATCGTTCCGTCGGACATGATGATCGCCGGTTCATTGCGTTCAAGAACCGCAGCCATAGTGCCGACCGGTGGCTTGTCACAGGCGACCACCGCAATGGTGCCGGCCAGACCGGAGGCTTCCAGGTGCTCGCACAAACCGTCGTTGGTAACTTCCCGGCCGATAAGTGAATAGCGCATTTCGCGCGTGCCGTTGCGGATGCCGTCGGACGTTGCGATCGTGAATTCCGGTTGAACCAGCCGATATTTCAGCTGGCCCTCGCCATTGCCGATGCGTGATTTCAGGTGTTCATGAATGGCATCGACCTTGCGCGCGACACCCAGATAGCACTGGCTGTCGCCTTTCGTGCCAACGACGCCGACGGACGGTTCATGGATGAGATCGGGGTCGGTGCCCAATTCCCGCGCCACGCCAATGGTTTGCGCGGATCGGCCGGGGTGGCGGTCAATCAAGACGATTCTCGAACCCGTCATTGTGTGTTTCCTATTCTTCAGCGCTTTGACCCGCGCTTTTGCTGTCTGTTTTGAAATCCACGAATACCAAGAGGTCTTTCACCTGATGCCGGGTGTAGGCCGTCTGGAAACTGGATTTGCCTGGATGGCTGGGCTGCCCGGTTTTTAGCCGGAACCGAGGCTCAAGATAGAAAACTGAGTGGTTCAGCGCCACCGGTTTTTATTGCCAGCCTGGAGGTCTACAAAGAAGAGGCCCCGGAATAAACGGGGCCACTGCTTGTGTATCTTTTCTAAGTCGTATCGCGGACGTGCCGTACCTTACACGAAGAACTAAAGGATGCTTTGACCGGTTTTAGCCCAGTCGCTCAAAAACGCATCGAGGCCCTTGTCGGTCAGCGGATGTTTCACCAAAGACTTCAGTGTTGCCGGCGGAACAGTGACCACGTCAGCCCCAATGATCGCTGCATCCTTGACGTGATTTGCTGTGCGGATGGAGGCAGCCAGAATCTCGGTGTCGAAACCATAGTTGTCGTAGATTACGCGGATTTCGCGGATCAGTTCCATACCATCAAGATTGATGTCGTCGAGGCGGCCAATGAAAGGCGAGATGTAGGTCGCGCCAGCCTTTGCTGCGAGCAGGGCCTGGTTGGCAGAGAAGCACAATGTGACGTTGGTTTTCGTGCCTTCGCTTGTCAGCTGCTTACAGGCTTTCAGACCGTCAAATGTCAGCGGCAGTTTGATGACCACGTTGTTTGCGATCGCACGCAGAACCTGGGCTTCCTTGATCATGGTGTCGAAGTCGGTTGCTGCGACTTCCGCTGAAACATCACCGTTTGTAATCTTGCAGATCTCGGCAATCACATCTTTGAAATCCTTGCCGGACTTGGCAATCAGGGACGGGTTTGTGGTGACGCCGTCCAAGAGGCCGGTGGCTTCGAGTTCCTGGATTTCCGCAGTATCCGCGGTGTCGACGAAAAACTTCATGAATCATTTCTCCCGATGGCGCTTGCGAACGCGCCTCTGCAGCCTGCCTCCGTCGGCAAGCGAACGAATGAATGGTCAGCTGCGGTCTCTTTATCCTAGGATGCTGTAAAAAAGTAGCCCTGATTCTCCTTTGAAAGACCTGTTGCGGTACGTACCTCAGAAATAAATTCGCTTGAACAGGAGAAGGATTCGGGCGATTGCCGCCAACAGACTTCCAGCACCAATTTGGGTGTTTGGACAATAAAAGTGCCAAACCGAAACGTGTGATCTGCCGTGCTGTTTGACGATTTTGAGCCGAAAGACACGATTGCCAGCGTGCTGGTACCCGTCGCCGTGCCGGTTGCCTACACATATAAGGTCCCATCAGGGAAGTCGGTTGTGCCTGGCACGATTGTCCGGGTGCCATTGGGTACGCGCGAGGTCATTGGGGCGGTCTGGGATGGTGAGCCTGATGCGGCAATCAATCCCACCAAACTCAAATCGATTTCCCACGTTTACGACGCCACACCGCCGCTTGATAAGGATCTCCGCCGGTTTGTCGATTGGGTAGCTGGATGGACGCTCGGCGCACCGGGCATGGTCGTGCGCATGGTATTGCGGTCTGAAGAAGCGCTCGAACCGGAAGCCCCGGTTCCAGGTGTCCGGCGGATCGAAGGTGCAGAGCCAGAGCGGATGACACCTGCCCGCCGCCGTGTCCTCGAAACCATGGAAGACGGATTTGCCTGGACAAAGAGCGGCCTCGCACATGCTGCTGGTGTCAGCACATCCGTCATTGACGGACTGGTGCAACAGGAGGTGTTGGAGATCGTCTCCATGCCGGCAGCGCCCCCACCGCCACGTCCTCAGATCGACTATGCGAAAAAGGATCTGACACCAGCCCAGCAAGCAGCTGCGGAGGCGCTATCAAAGAGTTTTGACAAAGGCGCAGCAGTGACCTTGATTGACGGTGTGACCGGGTCGGGCAAGACCGAGGTCTACTTCGAAGCAATCGCGGAAGCCTTGCGGCGGGACAGGCAGGCTCTGGTGCTTCTGCCTGAAATTGCGCTGACCGAACAGTTTCTGCGGCGTTTTGAACAACGGTTCGGCGTTTACCCGGCCGAGTGGCACTCTGAAATTACACCAAAGAACCGGGCGAGGGTTTGGCGCGGTGTGGCATCTGGCGATGTCCGTGTGGTGATCGGCGCGCGTTCCTCTCTCTTTCTGCCGTTCAAGGAACTCGGGCTGATCATCGTCGATGAAGAGCATGACGCTGCTTTCAAGCAGGATGACCGTGTCCCCTACAGCGCACGGGACATGGCGGTCGTGCGCGGGCATATCTCCCGCTTTCCGGTTGTCCTTGCCTCTGCGACACCGTCGATCGAGAGCCGGGTCAATGCCGAGCAGGGCCGGTATGGATTGGTCGAATTGCCTGATCGGGCGTCCGGCGCTGCACTTCCTGATCTATCGGCCATTGATATGCGTCTGGACGGACCGGAACAGGGCCGATGGCTCGCGCCGGGTTTGGTGGGCGCAATCAAGGAAACTTACGCCAATGGGGATCAGGCGCTGTTGTTCCTGAACCGGCGTGGATACGCACCTCTGACATTATGCCGCACCTGTGGTCACAGGTTCCAGTGCCCGCATTGCAGCACCTGGCTGGTCGAGCACAGGTTTCAAAAGAAACTTGTGTGTCACCACTGCGGGCATAACGAGCGTGTCCCTGAAAGCTGCCCATCGTGCCAAAGCACCAATACGCTCGTTGCGTGTGGTCCAGGCGTTGAACGGATTGCAGAAGAAGTGAGCGATCTCTTTCCGCAGGCACGTACGCTGGTCCTTTCATCCGACTTGCCCGGCGGGCCTGAGCGTTTGAAGCGGGAAATGAAGGTAGTTGATGATGGTGGTGACGATATAATTATTGGAACGCAGCTGGTCGCCAAAGGCCACAACTTCCCGAAACTGATGCTGGTTGGAGTGGTCGATGCCGATCTCGGCCTGGCGCATGGCGATCCACGTGCGGCCGAAAAAACCTTCCAACTGCTTGCCCAGGTCACGGGCCGTGCGGGCCGCGTCACCGGTGGCGGCAAAGGTTTTCTGCAGACCTACAGCGCCGAGCACCCCGTCATCAAGGCGTTGCTCTCCAACGATAAACACGCGTTTTACCAAGCGGAGATCGAAGCGCGCCGCGCCGCTGGGTTGCCGCCTTTTGGCCGTCTGGCAGCTGTTGTGATTTCTGGGCCCGACAAGAATTTTGCGGAAGGTTTTGCCCGACAGCTTGCACGGGTTGCGCCACCGGACCAGGCCGTTACGCTCCTCGGACCTGCGGAAGCCGCGTTGGCCATGGTTCGCGGTCGCTACCGTTTCCGCCTTTTGGCGATAGCGCCGAAGCAATACGATCTGCAGTCCTTCATAAGGGGTTGGCTTTCAAACGGCCCGAAGCCGACGAAGGGCCTTCGTGTTCAGATCGATATTGATCCGCAGCACTTTTTATAATGGTTGTACCGCTGCTTGGGCAAAACGGATGGGCTGCGGTGGTGCAAACGGCTTCCGGTGGCTCAGCCGTCGCAGGTTGTGTTGATTTTTCGCGGTGGAAGCGCATTTCTGGGAACCGCAGACAGGGATTCAAAAACGCCCACCGTCTAAAGGT
>CALDSI010000544.1 GCA_937911395.1 uncultured Labrenzia sp.
GCCAGGTGGTAGGCAACTGAACACCCGATGACCCCGCCACCGATAATGACAACGCGGGCTTTTGAAGGAATGGCCATGACTTATCGTCCAAATCTGGATTGAAAAAACTGACGCTTTAAAAGATTGAGAATCACGCTTTTAGCCGGAGATTCTGCGGATCCCAGAGTGTGCCATCCGGCTGCACCGTGACGGAAAATCTTTGTCCGTAGACTTCGACTTCAAGATCCGTACCCGCTTGGGCCAGATCCGCCCGGACCATGCCCAACGCAACGCAGGCATCCACACGGAACCCGAAAGCCGAAGATGTGGTTTCACCGACGATGCTGCCGTTCATCCAGATGTTTGACATGTAGGGCGGGTCAATTTCCTCGCTATCTACAAGGAAAGTAACGAAACGCTGTTTCGGACCTTGCTGCTTTTCATTCAAGAGGGCGGCTTTGCCCGGAAAGTCTTCCGTCTTGTCCAGCTTCACGAACCGATCGAGGCCGGATTCCAGCAACGTATAATCCGTGCTCAAATCGCCTTTCCATGCCCGGTAGCCTTTTTCAATTCGCAAGCTGTTGAGGGCGTACATCCCAAAGGGCTTTGCACCAGCGCTGACAACCGCGTCATAAAGCGCCGGAATACTGGCCATTGGCGCGTGAATTTCCCAGCCCAGCTCCCCGGCAAAACTCACCCGGTAAAGCTCGCAGCGTGTCCCTGCCACCTCAGTCGTTTGAATGCTGAGCCATGGCAAGTCCAGGTCGGCTTTTGTTCCGATTTTCTCGAACAAGTCCCGGGATTTCGGCCCGGTTACGATCAGGGTCGAAAGCTCCGAAGTGATGTCGGACAGCTCAAGATGGTCAGGCAAATGCGCAGCCAGAATTTCAAAATCGTGCCACTGAGCGGATGCTGCGGTGATCAGAACAAAGTCGTCCTCGCCCTTTCGGATGATCGACATCTCTGTGGGCACCCGGCCCTTGGAGGTCGGAAAATAGGCGAGTGTCATCCGCCCAACTTTCGGCAGGCCGCCAGAGATACGGCCACGCAACCAATCGGCAGCACCCGCGCCTGACAGTTTGAACCTCGAAAATCCCGGAAGGTCCAAAACGCCAACACCATCGCGAACGGCCAAGGCTTCATCGCGCACACGCTCGAACCAAGGGCCTTTGCGCATCCAGCTTTCTGTCGCTTCAATCGATGTGTCGTCGCCGTCTTTTGCAAACCAGTTGGCACGTTCCCAACCGTTGTAAACGCCAAATTGGGCGGCGGAGGCTTTCAGTTTGTCATGCACCGGGGACAGCTTCTTGTCCCGCCCTTCCGGCCACTCATAATGAGGGTAATGCATTGCGTATTCATGGCCGTAGACTTCCATACCCTTGGCAACGCAATAATCGTGGTCGGTATAGTCGGTGAAACGGCGTGGATCGAGGCCCCAGCAATCCCATTCGGTTTCGCCTTCGGTGATCCACTCGGTCAGGATCTTGCCAGCGCCACCGGCCTGAGCAATTCCGAACGTGAAGACACAGGCTTCAAAGGCATTTTTCACACCAGGCATCGGGCCAATTAGCGGGATGCCATCCGGTGCATAGGGGATTGGGCCGTTGATTACCTTTGAGATTCCCGACATGCCGAGCAGCGGAACACGGGCCATGGCGTCTTCGATATACCATTCCAGCCGATCAAGATCGTCTGGATAAAGCTGGAAGCTGAAGTCATCCGGCATCGGATCATCCGGCGTAACCCAATGCGCCTTGCAATTCCGTTCATAGGGCCCAAGGTTCAGTCCGGTATTTTCCTGACGCAGGTAGTAGGACGAATCCACATCCCGGAGCAGCGGCAGTTTCCTGCCGTGCTCCATGCTCCAGGCTGCAAGCTCGTCCATCTGTTCGGTCAACAAATACTGGTGGCTCATCACCATCATCGGTACAGTACGCCCGCCATAGGGGTTGAACCACTCCCCGACACGCTGAGCGTAATACCCTGCTGCATTGACAACATATTCGCAGCGGATCTCCCCCTTTTCAGTTTCAACGATCCACTCACCGTTTTCGCGCCGGACACCTGTCGCAGGTTTAAAACGCACCACCTTCTGACCCATGGCGCGCGCGCCTTTTGCGAACGCTTGTGTAAGCTGTGCAGGATCCATGTCGCCATCGGTCGGGTCCCAGAAGCCGCCCTCAAGATCGTGCGTCTCCATGAAGGGATAGGCGTCCTTCAGGTCCGCGACCGACATCATATTAGTTTCGATGCCTTGCCGGCGCGCCATAGAGTTCGCCCGCTCAAATTCCATCATGCGGTTTTTGGAATGCGCCAGCCGAACAGATCCGGTCACATGATAGTTGATCGGATAATCCACTTCGTCGCCCAGCCGCCGGTAAAGCTCGGTGGAATAGCGCTGCATGTTCATGACCGCCCAGGAGGACGAAAAAGTCGGGATGTTCCCCGCAGCGTGCCATGTGCTGCCAGCGGTCAGCTCGTTCTTCTCCAGAAGAACACAATCGGTCCAACCAGCTAGTCCGAGATGATAGAGAACCGAGGCGCCGACCGCACCTCCACCGATGATCACGACACGAGCTGTAGAGGGAAGGTCCGACATGACTGGCTCCAGTTTGATTTGGCGTAGAGGCGCGATTAGGGCCTGGCTTCAATGGGTTCGGTTCAAGGGTCAATAAACGGGCGGTGAGATGATCCAGACAGCGATCGCCGGCTCAGAATAGGGATTTGCCCAGCGGTACTTGTTTCCGCGAATGCGGAAGGAATCGCCCTTTCGAATGAGAAACGGCTCGCCCTCGAGCCAGATTTTCAGCTTGCCAGACACCAGAAACGCTAGTTCCTGAGTTGGCCGCATGATTTCATCGTTGCGTTCAGACCCTGGAAGAAACGTGGAATGGATGACCTCAAAACTGTCGGTCAGATCCGGGGACAGCAATTGTTCGACAAGTCCGGGAACCCGCTCACCGATCATCCGGCGATCGGATGCCCGTACGATTTTACCGTCTTCCTTGGGATTTGGTCCCTGCCTTGAGCCCAAAAGCGACGGCGGCACGTCAAACACGCCGGCCATGCGATCAATATCTTCGCTCGACAGTTTCGAAATGCCGCGCTCGATCTGACTGAGCCAGCCGACCGACTTGCCGAGCCGTTCGGCCAGTTCTGCTAACGTCAACCCTTTTGTCTTGCGAAGTGCGCGCAAATCCGCACCCAAATTGGCCATGACCGCCTCGTCAGCGTGAAATTATTTCTGAAAATTTCACACAGAAAATGAAAAAAAGAAAGTTTTTTTCACGACATCTGTTGTCGAATTACGACATGCCAACGAGTTTGAAGGGGCAAACATCCGTTATGCGATGAGTTTTTGCGTCTCGGCAGCGATCGTTTTCTCTTCTTCGGCCTTTACGATCCAGACCGGAACGGCTGAGCCAGATACATCAATTCGGGACCTGTTGTTTTGATTGGACTGCTGATCGCAGGCCGCACCAAGAAATCCCAATCCAGAAAGGATCTTCTGGCGCACAACAGCATCGTTTTCACCAATGCCGCCGGTGAACGCAATTCCATCCAATCCGCCCATTGCCGCGATCATCGATCCAGCATGGCGAACAGCCCAGTAGCAGAAGTGCTCGACAGCAAAACGAGAAGCATCTGTCTCAGCTGCATGCAGAGCGCGCATGTCGGACAATCCCCCGAGGCCCAAAAGACCGCTCTTTTTGTTCAAGAGCTCTTTGGTGTCTTCAATTCCGTTTTCTTCGGCCAGCCGCAAGACTAGATTGCCGTCAATATTTCCGGTCCGGGTGCCCATGGTGAGACCTTCGAGAGGCGAATACCCCATCGTCGTTGCCACGGATTGTCCGGACTTGATCGCACACAGGCTTGCACCGTTGCCAAGGTGAAGGGCCAGCAGGCGATCCGGCGTATCGGCCTGCACGCCTTCAGCCAGTGTCCTGACAAGCCCCTGATAGGAAATGCCATGAAAACCGTAGCGCCTTAGTGGTTCCAGCTCCGGCCGGTCGGGCAAGGCATACCGGCGGGCAACGTCCGGGTTTGACGCATGGAATGCCGTATCAAAACAGGCCACTTGCACCAGGTCCGGCGCCAAATCTTTGAGGGACAGGATGGCAGCCAAATTATGCGGATTGTGTAAGGGGGCCAAATCATTGCAACGCTCGATCTCAGCAATGACTTGCCCATCCACACGGATCGCCGCCTGAAGCACCGGTCCGCCATGGACAACACGGTGACCAGCACCGGTAAGGCTAGCAACGTCAACGCCAGCGGACCGGATGACATCCAAGATCGCGCTGAGCGCGGCGTTGTGATCCTGCAGGACTGCCGCTGTCTCTTCAGATTTCAAAGTCTTGGATGAGACTTTCAAACGCGAAACGCCACCGATTTCAGTGGCGCTTCCAGACAGCGTTTCATCCAGGCTTTCATCGAAGAGAGCGAACTTGATGGACGAGGATCCGGAATTCAGAACAAGGATACCGCCCATCAATCAATTCCCTTCCAAGGACTCTACTGCGGCCGCATATCTGCCGGATCGATCCCGGCAACAACAACCGGTTTTTTCATGGCATCGCGCCGGAATGGCTCGCCGAGTTCCTGATTGATCAGCACTTCGACCAGCGTGGTCTTGCCGTTTTCCATCTGGTCCTTCACCGCCGCATCGAGCTTTTCGGTCAGCTCGTCCATGGTGCGGGCAACTTCCCCCTGAAGGCCGCACGCTTTTGCAATGGCTGCATAGCTGACATTGTCGTCGAGTTCGGTGCCGACGAAATTATCGTCATACCAAAGCGTGGAGTTCCGCTTTTCCGCGCCCCACTGGTAATTGCGGAAGACGACCATGGTGATTGCCGGCCATTCGCT
>CALDSI010000545.1 GCA_937911395.1 uncultured Labrenzia sp.
GCTCAAGACATCGTCGACCAATACAGCCAGCTTTACATCGAGAGTTCGCAGCAGCCGACCCTGTTAACCTTTCTAGACACTATGGAAGACCGATGGGGTACAGGAACAGCGTTCAACAGCAACCATGCGGATTATTCATCTGCACTTGCGATGATCACATCGATCGCGAACCGGTTTGGCTCTAACCGCGATACAACAGCACATTTTTTGGAAACCGAGCCAAGCAATCTGGCCGTGGTCAAAGCATGGTTTGATCAACTCGCGGCGACCACTGTCATTGAACCAGAGGATTGGGATCTTATACTGATCGGCGCCGATCTATGGCAAAGCACCTTTGGAACAACGAACGGAGATGACATCCTTCAAGGAACGGCTGGTGATGACAGCTTGTTCGGCGGGAATGGTAATGATCAGCTCACCGGCGGCCTTGGAGATGATGTCCTTGATGGCGGTAACGGCACCGATATTGTCGTATTTTCGGGGACCCGGGAACAATACGCCATATTCACCGGCAGCGACGGACGGATCATGGTGGCCGATACGGTCGCCAACCGGGATGGCCGGGATATCGCGGCAAACTTTGAGATGATCCAGTTCTCCGACGGCACACTCGAGATATCGACTGCTTTGATCGAATCGTCCGATACGGACAACAGCGCTTATCAGATTTACCGGTTCTACAACTCTGACACCGGCGCCCATTTCTTCACATCGAGCATTGAAGAGCGCAACAACGTGATCGAGACGCTGCCGAATTTCGCCTACGAGGGCAACAGTTACGACAGCAACGTCACAGCAGGTGATGGAACGGCCGTGTATCGTTTTTATAACTCAGAAACCGGTGTTCATTTTTACACCGCGTCTGAGGTAGAGCGTGATACGGTGCTGGACCAACTGCCGAGCTATACATTGGAAGGGATCAGCTATTTCGCATCACTGAATGACAGCGACGGCGGACAGGCGCTCTACAGGTTTTACAACACATCCAACGGGACCCATTTCTACACAGTCTCTGAAGATGAACGGGATGCGATCATACAGACGCTGGGCCACTACTCCTATGAGGGCGTGGCCTACTATGTTGAATTTGCCTGAGAAACTTTGCTGCAGTGACGGTCTTTTCCGCGCTTATGATCCACGGTTTGACCCTTCGGTGTCACTCACCAAGTCAGTATTCTTCTCCCATCATCAACAACAGACTGGATTGGCGGCGTCCATGCTGTTAAAGGCCAGCCATGGCTAACGACCCCACGCTTTCCCTGGAAGACTTCATTGCCGCGGTTCCAGACCGCACACGACTGATCGGCCTCGATCTTGGCACAAAGACCATCGGTCTTGCGCTCTCCGATCTCGGTCGTGGCATTGCAAGCCCGATGGAGACGATCCGGCGCAAAAAATTCACACTGGATGCCGAGCAGCTCTTGAAGATCTGCAGCGAACAGGGTGTCGGGGGTCTTGTGCTCGGTCTACCACTCAACATGGACGGCTCAGAAGGCCCGCGCGCGCAAGCCACTCGGGCCTTCACGCGAAACCTTGCGCCCAAGACCGAGCTGCCGATGACCTTTTGGGACGAACGCCTCTCAACGGCCGCCGTGACCCGGACACTTCTCGAAGCGGATTCGAGCCGGGCAAAACGCGCCGAAGTCGTCGACAAGATGGCCGCCGCCTATATTCTCCAAGGCTTTCTCGACCGGCTCGGCTTCATGGGTCTCGGCACCTGACCTTTTCTCCTCCTCAGCGCCGGAGGTGATGGTTGTTTCTGACCGGTGCGATCTCACGAAAACTATTTTCCTATGCAAATGATATTCTTCGCCCTCGCCCCGGTCATCCTCGTGATTGCCTCCGGATACCTGCTCGCGCGCGCCAATCTGATCAGCGGCGAACAATGGGTCGGCGTTGAACGCCTTGCCTATTTCGTTTTGTTTCCGGCCGTTCTATTTCGCACGATCGCCTTGGCCGATTTTTCAAGTGTCCCGACGCTCGACATGGGTGCTGCTCTCCTGTCCGCGATTGTCACGCTTGCTGTTGCGCTGCTTGCCGCCCGGACGTTGATCGAGAAGATCTGGGGCATCCCGGCTGTCCGCTTCACCTCCATCTTTCAGGGTTCCTTGCGCTGGAACGCCATGATCGCTCTCGCGCTTGCCGCCAATATCGGCGGTCAAACGGCGCTCGCCATGCTGGCCGTGGCGATGGTGTTCATGATCCCGATCCTGAACGGTGCCAGTATCGTTGTCCTGTCGTGGTATGCCAGCGGAACCACACCGAATTTTTCAAAGATCCTCAAGGACCTCTTCACCAATCCGTTCATCCTGTCGATCTTTGCCGGCGTCTTGATGAACCTCAGCGGCATGACCATGCCGACAATCGTTGACGATACGCTGGAAATCTTCGCGCAGGCCGCCCTGCCGATCGGCATCATCTGTGTGGGTGCTGGATTGGATCTAAGCTCCCTACGCCGTCCAGGCCCCGCACTTACCATGGGCACCTTCCTGCGGCCGGTTTTCATGCCTCTGCTGGCATTTTTGTTTGCACAACTTTATGGCGTGACCGGCCAGGCACTCACCGTCATCATCATCGCCTCAGCGGTTCCCTGCGCAAGCAACTCTTATCTGCTCGCCCGCCAGCTTGGCGGGGATTCAAAGCTGATGGCCGAGATCATCACGCTGCAGACCCTCGTTGCAACCGTGACCATCCCGCTAGCACTGCTGCTCTTTACTTAAGCCGCTAGCGGATAGAGCTTTTCCACGATTCCACCGGCATCAATACCCACAGGAAGGATACCGTAAGTCGAACGCCAGCCGCCGGATAGCCGCGTTTTTGCAAAGGCATCCGCAACATCATCCATCTGCAACTCCTTCAAAACTGCAGCGGCTGCTGTCAGGGCAAGGCGTTCCGTTAGAACGCGGGCATAAGCTGGATCTGCCAAGGCCTGCGCGGCAAGGCTCGGCAAGCCGCTGCACGCCGCGGAGAGAGACGCATCCCCGCTTTTCGAGAGCTCACCAAGCACAAGCTCCGGTGCTTCAGGGTGGCGGCCCAGCGCACGCAGAACGTCCAGTGCCATGACATTGCCCGATCCCTCCCAGATCGGATTGACCGGCGCATCCCGGTAAATCCGGGCCATATCAAAGTCCTCGACATAGCCATTGCCGCCGAGACACTCCATGGCCTCGTAGGTCAAGGCGGGCCCCGTCTTGCAGATCCAGTACTTGATTGCAGGGGTCAGGAGCCGGGCATAAGCAGCCTCAACCGGGTCTGCGTCTGCCTTCGCTGCCGCTCGCGCAAGGCGCAAGGACAGCGCCGTGGCAGCGGCCACATCCAGCGCCATGTCGGCGAGGACTGCGGTCATCAACGGCTGGTCGATCAAATAGGCGCCGAAAGTCTTGCGGTGCCGGCAGTGATGGACGGCCCGGCTGAGCGCTGCCCGCATCTGACCGGCAGAGCCCAGCGCACAATCAATCCGGGTTGGGGTCACCATGTCGATGATAGTCGCAATGCCGCGCCCCTCGTCGCCGAGCAGATATCCCTCGGCCCGATGAAATTCGACTTCGGAGGAGGCATTCGATTTGTTGCCGAGCTTATCCTTCAGGCGTTGGAAGCGCAGCCCATTGACCCGGCCATCGGATAAAATGCGCGGGATCAGAAAACAGCTCGGTCCGTTTGCCGTTTTTGCCAGCACAAGAAAAGCATCGCACATCGGTGCGGAGAAGAACCATTTGTGCCCGGTGATCGCGTAGCTTCGCTGATTGCCAGCCTCTGCCGTCGACGAAATCGCCCGGAGATCGGTGCCGCCCTGCTTTTCCGTCATGCCCATGCCGATGGTGATGCCTGTCTTTTCGTGCATGGGGAGGAAACGGGGATCATAAGTCCGCGTTTGCATCTTCGGCAGAAGTTCTGCGCAAACATTTGCATACCGCGTTATCACGGCTGCTGCCGCGTTTGTCATGGTAATCGGGCATGTGTGGCCCGTTTCAGCTTGCGACGTCAGGAAGAACTTGGCAGCGCGCGCGACTTGGGTCGATACACCGCCATCCAGCAAAGCGCTGTGCATCCCGGCAGAAAAGCTGTGCGACATAAGATCATGATAGGCCGGATGGAACTCGACCTGATCCAACCGGCGGCCATGGCGGTCATGGGTCTTCAAGACGGGAAGATGGATGTTTGCCTGCCTTCCAACCTCCAGAAACGCATCAGCGCCCACCTCAGCGCCGTGAGCAACGACATCTTTCAACTCCCCGGCCGAAACATGTGTTGCGACTGCAGCCAAAAGAAGCGGATCGCCCGCTGCCAGATTGGATCCGCCATATGGTGGAGCCTGATTGAAAACGTCATGCGTTGCAAAGGCTTCCACCCTGGCATCGCCTAAGGTTTCGACTGCTTCGCTCAGATGGTCTGCCATGATGTTTCCTCCTCCCGATGAGCACTTTAATGCCCTTGTCAGTTTACGTAAGCGTAACAAGATAGTGGAAATCAATGCAACCTCCGACCGTTGTGCAGTGCGCACGCGCGCCGATTGACGCGTGATCAGATAGATAAATGCGTCTCTTTCTAATTTGACCATTTGATCAAAGTCTTAGTCTGGATGTGGACAGCGGGCAGAGACCCGATTCCGGCCTTGTGCGCAGACCCGTTCCACCTTAAGAAGATGATCTCGATGAGCGAGCAAGAATCCTATCGAGACAACCCTTTCCCCCATCGTCATTTGCTGGGCATTGAGGGTCTTCACCCCCACGTAATACTGGGCCTTCTGGACCGTGCCGAAGAGGCTGTGGAAATTTCCCGGCAAGTGCACAAGCGCAAGCATGTGCTGCAGGGCCGGACACAGATCAACCTCTTCTTCGAAGCCTCAACGCGCACGCAAAGTTCGTTCGAGCTGGCCGGTAAACGCCTTGGCGCGGACGTCATGAACATGGCGGTCTCCCAATCGTCGGTGAAAAAGGGCGAGACCCTGATCGACACAGCTGCGACCCTCAACGCCATGCACCCAGACTTGCTGGTTGTCCGCCATCATGCAGCCGGCGCGGTTCACCTGCTTGCCCGAAAGGTTGGCTGCGCTGTGGTCAATGCCGGTGACGGCCCGCATGAGCACCCGACACAAGCGCTTCTCGACGCACTCACCATCCGCCGCCACAAGGGCAAGATCGCCCGTTTGACGGTTGCGATTTGCGGCGACATTGCCCATTCGCGCGTTGCCCGCTCCAACATCATTTTGTTGAATGCGCTCGGTGCCCGGGTCCGGGTGATCGCCCCGTCCACGCTCCTGCCCTCCGGGATCGCCCAAATGGGCGCAGAGGTCTATCAGGATATGCGCGAAGGGCTGAAAGGCGCGGACATCGTCATGATGCTGCGCTTGCAGCGCGAGCGCATGAATGGAGCCTTCATCCCGTCCGTCCGGGAGTACTACCGCTATTATGGTCTTGATGCGGAAAAGCTGTCGCACGCCAAGGACGACGCGCTTGTCATGCATCCTGGCCCCATGAACCGCGGTGTCGAGATCGACCCGGCAATCGCCGACGGACCGCAAAGCCTCATCCGCGAGCAGGTCGAGATGGGCGTTGCCGTACGTATGGCCGTGCTTGAAGCGCTCGCCGACAACCTACCAACAGCTTGAACCCCAGAGGACAAACACCGTGGCACTCGACACACCCAAACCTCTGGTTCTCTCAAACGCCAGAGTGATTGATCCGGCGCGGGGTCTGGACGCCCCCGGTTCAATCATCATCGCCGACGGCACCATTCTTGCCGCCGGACCGGAAGCGGCCAACCAGGGCGCGCCCTATGGTGCCGAACTCATCGACTGCAAGGGCGCCATCGCCTGCCCCGGCCTCATCGACATGTGCGTGTCGGTCGGAGAACCGGGGGCAGAACACCGAGAAACCCTCGCAAGCGCCTCGGAAGCCGCGGCAGCCGGCGGGATCACCACCATCTGTACCATGCCGGACACCGATCCCGTGATTGACGATCCGGCGCTGGTCGACTTCATCCACCGGCGCGCCCGCGACACGGCGAGCGTCAACGTTCTGCCGCTTGCCGCCCTCACCAAGGGTCTTGAGGGCGTTGAAATGACCGAGATCGGCCT
>CALDSI010000546.1 GCA_937911395.1 uncultured Labrenzia sp.
GAGCCGCCTGCAAATGACGAGATGGCTGCAACGGTCAACGCCTTACCGGCTTTGCCCTGTCTTGCAAGAGGGTAGCCATCGAAGCTCGTCGCAACGGTTGAGGCCACGCCCGGCGCATTGATGAGGATTGAAGACGTCGAGCCGCCAAAGATTGCCCCGTAGTAAACACCGGCAAGCAGAATGAGGGCTGCGGATGGATCGCCAATTGAAATGGCGACCGGGATCATGATGGCAATGATCGACATCGGCCCCAGGCCCGGGAGCATGCCAATGAATGTGCCGATCAAACAGCCGCCGACAACCATTAGCAAATTGGTGACAGAAAAGGCTGTGCTCAGCCCGATCAGGATTCCTTCGAGCATGTCAGCCTCCGTTGGCCATGAAGACGGGCATCGGGCTCAGGAAGATCCCGAGGACCCGGTCGACCAGATACCAGACGACACCTGCCGCGATTGCGGATGCGAGCGCCATGACAATGTACTTGCGCTCGCCGAGGATGAACGACCCCATGAACAAGAAGCCGAACGTGGAAAGCAGGAAACCTGCCGGCCGTAGGAGCACAGCATAGGCAACCATCAATCCGAGCAAGGCGATTGCCTGTCCGAGTTTGTAATCGGTCAAACGCCGATAGTTGATTTCGGTCGGCTTCGGTTCGCCGCTGCTCTTCTCAAATCCCAGCAGGATCAGCAAAGAGCATATGATCGCCATGACCGAAAGGATTTTGGGAAAGGTCGACGGCCATATCGGATTGCGCCGCATGAAAGGCGCGAGCGCCTCATCCATCGTAAAGAATGCCGCATAGCCATATGCGAGACAGATCAACAAAATGATCATGGCGATCCATCGATCGAGCGCCATGGCCTCCTCCCCAAGTCTTTGTTTGTTTCGTTAGATGTCCGCTCGTGCGGCGGTAAAGATCATCTTCATATGCAAAGACGGCGCAGACTTGGTCTGCGCCGTCATGCCGCTCAGATTAGAGGAAGCCCAGCTTCTTCATCAGATCGCCGATAGCCTGCTCCTGGTTCTCCAGGAAGGCGCGGAAGTCATCACCATTGTTGTGGATGTTGACCCAGCCGTTGCGGGCACGAACTTCTTCCCACTCCGGGGTGTCGTACATCTTGGTCAGTGCAGTCTGGTAAGCAACCAGCTGCTCTTCCGGCAGGCCCGGTGCTGCAAAGAAACCGCGCCAGTTGACGAAGGTGGTATCGATGCCCTGTTCCTTCATGGTCGGGGCGTCTTTATAGGCATCAACGCGCTCATCAGACGTCACACCGATGATCTTGACTTCGCCGGCATTGGCAAGGTCTACAGCTTCGGAGAAGCCGGTCGACAGAGCAGCAATCTCGCCGGACAGCAGCGCGGCCATTGCTTTACCGCCAGCATCATACGGGATGTATTTGAAAGCGGTCGGATCTTCGCCTGCGGCTTCCATAGCCATGGCTGCAACCAGATGGTCCATGCCGCCCGGAACGGATCCGCCGCCAATGGCGGTGCCGGACGGATCAGCCTTGTAGGCTGCGATGAGGTCGGTCATGGAATTGATCGGGCTGTCCTTGCCAACCACCAGAGCTGCATAGTCGCCGATCGTTCCCGCGACGAGCGTCAGGTCACGGAAATTTTGCGGGAACACGCCGGTCAAAGAACGGATCACGATCGGGGTCGAGTTGACCATAATCGTGCCGTGGTTCGATGCAGCATTTTCGATCAGGTAACCGATCGCCTTACCGCCGCCGCCGCCGGACATGTTTTCGTAAGATGCAGTGCCAACCAACCCTGCTTTGGTGAGAGCTTCGCCAGTGCCGCGTGCCGTGCCGTCCCAGCCACCGCCAGCACCGCCCGGGATCAGGAAGTGAATCGAATCGACAATCTTGTGGCCGTCCGCGAGCACTGGGCTGGCAAATGTCATAGACGCTGCAGCCGCAGCCAGAACGACCCGGCGGGTCATTTTCATGAGTGTCATGTTTTCCTCCACATAAACTGGCTCATTGCATGAGCCTATTCAGCCTCAGGTCCGCATTGCGGAGCCTCCCTTTGGGCTTGGATTGAACCTAGCGGCAAACCCTGTCACCAACCTGTCACCGGCTGCCTATGCGCTTGCAAGAAGCGATGAGGGCAGGCAAGAGTGAGGGCAGGAGGACCAAGTTTTGCGGCTATTGCTCGTTGAAGACACCTTTGACATGGCTGAAGCCATTATGATCCGGCTGGACCGGAGCGGTATAGCCTGTGACCTTGCCAAAACACTGGAGGAAGCTCGCTCTCTTCTGGATGTTCAGCGGTATGATGTCATTGTCCTGGACCTGAATTTACCGGACGGGCTTGGAACCGATCTTTTGAAAGAGTTGCGGCAAAAATCCGATCGCACACCGGTTTTGGTGCTGACCGCAGAGTTCTCCGTGGATGATCGCGTGTCGACGCTCAACTCCGGTGCTGACGATTATCTGGTGAAGCCCTTTGATTATCGCGAGCTGGAAGCGCGCATACAGGCGCTCTACAGACGTGAGCAAGGAGACAAAGCGGAAGAACTGGCGATCGGGGATCTGACCTTTAATGCGACGGCCCGCGTTGTCCGGTTGAAGGAGGCACAGGTCAACCTGACACGGCGGGAATTCTCACTGCTGGAATTGTTCATTCGCAATCGGGGAAAAGTTCTGAGCAAGGAACGGCTTTTTGAAGGCATTTTCAGCTTTCAGGACACGGATGTCAGCATGAATGCGCTGGAGCTTTATGTTGCGCGCTTGCGTAAAAAACTCTCCGGAAGTTCTGTTGTGATCGAGACGCAAAGAGGGCTTGGATACAAGCTTGAGGTCCATGACTAGCTTGCTCAGCCGGTTTGGTGCGACATCTCTCACAGCGCGTGTGGCATTAGGCGTGACGTTTCTTTTGACGTTTGGTGGGATTATTGTCTCGATCGCAGCCTTTGCATACGGCCGCGAAGCTGCGCGCTCGGCTTATGACCGCTTGCTGGTAGGGGCGGCCAATGACATTGCCTCGGCAATCACCGTGGTGGATGGCAATCCGGTCCTTGAGTTGCCGCATTCTGCATTTGAGTTGCTGGCGCTCGCGCCTGATGACCGAATTGGGTACCGGATCGTTGGGCCCAACGGTCAAACACTGACAGGTTACGATGAAATTGCACTGCCTGCCGGGCTTGCCGGGTACAACGACGTTTTCTTCGACAGCGCATTTTTTGGCGAAGCGGCCAGATATGTTGTTGTCTCCCGGCGATTTGCCGAACGCACTTGGAGCGGGACCGTCCGGGTTGTTGTGGGACAAACCCTGAAGGCGCGGGACGCCATGGCCGTGGATATTACGCGCAAAGCGCTCTACGTGCTGGCGGCGTCCGGTCTGGCGATGATGCTGTTGGCTGTTCTGGTGGTGCGTGCGGTTTTCAATCCCCTGAAACGGATCGCGGGTGGATTGGCAGAACGTGATCCTCACGATCTGACACCGCTTGATACAGATGTGCCGCGGGAAACCGCCATGATGATCCAGGCGTTGAATGCCTTTATGGGGCGGCTGGACCGGCAGATGGATTCGATGCGGCATTTGATTTCGGACACGGCTCACCAATTGAGGACACCCGTCGCGGCGCTCAGGGCCCAGGCAGATCTTTTTTCCGATGAGGAGGATCCTGAGCGCAAAAATCGCATTGTTGGGCGTATTCAGACCCGGTCCGCAAGTCTCGGTCGGCTACTTGATCAAATGTTGAGCCAGGCGTTGGTGATCCATCGCGGTGACAGTGTCCGCCGGGAAAAAATCGATCTGCGGGATGTTGTGCTGGACGTTTTCGAGGAGGGCGACCATGCAGTTCTGCGGCCGGATATTTCAGTCGTTCCGCAATTGGCAGACCAACCGGTTCACGTGCTTGCGGATACGACGTCCCTTCAAGAAGCGGTCAAGAACCTTCTGAGCAATGCCCTGAAATATGGACGGACACCTGTACGCATCGGTGCAACAACAGAAAACGGTGTCGCTTCAATCTGGGTGGAAGATGATGGCGGTGGGCCCGATCCGGAAATCCTTTCCGCCCTGGGAACACGCTTCAACCAGGCTGGATTGTCCCGTCAAAACAGTTCCGGTCTTGGGCTTGCCATAGCGCATGCTGTTGCCCGGTCATTTGAGGGACAGTTGGTTTTGGAAACGCGGGGCGACAGAATTTTTCGCGCAGCTTTGTGTTTTCCGGAAATCAAGGCGGAGGCTGCATGACGGATAATCGGTGCAGGCTGCTTGCTTTTGGGCTTTGGCTGTTGGCAGCCTTCAATGTCCCCGTAACCGCGGCCGAACCTGAGTTGGTCGAACAATATGGGGCTGCTGCTGCCGAGCAGACCCTCATTGTGCGCTCCACTGCCGACATTTCGGTTTTTGCGCTAGTTGTCGAAGCTTTTCTGGAAACACGGACCGATCTGACACTCATCTATGAGCAGTGGGGATCGAACGATCTCTACACCCAATCCCGCGCAGAATGCAGGGTAGGTGCACCGGTTGCCGATGTCGTGATCAGTTCCGGCGTTCATCAAATGGTCAAGCTGGTCAACGAAGCCTGTGCCCAAAGCCATGTGTCGCGGGAGACTGGGCAGTTGCCAGCTGCGCTGCGGTGGCGCGATGAATTGTGGGGCATTTCCAGAGAACCCGCTGTCGTAATCTATAATCAGGATTTGGTACCGCCCTCTGAGGTGCCAAAGTCGCGGTTTGATCTTCTGGATTTGCTCCGGCCGGCCAATACCCCTTACGCGGGACGCGTCGCGACCTACGACATCGAGCGCTCCGGCCTTGGGTACCTTTTTGCTTTTGTCGACGCACAAGAGGCATCGACCTTTGGCGCATTGCAGGAAGCCTTTGTACGCACCCAAGCCGTCCGGTCGTGCTGTTCCTCCGACATCATTCGGAGCGTGGCCGATGGCCGCTACTTGATCGCCTACAATGTGCTGGGGTCATACGCTCAAGGATATCAGCAGCAAGACGATCGGATCGGGATCGTTTTGCCAACCGACTACACATTGGTGCTGTCCCGTGCGCTGATGATCCCGAAAGGGGCAGACAACGGTGCTGCGGCTGCTGATTTTCTGGACTTTTTGTTGTCGCCTGAGGGGCGCAGGGTATTGCGTCAAGCGTTGCTGATCAGCCCGCTTCTTGAGACGGAAGAGGGGGCTGAGGGAGAGACCTTAAGTTCTACAGCGCTTCGCCCGATCGGTTTGTCCCCGGCGCTCATGGTTGCGCGGGATCAGCTGACCCGGGAGACTTTCTTGAAACGCTGGCGCGTGACATTTCCTGGACCGTGAAAGCAGGAAATCAATTCGAAAATTCAATTGGAAACGCGCGGCGGGCGTGAATACTTGCCCCTTGCAGGCCGCCGGTCTTGGAAAAGACACCGCGTACCAGAAGAGGTTCGCCGTACTCGGCTAGCGTAATTGCGCGGGTCTTTCGATCGATCTCTGCTAGAAGCTGGTCGTCGGCGCTCAAGCCTCCACTCACCGGGATTACATCCGGGCCGAGCAGATTGATCACCATGCTGAGCGCTCGAGCCAGAATAGTTGTAAAGGCGTCGATGGTCCTTGCCGCTTGCGGCTCTCCGGCGTGCCAAGCGGTCGTTACCTCAATGCTTGAGTACGATGTGTTGTGAAGAGCGGCGTGTATTTTTTCCAGACCTCGCGCCGAACCGTAAGCATCCAGGCAACCGATTCGACCGCACCCGCAATGAAAATGCGGAATGCCCGAAATCGTCCCACCCGCAGTTGGATCGACAACCGGACCGTGCCCCCACTCTCCGGCGATCCCTCCACGTCCTGAAACAAGACTGCCGTTGTGAACCAGGCCCCCGCCGACTCCTGAGCCAAGAATGATGGCGAAGACGGTCTCTTTGCCAGCGCCCGATCCCTCAACAGCTTCTGCCAGAGCAAAGGCATCGGCATCATTGATGATTTCGACTGGGATGCCGAGTTCCTTCTTCAGATCTGCGGCGATCGGGCGGCCGTTTAGGCAGGGGATGTTCGCGACGTCTGCCAGACCGGTTTTCGCATCGAAGGCCCCTGCGAGCGAGATAACAGCCGGGCCGCGGGTCTCTGGAAGACACTT
>CALDSI010000547.1 GCA_937911395.1 uncultured Labrenzia sp.
ATGGTGGAGGTGCCGTCTTCGTAAGACTCGTATGTTGCCCGGATCTTCACTTCGATGTTCGGAAACTGTTCGTTGAACTTCGGCAGGATTTTCTCGTAGGTCACATCAAAAAGATGGGAATACGGGTAAGCAAATTCGATCGTTACTTTGTCGTCTGCATGCGCAGCGGAGGCTGACAGCAGTAGTGCTATTGCGGTGAGGGTCTTTTTCATGGAACTCTCCGTCTGTTGCCGTGGGAGTGGCTGGTCGCCAAACTCGTCCGCTCCCGGTTGATCCCCTCGCGGGATTTCGGTGATGGGGCTGCCCTTGGGCGGCCCCGCATGTTTCTGAGCTCTTTGGTCTATTTCATCCCGCTGAGCGTGATGCCTTCGATGAAACGGCGCTGAGCAATCAGGAAGGCCACGATCAGTGGCGCCACGATGATCGTGGCGGTCGCCATCATCGGGCCGAAGTTGTCGCCATCCGCGTCGCCCTTGAATTCGCGCAACCCAAGCGGTGGAGTGAACAGTGATCTGTCGCCGGTGATGACGATCCGTGGCCAGAAGTAATCGTTCCAATGCGCAACGACCGAGAAGATCGCAAAGGCCAAGAGCGCAGGGATCGCGGTAGGCAACATGACGTTCCAGATGATCGAGAACTCGTTCATGCCGTCCATCCTAGCCGCGTCGATGAGATCATCGGGGACGGTCATGAAGAACTGGCGCATCAGGAAAATGCCGAACACAGAGATCGTCCAGGGAATGATCAGCGCGGCATAGGTGTTGGTAAGCCCCACCTTGGCCAGCATGATGTAGAGCGGCAGCGCGATGGCGTGGACCGGGATGAGCAGACAGAACAGAACCAGTCCGAAGACAGCTTCGCGCCCCCAGAATCTGAGTTTTGCCAGCGCGTAGGCGCAGGGCAGTGCGACAAGAACCTGAATAAAGAAAATGGACGCCGTAACGATTACGCCGTTGAGGAGGTACCGGATGAGCGGCGCTTTCTCAAAAGCCGTGGTGTAGTTATAGATGATCGGGGTGACCATGCAGTCGGCCTCATCGTTGCCGAGCTTGATGCAGTAGTCGTCGCGGAATGCTTCCTGCGCGCCGAAGAACCCACCGATGTTCTGCATGATTTCGGCCGGGCTTTTGAAGCTGTAACTGACCATCACGTAGAACGGCAGCAGCACGATCAGGCTACCGAAGATCAGAACCGCATGTTTCAGGGTTTCTGCCGCTGAAAACCGGAAGGCTGGCAGGCTGACGGTACTGGTCGAGGAAAGAGTTGTGTCGCTCATGAGTAGTGAACCCTTCTTTCCACCAGCCAGCGCTGGACGAGCGTGAGAAACATGACGAAAGCCAGGAAGACGACCGTAATGGCCGCGCCAATTCCCATCAGGTTTTGCTGGATTGCTTTTTCGTAGATCGCAAACATCATGACGTAGACCGATTTCGACGGTCCGCCGCCTTGAGGATAAAAGGCTTCAACCGTGTCGAAGACCTGAAACGAGCGGATGAACGAAATGGTGGCGACAAAGACCGTGGTCGGGCCCAGCATCGGCCAGGTGACAAGCCGGAACCGGTCCCAGGCCGACTTTGCGCCATCCATTTCGGCCGCTTGGTAAAGCTCTCGCGGCACAGAGGTTAGACCCGCGAGGTAGAGCACCATATTGAAGCCAAAGCCTTGCCAGACCCCGATGAAGGCGACCGTCCAGATGGCATAGTCGCGGTCGGTCAGCCAGAGAGGGAAGCCCCGCTCACACCCGTGCGCGTACCAACCCCAGACTTCCAGAAAAGTGCCGCACCCGCGCTCCAATGTGGAATTGACGATCCCGATGGTTGGGTGAAAGGCAAACTCCCAAACGATGGCCATTGCAATCAGCGCAGCCATCACGGGCAGGAAGTAGATTGTCTTGTAAAGATCACCGAACCGCTTTGTCGAATTTATGAGGAGCGCGGCGCCGAGGCCCAGTCCAACGGAAAGCGGAACAACCACAAAGACATAGCGGAAAGTCGCGCCAAACATCTTTTCGTAGGTGGAACGGGTGAAGATCTTCTCGTAATTCTCAAGGCCAACAAATTCAGCGCCGGAATTGCCCAGACTGTAGTTCGTGAAGCTCATGATGGATGCGATGCCAATCGGCAGCAGCAAAATGACAAACATCAGGAACAGGGCAGGCCCGACAAACCAATAGGGCGCCTTGGAGCGGGGCATTACGCGACCTCCGCAACGGCGGTGCCGGCGTTGTTATCAAGGCCGATCCGTTTGCCGCCCGCCTCAAAAATCATGGCGGCACCGTGATGCCGTTTAAAGGCAATGTCCTGACCAATGGAAACTGCAACACCATCTAAGGGCGCTGCGCGGACCACGAGACGATGCGCGCCATCTTTCATGCTTATATGCAGGTAGATATCAGCGCCGAGGTTTTCCTTGTGAACCACCCGGCCTTTCAAAGCCTCTGGATCTGTGTCGTCACAGAGGCTCAAATGTTCCGGGCGCAGTCCGATCGTAATTTTGTCTGAAGAGGTGGCTGCGACCCGCGTCAAGACAACACCGCCGCAGCGGGCATGGCCATTGCTGTCCAGATGTCCTGGCAAGAGGTTGATCTTCGGAGCTCCAACAAACTCGGCAACCCGGATGTCCCGCGGATTGTTGTATATCTCGTCCGGTGTGCCGAGCTGCAGGATGTTGCCATCCATCATCACAGCCATCCGATCAGACATCGTCAGCGCTTCGGCCTGGTCGTGCGTGACGTATACGAAGGTCGTTGCGAGAGACCGATGAAGTTCGGCCAGTTCCGAGCGCATATGAATGCGTAGCGCCGCGTCCAGATTGGACAGAGGTTCGTCCATCAGGAAGCCGGCCGGTTTGCGCACCATCGCCCGGCCCAGAGCTGCACGTTGCCTTTGACCGCCTGAGAGTTGGCCGGGTTTGCGATCGAGCAGATGATCGATCTGCAAAATTTTCGCCGTTTCCGTCACCTGCGCCCAAAGCACCTTGTACTTGGACCTTGCGAGCAACGGGCCGGCAAAAGGAAGCCGTTCGGCAAACGACAAGTCCCGGAGCCGCAATGGTGTCATCATATTCTGGCCAACAGTCAAATGCGGATAGAGCGCATAGGACTGAAAGACCATCGCAAGGTTCCTGTCAGCGGGGCGGACCTGATTGACTTTCCGGCCATCGATCAGAACGTCCCCGGAGCTTGGCGCCTCCAGTCCGGCCAAAATCCGGAGCAAGGTCGACTTCCCGCATCCAGAAGGTCCAACAAGCGTCAGGAACTCTCCCGGTGCGATGTCGAGATTGATCCCTTCAAGAACTGACGTGTCGCCGAAACTCTTTTCGATCGCTTTTAAGGAAATGGCCGCCATATGATCGCCCCTCTTGTTGCGATCAACGTAGCGAGCGTGATTGAACCATCTGTGACGTAATATTAGCGTTGCTAATGGGCGCTATCGTGTTTCATGCAGACAACATGGAACTGTCATGAGCGCTTCGCCCAGTCCCTACCAAATCAAGGCTTTTACTTATGTTGCACGGGAACGCAGTTTTTCCCGCGCTGCGCGCGCACTCAACGTGACACAGTCGTCTGTAACCCAGCATGTGGCCAAATTGGAAAACCTGATGGGGACCCAACTGTTTATTCGCCGCCGCGACGGACTGGAGCTGACACGTGCGGGCATAGAGCTGTTTTCAATCACTGACCGATTGGCGACGCTGGACCAGTTGGTCACTGAAAAAGTGAACGACTACAGCGCTCTAACGGACGGCAGTATTCGATTGATTGCCAACGCACCCCGGCCTGCGATGCCCATTATTGCCCGGTATGGAGAGCTTTATCCCAAGGTTCAGATCGATTTCACGCTATATGACTGGACCACGGCCATGACACTCTTGAACGAGCGTCAGGTCGATATGGCGATTGTCACCGAACCCCAGGAAAACCCGGCGCTCGTGACCCATGAGCTCCGGCGATCCAAATACATGGTACATATGCGGGCCGATCACCGGCTGGCGAAAAAGCCAGTGCTTTCGCTTGTCGATCTTCAAACCGAAACACTTGTTTTGCCCGAGGACGGATCGTTGACACAGCGGGTAGCAAACCGAAAGATCAAAAAGCACGATCTGACCTTCCAGCGCATTTTGAAAACCACGACCTTTCCTATGGTCAAAGAAGCTTTGCTGCATGGTCTTGGCGTCGGGCTGCTTCTGGAAAACAGCCTCTATCCGTCGGAAGAGCTGGTGGCGATCCCGGTCCACGAGATGCCCGAGAAGTACCGGGATTGTGTCGTTATTCCACGAGATAAAAAAGACCTGCGGCTCATTCAAAGCTTTTTGGGTGTCTGTATTGACGGGACGACCACCGAGCCATAGACATCAGCCTGAGATCAAATAGGACGGACCGATAGCACTCTTGCGCTGAACGAAGTTCAAAGCGAGAACTTGTGACCGCCTAACACCTTTTTGAGGCAAACGCTCTAAGGCTCCCGCCAATTCGCGGAACCATTTATCCGTTTTACTCTGCTGAATAACCCTCTGCTTGGGTTGTTCAGCGTCCAATACGCGCGCCTGGTGCGTCCGCTTCGCTATAGAGGCTTGCATAGATCGCAAGTGCCATTGTCGGATTGCAGACGGTTTTCGGAAATTGACGCAGCGACGGCTTCTGCTCCGTTTCCAGTTCATTCGCAGTCATTGCCAAGCAAAGTGTTGGGTTTAATGCTTCGGCTGTGCTGTCTTCTGCGGCCATGATATCATCTCCTGCGCTCATTGGGTTGCGTTACAGGCTATTACGCAAGATGGATGCCAGAATTAGAGATGTCTCAGGTGTGTATTCGAGGCTATGCAAGGTCAATCTGACTATGAATTGTGCAATGTGGCGCAATCATAGGCGAGGTTGGGTTCAAAACGACCTAACGTTCTGATTGTCTATAGGCGCCTATGGAAATTCGAACCGGGGTCATCCTTTGGCGCGGTGGGGCGGTCTGCGGAGACCTGTCTGCCGGAAGGTTTCAAAGCAAATGAGTTCAAAAGTCCCATCGAGTTTTTGAACCTGTGGTGAGCGGTCAACACCAGAAAAAGCCTTTGGCGCAGGCGTTTGGGCAGAGGACAGCATAATAGTTTGTTTTTGCCGGAACTGATCGTACATCCACGCATCAAGAACAATATGTGGCCGGCCCGTCTGATCAATGATCGAGCCGCACCAATGGCTGATGAGGTTCTCAAGATCTTCGATCGATGTGCCGAAGCGCGTGGAATGGGTCGGATAGCTGCTGATATCGATGAGCCAGGCAAGCGGATGCTGCCCATAAACGATCAAGTCCTCAAACCGGCTTTCTGACAGAATGAACAGGCGGCTGCCGGACAAATCAACGGCAACGTCGCGGAACTGGGCCATGTCCAGATATCGTTGAACGCGGCCTAAGAAACTGGCTGCTTCTACAATCGGTCCGTCGAACGCCGGCGGTTGATCTACAAAAACGTCACGTGACACCATCGGTCTCCCTGATCTACGCGGCAAGTTTACACTGGAAAGTGCCAAGAAATACGCACAGTAAGGGTGGAAAATTCAACGATTGCGGTAACTGATTGTTCAGAGAGATTCCCAGGTGGTAAGCGTTCTGACAGACGAACTCTCGGCAATTAAATCGGATACTAATTCAGAGCACAAAGATCCAAACCGTGTGTTCCTTTGACGGCCTTTGGAACCGCATATGTGCGAAAGTCGAATGGTTCCAGCAAGCCTGATCCAAGAATATACCGTTACGTAAAACGGGGGAGTGTCGACCGCTCCAAAGGATCATCATGCAGAAATCAGAGCGCGTCAGGCAGGCTGTTATTTTATTTGTGATTGGTCTTGCAAGCCTGAGCGCAGTCTTGGTGCTCAGCGCTAAATATGTCTTTGCTTCCTAGACAGATTTCCAATCGCGGGCCCGCACCTCAAAAGCATAGCTATCATGTTTCGCCGGTAGGTTCGGCAGTCGGGCTAAGCTTAAGATCCGGTGGCTGATCTGGTTCCGGGGTTGATCGCGTCGCCATCCAGATAGGTCTTCAGGTCCTTCAAGGGCATTGGTTTCGAAAAATGATAACCCTGAACCGTGTCGCAGCCGAGAGCCGCAAGGCGGTGAGCATGTTGCGCCGTTTCCACGCCTTCAGCAATCACCTGCAAACCAAGGCTTTGGCCCATAGTAATCGTTGCCGCGACCAGGCCTTCTGCAGCCGGGTCCTCGCCGAGCGGGAGAATGATGCTCCGGTCGATTTTCAGTGCGTGCGGGCGAACTTGCATAACGCTTTTGATGGACGCATGCCCGGACCCGAAGTCATCAATATCCAGCTCAAACCCGAGTTCACGGAGTGTATCCAAGGCAAAGGGAATGGTGTCGTCGCCATCTTCCAGGGAGACCGACTCAAGGATTTCGAAGGCAACCGGTGCCTGCCACCGCTTGAAAAGGTGTTGTGCGAACTCCGGAAAATCCGGATCGATCAAGGTCGAGGATGTCACATTGAACGCAAGACGGGGCAGGGCGCCTGTCTTGGCAAATAGGGGGCCAAGATCCTCTGCCGCGCGGGTCATGATTGCAAGGTCAAGGTCGCCGTCGAGGCCCAGTTGATGGGCTATCGGGAAGAACAAGGCCGGTGGCAGCAGGCCAAACTCCGGGTGCTGCCAACGGGCCAACACTTCAATTCCGGTGACCGCATGGGTGCGGGCATCGTGCTGGGTTTGATAGAAGGGCACAAGTTCCCGGCCGGCAAAAGCTTCCACCAAATCGTCTGCCAGCCGCCGGTCTCGTGAAATCCGTTGTTCAAGCGGTCCGGTAAATACTCTCAAGCTGGCCCGGCCAGCGGCTTTAGCCTCATAAAGCGCTGCATCGGCATTCCGCAGGATCTCGGACGGGTCATCACGCGATATCTCCGCAACGGCGAGCCCGAGGCTGGCACTGAATACGCATTGTTTGTTGCGATAGAGGATCGGTTCCAGGGTGCGTTCCAATAGACGCTGGCCGATGTCTTCGGCACGTTCCAGTTCGGTGCCCGGCGCACACAGGACAACAAATTCGTCGCCGCCGACACGGGCCACCAAATCGTCTTCCCGGGTTGCCGTCAAAAGCTTGCGGGCGACGGTCTTGAGGACGTGGTCGCCGGCATCATGTCCCAAGACATCATTGACCTGCTTGAAGCGGTCGAGATCGACCCGGATCACAGCCCGTTCGCCGCGTCCACCCGCGGCTTTGAGGGCCTGGTCGAGCTTGCGCCTGTTGGCAAGCCCTGTCAGTGCGTCTTCCAGAGAGCGGCGCCGGTAGTGTGCTTTCGCAGTTTCCAGGTTTTCGGTCAGGTTTTGCAGTTTGCGGTTGGACTGTACGAAGTCACTGACATCGGACCGGATGACAACCTTGTCGCCATGTGCGCTTTCCGTCAGTTTGACTTGAACATAGCGCTCCCCCTGAACGACAAGGCTGACCTGTGAACCGTCTTGTTCCAGCTGGTTGCGGAAGTCGAGAATGAATTTGTGCCGGTCTTCTTCTGAGATGTCGGGATAATGTCCGTGTTCCATGGCATCTTGCAGGATTTCCGCACCGGTCATCCCGAGTTGGACCCGCTCAGGGATCGGGTGAGCGAGCTGGCGATACATTTCGTTGCAGGTGACAAGCCGCCGTTTTGAATCAAAGACAGCAAAGCCATCCGGGATTGCTTCGACGGCTGTGGCAAAGCGCTCGTTCACTTCGTTGACGTGCTTTGCAGATGCAGTGAGTGTGGACCAAACCTCGCGCATTGTCCGTGTCAGGAACATCATGATCATGAGCAGCGCAAAACTTACGATCAGCGTGCCCCCGATAACCAGATTGACGATCCGGTCTTCAATCGCCTCAACCTGAGCATGAAAACTGGCGCTGTCAGCCATCATTTTTTCAAGCGTTGCTTTTATCTCCAAGCCTTGGGCAAAGCGGCTGCTTTGCTCGGTGTGGCGCGCGAGCGGAGCGGCACTTAGGTGTTTCAACTGAGAGATCAGATCACTTGTTCTGGCTACTTCGGCTCGGCACATCAAAAAGGCTGGTCCTGCACCAAGCCGTTTGACCACCTCGTATTCTGGAGAGGTGAGATTTTCGGTACACCAAAGCGCTTCCAAACGCGCTTTCGAGAGCAAATCAACCAGTTGGCCAATATCAGAATTCCTTAGGATTGGCGATTGAACCACCAGCTCGTGTGCTTGTTTGATTAGCAGAAAATGCTGGAAGTTGCGGGCACGATATTCGCCAGCCAGATAAAGATAATTATAGCCCAGGAACGAAACCGCCATGGACATCATCAGCAGTCCGATTGCAATTGCGGGCGCCGCCCGTTTAGTCTCACTCGGAGGCGCTGAAAAGGCCGGTCCTTTCAGTATATCTCTGGCCGGATTGTCAGTGTTTAAACTATCCCGCATTCGTAGTCTTGCACGCCCCCGCATGAGATGTTGGACGTTTACTCGCCCTTCCGCAAAGTCAGAGATACCGTGTAAAGATCTAAAAAAGCGTTTCCGTCCAGTGATGTGTGGGAAAGTGTCAAAATACACTGTGCCGAAACCGCAAGTATTTTTTGGTCAAAATCACTGACGACCGATGCAGCACCGGGTATGATCTGGTTCAAACCGTCCGATTGCAGGAACAGAGCCTAAGGCAAGTAATGCAATTACCGGTAGTTAACAAGAACCTTAGTGGAGCACTATGCCTGACATCCCAGTGGTACTTTTGCATGGCACGAATGCCGGGCCCTGGACGATGAAGCCTTTCAAAAAGTTTTTTGAAGAGGCGGGATTTGCATGTCATGCGCCGACATACCGGTTCCATGATCTTGCGGACGGCGAGGAACGCCGCAAAGCACTGATTGGAACCAGTATTCAAGACTACGTCTCGGATACCGTTGAATTCATGCAAACTCTCGACAGACGACCCATCGTCATCGGTCACTCGCTTGGCGGACTGATCGCGCAAATCCTGTCAGGGCGCGGTCTGATCGAGGCAGGCGTTCTGATCAACAGCAGCATCATGGCAGGCACAACGCCGACCACGGACATGGAACGTGCCCTCGGCAAGATGTTTATGTCGGCCGGTGCCTTTTGGCAGGAGGCGCCCGGTCAGGATTTTGAATTGCTTGCGGCCTATGGGCTGAACACCATGCCGGAAATTCAGCAGCACGAAATCTGTGACCGTTTGAGCACTGAATCTGGAGAGGTTTTATTTGAGCTGTTTTTCTGGATGTATGACCTAAAACAGGCAACGCAGGTGGCATTCGATGGTCGAAATGCGCCGATGCTCTTTCTGACAGGGACAGAAGACAAGGTCGTCCCGCCATCAACGGCCCGTCAGATGGCTGCGCGGTATGACGAACTGGCGACTGTTCAAGAGTATCCCGGCAAATGCCACTACATGCAGCTTGAAGACGGATGGCAGGAGCTCGCTTCAAACAGTCTGAAGTGGATTCGGGAAACAGTTATCCGCAAGAAAATCTAAATCCGTATCTGGTTCGAATTTGAGTGCGAACCTTGTGCTTCAGAGCCGAATTCCCGGCTCCACCCTTGACACTTTCACCCCCAACCTTTATCGCGCTCCCATCGTGCGTCTTGGGTTCTGCCCAGGGCGAGCGCTGCTATTTGCAATGCTCCTGCAAAAAGGGGAGTGGGCGGCGCGGCACACGGAAATTTTGATAATCAACACCTCCGGGGCGGATTGCCGCTCAGGACCGAGGACGAAGCAAAACCCATGCAGGTAACCGAAACCCTCGCTGAGGGCCTCAAGCGCGAGCTGAAGATTGACATTCCGGCCGGCGATCTGGCTGTGAAGCTCGATGACTATCTGAACGACATGAAGTCCAAGGCCAACATCAAGGGCTTCCGTCCGGGCAAGGTGCCGGTCGCGCACCTGAAGAAGATGTATGGCCGTCAAGCCATGGCCGAGATCCTGTCGAACACCATCCAGGAAACCACTCAGAAGGCCGTTGAAGAGCGTTCAGAGCGCCCGGCGCTGACACCGGAAATCGATCTCCCGGAAGAAGACGCTGAAAAGATCCTGGCTGGCGACGCAGACCTGTCCTTCAAGATGACCTATGACGTGCTGCCGGATTTTGAAATCGTTGATTTTGGCGGTTTTGAAATCGAGCGTCCGGTTGTCGAGATCGCGGAAGAAGAAGTCGACACGCAGGTCTCTGACATTGCCAAGAACAACACCCCGTTCGAAGCCAAGGACGGCGCTGCGGAAGACGGCGACCGCGTGACCATGTCCTACCTCGGCAAGATCGACGGCGAGCCGTTTGAAGGCGGCGCGGACGAGAACGGCCAGTTGGTTCTGGGCTCTGGTCAGTTTATCCCGGGCTTTGAAGATCAGCTGATCGGCACGAAGGCTGGCGACGAGAAAGTCGTTGAAGTGACTTTCCCGGAAGAATATCCGGCAGCACACCTCGCCGGTAAAGCAGCGACGTTTGACGTTGTCGTCAAAGAAGTCGGCGCACCGGGTGAAGCCGCGATCGATGATGAGTTCGCAAAAGGCCTTGGCCTTGAGTCGCTCGAGAAGCTGAAAGAAATTGTCCGGAGCCAGATTGAGGGCCAGTTCGGTCAGATGACCCGTCAGCGCGTCAAGCGTCAGCTGCTCGACAAGTTGGATGATCACTACTCTTTTGACCTGCCGGAAAAACTGCTGGAATCGGAATTCCAGGTCGTTTGGCAGCAAGTCGAAGAAGACATGAAGCGCAACGAAAAGACCTTCGAAGACGAAGACACTACGGAAGAAGAGGCGAAGGCGGAGTACCGCAAAATCGCCGAGCGCCGTGTGCGTCTGGGTCTCGTGCTCTCCGAAATCGGTGAGAAAAACAACATTCAGGTCACCGACGAAGAAATGCAGCGTGCGCTCTACGACCGTGTCCGCCAGTTCCCGGGCCAAGAGCAACAGGTGTTTGAGTTCTACAAGAACAACCAGCAGGCCTTGGCGTCGCTGCGCGCTCCGATCTACGAGGAAAAAGTCGTAGACTTCATGCTCGAGCTTGCCAAAGTGACTGACAAGACGGTGACGAAGGAAGAGCTGGAGAAGCTTGTTGCCGAGGACGAAGACGCCGCTTAACGGTGGGTTTTTCCCGGATAATCAACAGATGCGGCGGCAACTTTAACTTTGCTTTCATGCCGCATCTGCGATGACTTTGCGTTGAGGGCGGCATCCCTATATATGGGGGTGTCGCTTTTTTCGAGTCAGGCCTTGGAACGATGCGCTTGCACGGCCTGTTTCCAGCCCAAATCCTGGGTAACATCTCAAGCATATGGATGAGGTATGAAGGATCCTGTCGATATCTACATGAACACTCTCGTGCCGATGGTTGTCGAGCAGACAAACCGGGGCGAGCGGGCCTTCGATATCTACTCGCGCTTGCTGAAGGAGCGCATCATCTTCCTGACCGGTCCGGTCGAAGATCACATGGCAACCTTGGTCAGTGCGCAGCTGCTATATCTGGAAGCTGACAATCCCTCCAAGGAAATCGCGATCTACATCAATTCGCCCGGCGGGTTGGTCACATCTGGTCTGGCGATTTACGACACGATGCAGTTCATTCGCCCGGCCGTGTCGACCCTCTGCATTGGCCAGGCGGCTTCCATGGGCTCACTGCTCCTGGCTGCAGGCGAGAAAGACATGCGCTTCATTTTGCCGAATGCGCGGGTGATGGTTCACCAGCCTTCCGGTGGTTTCCGTGGTCAGGCTGCCGACATCATGCTGCACGCCCAGGAAATACTGGCGATGAAGCGCCGGCTCAATGAAATTTACGTGAAACACACCGGCCGGAGCCTGGATCAGGTGGAAGAAGCGCTTGAGCGCGATAACTTCATGACAGCTGAAAAGGCTAAGGAATTCGGCATCGTCGACAATGTCATCACCGACCGGGCCAGCCTCGGCAGTGAGGATCAGTCGAAGAGCTAAGGTTTTATTTGGGAGCTGCGGGTTGAAGACCCGCCTCTTTCCCGGGAAAATCCCAAGGTATTCCAAGGTTTCCACCTTCGCCTTAAACCTATATTGATTTTTACCGGCGAAGCATGGTGACATCGTATAGGAAAGTGCGGCACCTTAGGCGCCTAAAACTTTCAAACCGGGGCGGCCTCAATTTGGCCTTACCCGGAGAGATAAGGGGTTAAGCACCCCAAAAACGCGAGGTTGACTACATGACCAAGGCCAGCGGCAGCGATTCAAAGAATACGCTCTACTGCTCCTTCTGCGGCAAAAGCCAGCACGAGGTCCGCAAGCTGATCGCCGGCCCGACTGTTTTCATTTGCGATGAATGTGTCGAGCTGTGCATGGATATCATCCGCGAGGAGAACAAGTCCTCGCTGGTTAAGTCCCGGGACGGGATCCCGACTCCTCAGGAAATTCGCGATGTTCTCGATGATTATGTCATTGGGCAGGGCAGTGCGAAAAAGGTCCTGTCGGTCGCTGTTCATAACCACTACAAGCGTCTGAACCACGCCTCCAAGAACAACGATGTTGAGCTTGCAAAGTCCAACATCCTGCTGGTCGGACCGACCGGTTGCGGCAAGACGCTGCTCGCGCAGACACTTGCCCGGATTTTGGATGTGCCGTTCACCATGGCTGACGCAACGACCCTGACCGAAGCCGGTTACGTCGGTGAAGACGTCGAGAACATTATCCTCAAACTCCTGCAGTCCGCGGACTACAACGTGGAACGCGCACAACGCGGCATCGTCTATATTGATGAGATCGACAAGATCAGCCGGAAGGCTGACAACCCGTCGATTACCCGCGATGTTTCGGGTGAGGGCGTGCAACAGGCGCTTCTGAAGATCATGGAAGGCACTGTTGCTTCCGTGCCGCCGCAGGGCGGGCGCAAGCATCCGCAGCAGGAATTCCTGCAGGTAGACACCACCAATATGCTGTTCATCTGCGGTGGTGCATTTGCCGGTTTGGACAAGATCATTTCTGATCGTGGCACCCAGACATCCATTGGTTTCCAGGCACAGGTTCATGCGCCGGAAGACCGCCGGATAGGGGAGCTGTTCTCTGAGCTGGAGCCGGAAGATCTCTTGAAGTTCGGCCTCATTCCGGAATTCGTTGGCCGTCTGCCGGTCATCGCGACTCTGGAAGATCTCGACGAAGATGCCCTAATCACCATCTTGACCGAGCCGAAAAACGCGCTCGTCAAGCAGTACCAGCGTCTTTTTGAGATGGAGCAGGTTGAGCTGTCGTTCCATGAAGACGCACTGCGGGCGATTGCCAACAAGGCGATTGAGCGGAAAACCGGTGCACGTGGCCTTCGGTCCATCCTTGAGTCGATCCTGCTCGACACGATGTACGAACTGCCGGGTCTGAAGGGCGTGAAGGAAGTCGTCATTTCTCCGGAAGTGGTCAAGGGCGAAGCGCGTCCCCTCTACATATACGAGGACCGCGAAGAGACCTCAGCGACAAGTGCGTAAGCGAGCGGCAAGCGCATAGAGTTATCGTCAGACAAATGCCGCTCTGGAGTGAGCGGCATTTTGCTTTTTGCACACCTGATTTTATTCGAGGTGCGTTATCCACCATGCTGGTGAGTCGTCAACAGACAAGTCACTTTGTTAATGTTTGATCGCCTTGACACCAGCCGGGCAGGTAGCCACCTAATAGAACGTAAGGACGGCTTGTGCGGATCGTCAACGCGCCCATCCGGGGTATTGCGATCCGGCCCTCGGCAGACGATCGCCGAAAGCCGTTTTCCAGTGTCTCTGGTTGCCTTTATTTGTGAGTGGGGCCGGAACACGCCGAGAAAGGAAAAAGAATGAGCGACGCAGAAATCCGCGCCACTGATCCGGACAGTACGTCTGTGTATCCTGTATTGCCCCTGCGCGATATTGTCGTCTTCCCGCACATGATCGTTCCGCTGTTTGTGGGTCGTGAAAAGTCGATCAAGGCGCTTGAAGAGGTGATGACCACCGACAAGCACATTCTACTGGCGACCCAGATGAATGCCGCCGACGACGATCCGAACCCGGACCAGATCTACAACGTTGGTACGCTGGCAACCGTGTTGCAGCTGCTGAAACTGCCGGACAACACTGTAAAGGTGCTCGTCGAGGGCGGTGCACGCGCGCAAATCGGCAACTATTCCGACCGGACCGACTATTTCGAAGCAACCGCGACTGTTCTGCCGGAAAAAGATGGTGAGAACATTGAGGTCGAGGCTTTGGCCCGCTCCGTGGTTGCCGAATTTGAAAACTATGTGAAGCTGAACAAGAAAGTGTCGCCGGAAGTTCTCGGCGCGGTCAATCAGATCGACGATTATTCCAAACTGGCCGACACAATTGCTTCTCACCTGGCGATCAAAATTCCGGAAAAACAGGAAATCCTTGGCGTCGTCTCCGTCGCTGAGCGTCTTGAGCGTGTCCTCGGCATGATGGAAAGTGAGATTTCTGTCCTGCAGGTGGAAAAACGCATTCGCTCCCGTGTCAAGCGCCAGATGGAGAAAACTCAGCGCGAGTACTATCTGAATGAGCAGATGAAGGCCATCCAGAAGGAACTCGGCGACAGCGAGGACGGCAAAGACGAGGTTGCTGAACTCGAAGAGAAAATCAGAAAGACTAAACTGACCAAGGAGGCGCGCGAACGCGCTGCTGCCGAGATCAAGAAGCTGAAACAGATGAGCCCGATGTCCGCCGAAGCGACGGTCGTGCGCAATTATCTGGATTGGCTGATCGGCATTCCGTGGTCGAAAAAGTCCAAGGTCAAGCACGACCTCAGCTTTGCCGAGACGGTGCTCGATACTGATCACTATGGCCTTGAAAAGGTCAAGGAGCGGATCGTGGAGTATCTCGCCGTCCAGAGCCGGGCGAACAAGCTGCGGGGCCCGATCCTCTGCCTTGTCGGCCCTCCAGGTGTTGGTAAGACTTCGCTCGGAAAGTCGATTGCCAAGGCAACGGGCCGTGAATTCGTCCGTATGTCGCTCGGCGGTGTGCGCGATGAAGCGGAAATCCGCGGCCACCGGAGGACCTATATCGGCTCCATGCCGGGCAAGGTCATTCAGTCGATGAAAAAGGCGAAAAAATCCAACCCGCTGTTCCTGCTCGACGAGATCGACAAGATGGGCATGGATTTCCGTGGTGACCCGTCATCTGCGCTGCTTGAAGTGCTGGATCCGGAACAGAACTCGTCCTTCATGGACCACTATCTTGAGGTTGAGTATGACCTGTCAGACGTGATGTTCGTGACCACAGCCAACACCTTGAACATTCCGGGTCCGCTAATGGACCGGATGGAGATCATTCGGATCGCCGGCTATACGGAAGAGGAGAAGGTGGAGATTTGCCGCCGTCACCTGATTCCGAAAGCGGAGAAGGATCATGGTCTCAAAGACGGTGAGTTTTCCATTGAGGATGATGCGTTGCAGTTTGTTGTGCGCCGCTACACCCGTGAAGCTGGTGTGCGGAACCTTGAGCGCGAAATGGCGACCCTGGCCCGGAAAGCGGTCAAGGACATCTTGATGAGCGACAAGGAAAGCATCACGGTTACCCAGGAGATCGTTGAGGAATACCTTGGCGTTCCGCGGTACCGTTATGGGGAAGCTGAGCTGGAAGACCAGGTCGGTGTGGTCACCGGTCTTGCCTGGACGGAAGTCGGCGGCGAGCTCCTGACCATTGAAGGGCTCATGATGCCGGGTAAGGGCAAAATGACCGTCACTGGCAACCTGAAGGACGTGATGAAGGAGTCCATTTCGGCTGCGGCATCTTATGTCCGCTCCCGCTCAATCGACTTTGGCATCGAACCGCCGCTCTTTGAGAAAAAGGACATCCACGTTCACGTTCCGGAAGGGGCGACCCCGAAGGATGGTCCGTCGGCTGGGATTGCCATGGCCACGGCCGTGATCTCGACCATGACGGGTATTCCGGTTCGCCGGGATGTTGCCATGACGGGTGAAATCACCCTGCGCGGCCGTGTCTTGCCCATTGGTGGCCTGAAGGAGAAACTCCTTGCGGCTCTGCGCGGCGGCATCAAGCTCGTGATGATACCGGAAGACAACGCCAAGGATTTGGCAGACATTCCGGACAGCGTGAAAAACTCGCTCGAGATCATTCCGGTGTCCGGCATGGATGAGGTGCTCAAGCATGCTCTGACGCGCCAGCCGGAAGCCATCGAATGGGATGAAAGCGCTGCAGAAAATGCAACCAAGGCGAGTGCTTCGGATAGTGATACAACAGGTGTCATCGCCCACTAATACGCCCTTGACATTTGCGAAACAGTCAAGCCCCGGGAAAACCGGGGCTTTTCTTTTGAATAATTGGTCAAAACGGCTGTTTTCTGCGAAAAAACCACTTGCGTTTCGGCTCAAATCTCGCGAGTTTCGCGCAACGGCGCTGACAGGAATCGTCGGCATACGTCCGTTTCTTAGAAAGGTATCTGCTATGAATAAGAACGATCTGATCGCAGCTGTCGCAGAAAAGACCGGCCTGACAAAGGCACAGGCAGGCGAAGCAGTTGACGCAAGCTTTGAAGCTGTCACTGAGACGCTGAAAGGCGGCGGCGAAGTCCGTATCATCGGTTTTGGTAACTTCACCGTTTCCGAACGGGCTGCGACCGAAGGCCGGAACCCGCGGACTGGCGAAACGATCCAGATCCCGGCTTCTAAGACGCCGAAATTTAAGGCTGGTAAAGGCCTGAAGGACGCTGTGAACTCTTAATTGCGAGTTTGCATCGGTCCAAGGACTGCAAAGACCCCGTTCTCGAGTTCTCGAGGACGGGGTTTTTTGTGCGCACACTTAGTGGTCATTGTGCAGGCCAGAGCGCTTAAGCCGCCTGATTTGGGCGGCGTAAGGTTTGAAAATAGGGGCACCGTAAATTGGTCATCCACAGGTAGAAACGCCGGTGGCATTTTTTTGGAAAATAGGTCTTGCCAAGGAGACAGGGAGCCCATAAAAGGCATCTCACCTCGTTGAGGGCGATTAGCTCAGTTGGTAGAGCGCTTCGTTTACACCGAAGATGTCGGGAGTTCGAGTCTCTCATCGCCCACCATTCCCCCCGATAAAATTGATCGATTCGCGGCCGTGTTTGGACCGAATGCTATGCATTTGGCGAATTGTCTTGAGCGCCTCTAAATCGTTGTGGCCGCTGCCGTAAGGGGGCGGCCTTTTGTGTGTTTTCCCATCCGAATTACGCAAGAAAAGTGCACTGTGTGCATAAAATGCTGGCGTTCAGAAGAGAAAAGTGTGTATCAATCTATTAGACGGCAAACAATAAAATCACGATAAGTCAGAAGATTACGCCATGCTTGCAATCGGAATCCTCAAGCTTCTTGGAGCGGTTATGCTGCTCCTTTATGCAGTCCGCATGGTGCGGACCGGGTTTGAGAGAGTGTCGGGACCAAGTATCCGGCGCACGATTGGGCGCGCGTCTGCCAATCCGTTGATCGGTATTGCCTCCGGTGGGGTGGTTGCAATCCTGCTTCAAAGCGCGACGGCCGTTGCAATGTTGACCGCAGGATTTGCCAGCTCAGGCTTCATGTCGACGTCGGCTGGTCTGGCAATCCTTTTGGGTGCGGATCTCGGCTCCGCGCTGGTGGTCCAGTTTCTGTCGTTTGATCTAAGTTGGCTGATCCCCTTGCTTCTCGCAGTCGGTGCCTGGACCTTCCTGAAGCTTCCATCGCGAACCGCGAAACAAATAGGCCGGATCCTGATTGGGATCGCCCTGGTTTTGATTTCGCTGCAGATGATCGCAGATGCGACCGAACCTTTGAAACAGGCCTCCTTTATGCCGGCGGTTGCCGCGCACCTTGCCGCAGATCCTGTAACTGCTTTGCTGGTCGGGGCGCTGCTGGCCTTTTTGGTTCACTCCAGTGTGGCGGCCATCTTGATGATTGCGACCGTTGCGGATCAGGCCGGTCTGCCCATGGCGGCCGCTGTTCCGCTGGTCCTCGGCGCCAACATCGGAGCTGGCGTGGTGGCTATATGGCTGACCCGTGGCCTGGATCAAAAGGCGCGCCTGCTCCCGATTGGCAACTTCTTATTCCGGACGGCTGGTGCTGTGGCAGCGCTAGTCGTCTTTACAGCGCTTGATGAGGTGCCGGTGGTACCTTTGTTTGCAGACAAGGCAGGCGCGCAATTGGTCTCCCTGCATGTGCTGTTCAACATGGCGCTGGTGATTGTCTGTTTGCCGTTTCTAAAGCCTGTCGCATGGGGGCTCGACAGGTTCGCAGCTTCAACCAAGGTACATGAGGCGGACGGGTTTTCTGAACAGAACAGTGCCCTGGACAAAAATGTCCTGGCTTCGCCGCGCCTGGCGCTGGCCAGTGCGACACGCGAATTGTTGCGCATGGGGGAAGTGGTGGAAGCCATGACAGCCCCGGTCATGTTGATGCTGGAACGCGGTGATCCGGAGGCCATCGAGCGACTTCAAAAACGCGACGCGGTGGTGAACAAGATCCATGGCAATATCAAACTCTATATCGCCGAGATGAGCCGAAACGAGCTGAAACAGGAAGATGCCGAGCGAAGCATGGAGCTCGTCAGTTTTTCAGTGAACCTGGAACGGGCAGGGGATTTGGTTTCAAAGAACCTCTATACGCTTGCCCTGGAAATGCGCGAACGGGATTTGCGTTTTTCTGCAGAGGGGCTCCGGGAGCTGTCGGATATGCACGGCCGCGTCATGGCCAACATGCACCTTTCGATGAACGTGCTTGTATCCGGGGATGCGGAATCCGCGCGAGAGCTGATTGCAGAAAAAGACCGGATGCGGGACCTGGAAAAAATCAGCCATGCCCGGCACCTCGAGCGTTTGACGTCCGGGACACCCGACAGCCTTGGGTCCAGCAATGCGCACCTGGAAGTCATTCGTAGCCTGAAAGACATCAACGCGCTCTTTGCAGCGGTGGCTGTGCCGATCCTTTCGGAAAAAGGGCAGCTGCGGAACACGCGCCTTGTTCCGGCAGAATAGATCTCGATCAGTCCGGGGCCCCCCGTCACTTGATTGTGCGCCCGACCAAATTGGAAGGCACTTAAGCCTTATTCGCAGGGTCGTCGGATTTCGAATTCTCAGCCAAGTCGACTTCCTGTTCGATCTGCAAAAGCGCACGGGCGAATTGCGCAAACAACGCAACAAACACCCCGACACCGACAAACAGGTAGAGCACCGTGAAAAGTCTACCGGCAACGCTCTGCGGGGCAAGATCGCTGACGCCGACGGTCGCCAGCGTCATGGCGCTGAAGTAGAGTGCATCCACCCAGCTCCAGCCTTCGACTGTCTTGTAAAAAACTGTGCCGGAGAACAGGATCAGGCCGGCGAGGAGAAACCCGGAGCGGAAATGCGGCCGGTTCCACGATCGCAAAATAGCTTTCAGCAAACGCACCAGTGTGAGAACGGTCGAGAGCATTTCAATGTCCTTTTCTGACCCGCGTATGAGTCCTGCCAATATGCACAATAGTGTCGATGGATTGGTTCTCGCTCTTAAAGCCGATGTATTTCAGCGTTCGTACTGTTCCTTAAAGCATTGAATCTCAGGGCAAAAAATTACGTCCCCATCAAACTAAGACGCTGAATATTCCGGTTGGGCAATAAGAGTTGTCCACAACCTGAACGCTTTTGGTGCGTTGGCAGAATGGCTCAAACAGACGGCTTTTAAAAAAACGACATAATTGTCCGGCCAGAGCGCTTGACTTCATCTCTCAGCCGCCGTACATCAGCGCCACTTCGCGACGACAGCACGTCGCCGCGCGAAGCGGGTGTAGCTCAGTTGGTTAGAGTGCCGGCCTGTCACGCCGGAGGTCGCGGG
>CALDSI010000548.1 GCA_937911395.1 uncultured Labrenzia sp.
GGCTGATTGTCAGTGTCTGGGATAAGGTGGTTCTGTTCGATCCTCAAACCGGAACACAGGAGGTTCTGGCCGAGATCGGAGCCGACAAACCTCAGACCCGATTGAACGACGGAAAGGTTGGCCCGGACGGCGCCTTTTGGGTGGGCACAATGGATACAAGCTCCCCGCGGGAACCGATCGCCGGTCTTTACCGGATCGACAGCAGTGGTAACGTTGCTGAAATCCGGGACGAACTGCAGTGTTCGAACGGCCTCGCCTGGACGCCGGACGGCGACTACATGTACCACTCCGACACGTCACCGGGATGGATCGAGTGCTATGCCTTTGACGCGGCAACCGGCGCTTTGGGCGCGAAAATGCTGTTCGCGCAACAAACCAACGCCACAGGTCGGCCAGATGGCGCAACGGTCGATGCCAACGGCAATTACTGGAGTGGCGGAGTTTCGTCCGGCGTGGTCAATTGTTTTGCGCCGAACGGCGAATTGCTAGAGGCGATCAAGATGCCCGTGCAACGGCCGACCATGCCATGCTTTTGCGGGCCGGACCTTGATCATCTGATCGTTACCAGCATCAAGCAGCCGTCCGATCCGACCTCCGTCGAACCGGATACCTTGTCCGGCGGGTTGTTCCTGATCGAAGGCCACGGTCAGACTGGCTTGATGACCTATCGCTTCAAAACCGCTCAATAGAACCGGAATTCAAGACCTGAGCCTGGGCCCTGAAGCAGCATCAAAAATTACTGTAGATCCGGGCGTTTTGGGTGCAATCGCGCGCGCTCACGCGTTTCAAAACCGTCCGTGCCGGTTGTATGAGCGTGTTCTGGACAACGGTCTGATAGACTGCGGGCCTGTGCACTTTGCAAAGGACCTGCCGTCCGTTGATGGCTTGATATTCCCAACGTGTATGGGCCCGATGGGTCATAATTGTGCGATTGATGTTTTTGTAGACCGCAGGCTGATGAACTTTTTCGTAGCAGGCCTTTGTCATGCTGCTGCCAAATGCTGGCCCCGCCCCCAGAACGGCCGCTGCCAAGACCATCACTTTGACGCTGTTCGGATACCGCATACTTTTTCCCTGTCTTGAAGTGACTGAAAAGAACACTTCACCCTAAGGAAAAACTTGTTTGATAAAAAGCAATTCTCCGAATTCTACTTAAGGCTTCCCTGCGACGCCTTCGATGCATGGCAAATTGCAATGATCCATACTTAATCCTCTCTTTCCGAGATGGCGGAGAGAGAGTTAAGACGTTTTGGACATACTGACTTCTGCCTCCGGCAGCCAGCTAAACTCTATATAGCCTAGCGGCAGCCTTTTGCCCTGATCGGTTGCCATACCGTGCGAGCCGGTTGCACCAGAACATTCCGGCTCACCGTCCGATAAACGGCCGGCTTTTGAACGCGGTGCGAGCTCGCCGGTTGTATCAGCACCTTTTCCTTTACGTGGCTGTAAACGGCGGGATGGCGAACCGCGACCTTGGAAGCGGGCTTGACCAGAACCCGTTGTGATGCCGTCTGATACACAGCCGGATAGTGCACTTTACACAAGATCCGGCGGCCTTTGATCGTGCGATACTCCCAGCCGCTGGATGCGGGTTTCACTTGGATCTTGTGATGCCGTGTCTGGTAGACGGCAGGACTGGTGCGGTACGTGACGCGCTCCGGCTGAACAAGCACCTGGCGGGTTTGATACGCATACTTTGCCGGTTGCTGAACGACATAACTGCTGGCTGCTTGAACCAGAACACGCTCATTGACCGTCTTGTAGACGGCCGGCACCACGGCCTGTTCATAGCAAGATGATGCATAACCGCCCGCGGCGGCTGCATTCAGCGCAATTGGACAAAACATGAGCGCGGTAACTGCGCTCCAGAAGGTGCGACGCATAACATTCCCCCAGTCTGGCGCAAATTTGCGCCCGCACCATGACACTAGGGAAGCTTCACTTGAGGGAAAAGCAAAAAGTTAACAGCTGTTAACTTTTGTTCAGCCTGCTTTTGAAAGGTCCTGTTGCGCAGGCCCTTTCTCATAATCGGTATCTTCGTTGATGATATGCCGTGCTTCTTCCGGCACCCACTCCCCCCACCGTGGCTCCAGTTTGTGGTCGACCGAAACACGGTCGTCGAACACAAAGCATTCGCCCTTCCAGAGGCTTTTGTCTTCCGGCACTTTTTCCAGATAATTCAGAATGCCGCCTTCAAGGTGGTAGACGTCCTCAAAGCCGTTCTTGAGCATCCAGGCCGTTGCTTTCTCGCAGCGGATCCCACCGGTGCAAAACATGGCAACCTTTGGCTTGGTTTTCAGGTTTTCCTGATCATGCACCCAGTCCGGAAATTCGCGGAAGGACTGGGTTTCCGGATTGACCGCCCCTTCGAACGTTCCGAACGCATATTCATAGTCGTTCCGCGTGTCGATGACGATCACGCCGGGCTCGGAAATCAGAGCATTCCAGTCTTCAGGCTTTACGTATTCGCCCACAACTTCGTTAGGATCGATGTTGTCGACCGCAAGCCGGACGATTTCCTGTTTCAAACGGACCTTCATGCGTTTGAAAACATGGCGGTGTGTCCAGGACTCTTTGTGCGTAAGCTCAGCGAGACGCGGATCGGACCTCAAGTATTCAAGGACAGCGCGTACACCGGTTTCAGGACCACAAATGGTGCCGTTGATGCCTTCGGACGCAAGCAGAAGGCTGCCGCGCACATCTTGAGAGACGCAGAACGTTTTGAGCGGATCCCGCATCTCCTCGAAATCATCGAGCGGCGTAAAATAATAGAGGGCTGCGACAAGAAAGTCGTTCATGGGGCTTTGTCTTTTTGTTTGAAAGGCGCCATCGGGCCAGGCCCGTTTGGCGCCCTCTATACAGCGACAGCCCCCTGCCTGAAAAGTCCGCAGTATCTCGGACCCTTCAGAAACACCCGTCGAAGCCACCGGTGGCGGTTATTGAACCGCGGTCTTCAACGCCTTCAAAAGGTCCAGAAGATCTTGATCCGGGTTTTCAGCGGCCGCGGCAGCATCGCTGCTGCTTTCGATGACCTTGTGCAATTGCGCGATGCCGGCTTTCAATGCGCATTGTCCCAGTTGGGTCTGCTGTTGCTGCGTCGCCACCGAATTTTCATACAAGATGCTGAGCGAGTTTGCGTTGGAAACATACAGGCTGGCCGCTGCAACAGCGGGAGACAGTCCGAGAACGAGATCATTGAGATTTGCCGCCTCGCCGATCTTGGACAGGGTCTTTATGTCAGCTTCAAGGGTATTTAAAGGCATATCAGCCGGTTGCTCCGGCTGCGCTTGAGATTTGCTTGGCATGATATCTTCCTTCACTTGCCGGATCATCCGGTTTGGTGGGGCCTCACCTGCCCTTGCGCCTTGTCCCGTTGGATCCACACTTTTGGATGCGCCCAATTATCATCCGGGCGATCGGGATGAGACTGAAGGAAATATCAACCTATAGTTGTTAATTCTTTATTGCTTCATGCAAGCGTAATGGCTCCGTTCCAGAAACTGGAACAGAGCCAATGGCTTATTAAGCGGATTTCGACTTACCGGCCGCCGCTGAAAGCCTGTAGGACCGTCATAAGACCGGTGAGGTTGTCGGCAACACCGGTCTGGCCAACTTTCTCGGTCGCACCCGCGCCAGCCATGGTGTCCATGCTGTAGATCTGCATGACGCCCTGGTTCACTGCAGCTTGCGCCAGAATGTTTTGCTGCTGTTGTGCGGCCACCGCATTTTCGAACAAAATGCCGGTTGAGTGTGCCATCGACTGGTACAAAGTGCTGATGGCCATGGCCGGGGATTCACCAACCACCTTGACGTTGGATTGGGTCACGGCGTCCGTGACCATCGGGTTCACTGTTACGGGGTCTGCCATATTTGCTACTCCTTGAGCTGAGCCGGTTGACGTTCGGCTATCGGCACTTGGTTAGACGCCCGCAAATCACCTGTGTGAAAGTAAACTTGGCTTATCTGATTGATAAAAATGGAAAAACATCAATTCGGACTGAGAAGCATCCCGTCAAACGAAACGCCCGCCGACGATGGCGGGCGGGCTCACATGTTCCTTTTGCAATCTGGTTTACGATTTCGGTCTATTTTGTTGCTGGCCCGCGTTCGCTTGAGACCGGAGCCCCGCGATTTGGCGCTCAACCTCTCTGGCAACCATCGAGTTGATGTTCCCCATCAATGTGTTGAGCTGGTAAGCAACCTTTGGATCAGCCAGAGCCGCTGCGCCCGGCCCAAATTGCGGCATGCCCTGGAACGCTTCCCCCTTCTTCTGCTGACTGGCTTTCAAAAGCTCAGTGAGGGAAGCCTTGTCATTCAGAAGTTTTTCAAGGGCAGCCTGCTGCGCGGACATGGTATTGGAAAGTTGCTCTGCCTTGTCACGCGCATCGCTCAGGACGCGTTCCACCGCTTGCATCCCTTCATTCAGCGCGGCATCCCCGGCTTCCTTTTTCTTCAAAATCTCGGCTGCGATCCCGACAACAGCCGGCAATGACCGGTAGAGGGACTGGTAGTCGGACTGCAATGTCGAGGTTTTCAGGAAACTCTCAAGGATTTCCTTGAGGAGGTCTGAATCTGCGCTGCTTCCTCGGCCAGTGCCAGAGCCAATGCCTGTTGCTGATCCTGAAGCGGCGTTTTGTTGACCGTCGCCACCAGCCCCACCGGAAGGTGCGTTTGATGGCACCTGTTGGGTGCCGGTAGCTTGGCCGTCAGTTTCGCTGGAGCGCGCTGTCTTTTGAGTTGACGTGTCGGCTTCCGCAGTCCCTTGCGTATCTTTGTTGCCTTGGGCGGAGGCCTTCGGATCACCCGCGCCTACGGGGTCGGCTGGACTTGGTTTGCGAACCATTTTCCGCCTCCTTTTTTTCATCGCTCGGCTCAGACGGTTGTTGTTCCCATTCCGATGGTGGGGGCTCACGGTCCTCCAGTCTGGAAATCAGCTGCTCGCGGATTGAAGCAATCCGCCGTGCACTCAGACGTCCCGACATTGGTTCCGTTTGATCGGCGCTTTCGGCTTCCGCCCTTCTCCCGTACCTGCATGCAAGGACATCCCGGTTCCAGTCACGAATTTGACCTCGGCAATGCTCCTGCGGGCGCTGCGGACGGTCCGGCCGCGAACTGGACGCATCCGCTGGAAGACTGTGATCGGTGTCGCTAAAAAACCCTGGATCCACACAGCCGCACTGACCGTGTTTTTGCGATCTTTCATTCGCCGTCTCGCTTACCTGAATGCTGTCACCTGCCTCAGATGCAATCGGATCGTTGATACCTTCCAGGGCCCGCAGAGCTGCTTCCACGGATGCGCGGGCCTCCACCAGATAGGTTGACCGTTGAGCAAATTCGATATGGATTTCCGGTTCCGTAAAATTGCCGCGAACCTGTTCAGCAACTTCGGCCCAGTTCACCAGGCACTCAAGAAGAAGGTCATCAATCTCGCGGTAGGCGGTTATGAGATGTACGGTCATTTCTTTCTCCCGGTCATGCGGTCCAACAGACGGTTGACCGTCTCCTTTTCTTCCGCGCTCAGGTCTTCAAACGCTTCTGAAATCGTTTTTTCCTTCCGAACTTTTGGAAGTTTCCCTCGGTCGCTGTCTTTTCCGGGAGCGCTTTTATCGCTGCCTGTTTCGTCCCGACCCCGGTTTTCGTCGTCGTCACCCGCAAGAGATTGGGGCGTAATCAAAAGCCAGAAACCCGTTTCCTTCCCGATGGCCGGAATTGACGTCCCTCGGCACGTCAGATGATGTGCAAACATTGGCTGCCTCCTATTGGTTCAGCCCGCAAGATTATGACCCCGTTTTGAAATCAGAGATCACCGTTTTGGCCGAGGTTCCTGCTGCCGTACTTACGCTTCCATAAACACCCACCGCCTGTGTCACCATTTGCTGGATGTCCGTCAAAAGCGGGATTTCCTCACCGGCAAGCGGCGGATTCTCAGCCGCTTTCTTGATCGCGACGGCCTGTGCCGCCACCGCGATCTGCATGATTGCATTCATGTAGTTCGCAGCGTCTTGAACCGCGAGACCGGTTGTCTGGCCAACCATCAACTCCGGTGGTGTCGCCACCATAGTCGATGCATACTCGGCATTTTCATAGTTGGAAAACTCGGCAGCCTGAACGGCTTGTTGATTGAGCGCACTGGTGGTCGGCGCGGTGGGCGCAGCCTGAGCAGGTTGCGGAGTATTCTGCCCTCCTGTGTCACCGCCTTCTCCGGGACCGGCTCCGCTTGGCGCGCCGTTATCAGACTTATCGCCGTTGCCATTCTTGGAAGCTGTCATAGCCTGTGTGTCCTTCTGCGCCGCAGGTTTCAGGTGACCGTTTGCATCGCGTGATAATCCCGGAACAGCGGCATTGGCCTGTGTTGCCGGGTCCGCCGGTTTCGAAGCCGGCTTATTTCTGCCCATCAATGACTTGAGCGCGCCAAACATCACTGGTCACTCCCTGATTGACGCCCCTTAGGCCCGTTAGCCGGATTCGCCGATATCCATAATCAGCTGACAGGCCTTGGAAACCACCGCGGTGGTGATCTGGTTCATGGCCTGCTGGCTGTGGACCGCGTTTTGAATGGACAAACCGGAAGCGTGGCTTGCCACCTGATAGAGGCTGGCTATGGCCTGGGCCGGGGCCTCGGCGACAACTTTGACGTTGGTTTGTGTCACCGCATCCGTGATCTGTGCATTGACAATGTCAGCCATCTCTTCATCCAGTTCCGTTTTGATCGCGATCCAATCGGCCTGTGTATCCGGTACGAGCCGTCAGGAGAGTGGACGCTTCATTGCACCGCCTGTGACACCGGGCGGGTTTGTTTGCCGGGCGCATTGTCTTCTCCGACTGCCTCGCGCAAATGCTGACGAAGATGCTGGACACGCTTGCGCGCAAGCGGCTCCGAAATTGCCATGGTGAGGGCAATCTCTTTGTAAGTGCACTCTTCGCAAAATCTCAGCCGGAATATCCGCTTGAACTCTGGTGTCAGTGCGTCGACTGCCGTCAAAACAGCCCGCAAAGCATCCTGATGCCGCAATGTGTCCTCTTGATCCGGCTGCCTGTCTGCAAGGTCGGCTTTGTGATCTTGATAGATGTCAGCTCCGAAATCACGAACCTGGCGCTCTGACGTCTCCTTACGCAAACGGCTGATATATTCGTTCTTCATCGCGAACAGCAGGAAAGCCCGCGGTTCGCGAATGGCCGTATGGTGCCGCTCAACGTGGCTGACCGCCTTAATCAAAGTCGCCGACAATAAATCCTCAGCCGCCTCCCGATCTCCGAGGGTCAGGCGAAGGGCTCTGCGGCGCAGCACCTGCCCATCATCAATCCAGCTCATCCAAAGGCTTTGCGCTGGACCATTCCACCTCAGTACCTGTGCGTTCTGGCCTGTCATACGGCGTCTCCGTTTCGCACTTTGAACCCGTTTTGTTCACACAACCCAAGGACGCTAGGAATATTTTCTTGTGATCTGTTTTTTGGAAATTTATCGGAAAAAGCTTGCCCCAGATCATAAAATCGCCAACAACACCATGTTTTCATTGTATTAAGCTATGCTGACTTCATAATGCAGTTTAGCATACGGTTTCCGCAGCACAACTGCGAACACAACCTTAAATGGCATCAAGCGTTTTAAGGGAAGATACGGGACATTGTAAGGAAAACGGCGTGATCAGCAGCAACGCAGATTACGAATGAGAGAAACAGGCAATGTATCCAGACCGGCCAGCCCCGAATAAACCCTCATTTTTGCAATTATTCCACATCGCGGCCAAATGTGATTGCCTTTATCTTTTGGACTTTTATTGCCAACTGCTCTTCTCACACAACCGCACAAGCCACTTGTCGGAAGAACAACAGGCCTTTCTGGCAAACGCTGCCCATGATGATATTATTGCCGTTGCTGCTGAGCAGAACAGGCTTTTGCCTCCTAGAGATCAGTTGCTGGTGTGCGGCAATGAACCTTATTTCATCAAGCCGATGCCAATCGAAGCCGTCGAAAGCGGCTTGGCCGGGGATGAGGAAAAATATCTTTTCAATCTCTGGCACGAAAACAAAGGCGTCATTCAAAACGATGACCGCCTGACGAAACTTTCCTCAAAGTTCATTCTCACCTTGCCCGAAGCCGATGCAGGCAAAGTGCCTGAATTGACCTTTGCCGGGCGCGATAGCACGTTCCGCAGGATGTTTCCGGCAGCGATCGCGAACAACCGTCCGGTGGTGGACGTGCTCCCGGAAAAATACGTGGCGGCGGCAACGGATGCCTATCATATGGCAATTGCGGGAGAGCCATCCTTTGATATTCAAAGAACAGGACCGCTCCTCGGGCCGAAGGTGCCGAATATCACTCAGCAGCGACTTGTGCTGAAATTCAAGTCCTCATCCGGATTTGAAAGGGTTTTCAGCTTGATCCGGATCCTTCAAGTTCACGAAGCTCCAGACCGCACCAAAGGCACAGCTTCGGAACTAGAAAACTAGCGCCGGCGAGGCGCAAAACCATGCGCCTCTTACATCCTGAACCTAAGCGGCCTGCGGTATCACCTGCAAATCCCGCAAGACAGCGCCTGCGATTTCAAAGGACCGGAGACGGGCCTTGTGATCATGGATCATGCCAGTGACCATCAACTCATCTGGTTTATACCGATCAAGCAGATGCTGTATCTGAGCATGGACCGTCTCCGCGGAACCCGTCGCAGAACAAGAGAGCGCATGTTTCACCTGCGCAAGAACAGGCCCCGGAATATCTAGAGACAAATCCTCTACCGGATACGGGAGTTTGCCTGGCCGCCCGGTTCTGAGGCGCGCAAACGCAAGATATTGCGAGGACCGAAGATACTGTGCCTCTTCATCGCTTTCCGCCGCACAGACACCAGCGGCCATCACCGCATACGGCTGATCCAGATATCGCGACGGCTGGAATTGGGCCCGGTAGATGGCAAGCGCCTCATCCAGCATGTCCGGCGCGAAGTGTGAGGCGAACGCGTATGGCAAACCATAGTGCGCTGCCATCTGGGCCCCATAAAGGCTTGATCCGAGGATCCAGACCGGAACATGTGTGCCCGCCCCCGGAATTGCCCGGACACGTCCGCCTTCTGCCTCATCTGCGAAATAGGCGAGCAATTCCTGGACGTCCTGGGGAAAGGTATCCTCCAGCGCCATGTGCCGCCGCAAAGCCCGCGCCGTTGCCATATCTGTTCCAGGTGCCCTTCCCAAGCCCAGATCTATCCGGCCAGGATAAAGGCTTGCCAGCGTACCGAACTGTTCTGCGACGACCAGCGGCGCATGATTGGGCAGCATGATCCCACCGGCACCAACCCGGATTGTGCTGGTCGCCCCCGCGACATGTCCGATCACAACAGCGGTCGCCGCACTGGCAATCCCGGGCATGTTGTGGTGCTCCGCCAGCCAGAACCTGTGAAAACCGTTGACCTCCGCCAGCTGGGCGAGCTCGACCGAGTTATTGAGTGCATCGGCTGCCGTTTTGCCCTCCGGAATGGGCGATAGATCGAGTAGGGAAAACTTATGCATGAGCAGCTCCTTCGTGTGGCAGCTATTCACTCGAACACAACCATGCAAGCCTCAAGACCGTATTTCAACTGACACCGGCTGATTTTGTTCCCCGCAACCATCCTGACCCAGCATGCAGGAGCTGTTGCTTTTTGGTAAGGCGATTTGCCGCAACCGGGCATCAGAAAGCACGTGAAAATGCGGACGAACGGCAGAACCCCGCTGTGCTAGCGTCATTCACCGAGTGAAAGCGATGGGGGCAACTATGAAGTTTCTGATTGTCTATGCGAGCACCGAAGGGCAAACAAACAAGATCGCCAAATTCATGGCCGGATTGCTGACCAATGCCGGCCACCAGGTTCGGTTCCACAACGTCAGCGATGTTTCTGACGGGCTTGCAATTACAGACTATGACCACGTGATTGTCGCAGGGTCTGTGCACTCTGGAAAGCACCAGCCGGATCTTCAGCTTTTCGTTTACGCAAATCGCGAACGGTTAAAGAAGGTGCCAAGCCTTTTCGTTTCCGTGAGCCTTGCCGCAGCATTTCCCGACACCCGGAGCGAAGCCCAAGGATATGTCGACACATTTTTGGAGGCCACGGAGTGGCAACCGGCGCATACGCTCCTGACCGCTGGAGCAATCAAACCGGGGATTTACGACTGGTTTCAAAAATCAGCCTTGCTGGAAGGGGATCTGGCGGCACACCTTGACGAAGATCTTCAAGACACCCGCGAATTCACAGATTGGGATGCAGTAAAGCAGACGACTGTGGAGCTCATCGCAAACTGATGTGAGCAGCGTTTCAGCCGGCCCAGTTTGGTTTGGTGGTCAAGGGGTAATGGTGGGTGAGTGGGGGCTCGAACCCCAGACCCGCTGATTAAGAGTCAGCTGCTCTACCAACTGAGCTACACACCCAAAGCGGTGGCGATGCCCAAGGGCCTCCACCAATTGGACGGATATATAGTCGCCACCATCCGGCTGCAATGGCTCTGTGACACTTTTTGTCATGCCGCTCAGCCGTTTTCACAGCGTCGGTTCAGCTGCGCAATACCCCAACTGCGCTCTGGCCTGACCACTGGATGCTGGAAATTTTCAAAAACATTGCAGATCTTATGCGCAACAAATGAATTTTTGGCTTGACCCCTCCCCCCTGCCTCACTACGGTGCGGCGCATCAAATCGGGACGGAAGAGCTGGTTTGTGCATTGGCTGCTAACACATCCAACTCGTGGGACAGCCGCGCTTTCTTCCAAATGGTCTTGTTATCTAAGACCTGCAGAATCAAAGGACCGGAACGACATGATGATGTCGCTCATTCTAGTAGTGGTGGAAAAGCGCGCCCTGGCGGGATAACCCCGACCGGCATATTGGCGCGCGACCAAGGCTCCCTCAGGGGCCTTTTTTTGTATCCGCCGCCTGAAACGCTTCTTCTTCCGGACTTTGATGCCGCAGCAACGGGGCCAAAACCAAACTTGAGAGCCAATAGCCTGACCCATCAGGCGAACATGCAAGGACGTGAGACGAATGACACGGGAAATGACCGGCGCTGAAATGGTTATCCAGGCGCTGAAGGACCAGGGAGTTGACACAATCTTCGGCTACCCGGGTGGTGCTGTGCTTCCCATATATGACGAGATCATTCAGCAGGACGGCCTTGAGCACATTCTGGTGCGCCATGAACAAGGGGCTGGTCATGCTGCGGAAGGCTATGCGCGCTCTACCGGCAAACCCGGCGTTGCCCTGGTCACATCCGGGCCCGGCGCAACCAACATGGTCACCGCCCTGACGGACGCCATGCTGGACAGCATTCCGCTGGTTTGTATCTCCGGTCAGGTTCCGACACATTTGATCGGCAACGACGCTTTCCAGGAATGCGATACGGTCGGCATCACCCGCCCCTGCACCAAGCACAACTGGCTGGTCCGCAACGTTGACGATCTGCCGCGCATTCATCATGAGGCCTTTTATGTCGCGACCTCCGGCCGTCCTGGCCCGGTGGTGGTCGACATTCCGAAAGACGTTCAGTTCGCAACCGGCACCTATCAGGGGCCGACCCCGAACCCGGCTGCAGCCCACAAGAGCTACCGGCCGCAGGTCAAGGGTGATGCAGCCTCAATCCGCATGGCTGCCGAAATGATGGCGGCCGCCAAGCGGCCGATCCTTTACACAGGCGGCGGTGTCATCAACTCCGGTCCGCAAGCCACACAGCTGTTGCGCGAGCTGGTGTCGCTGACAGGCTTCCCGATCACCTCAACCCTGATGGGTCTCGGCGCCTACCCGGCCTCCGGTGACAACTGGCTGGGCATGCTCGGCATGCATGGAACCTACGAAGCCAACATGGCGATGCATGATTGCGATCTGATGATCAACATCGGCGCGCGCTTCGATGACCGGATCACCGGGCGGACCGACGCATTCTCGCCGGGCTCCAAAAAGATCCACATCGACATCGACCCGTCCTCCATCAACAAGACCATCAACGCCGACCTGCCGATCATTGGCGATGTCGGGCATGTTCTGGAAGACCTCGTCCGGATCTGGCGCTCTTCGTCATTAAAGGCAGATGCGGCAGCCATGAAGGAGTGGTGGACCCAGATTGACGCCTGGCGCGCTCGCAACTCGCTTGCCTACAAGCCGAACAACGATGTCATCATGCCGCAATACGCCATTCAGCGGCTCTACGAACTGACCACACACCGCAAAACGTTCGTCTCAACGGAAGTCGGGCAGCATCAGATGTGGGCAGCCCAGTTCTACGGTTTCGAGGAGCCGAACCGCTGGCTGACCTCCGGCGGCCTCGGTACCATGGGCTATGGTTTGCCAGCTGCGATCGGCGCGCAGGTCGCACACCGCGACGCCTTGTGTGTCGATATCGCGGGGGATGCCTCGATCCTGATGAATATCCAAGATATGTCGACGGCTGTTCATTATCGTTTGCCGGTCAAGGTGTTCATCCTGAACAACCAATACATGGGCATGGTGCGCCAGTGGCAGCAACTCCTGCATGGCAACCGCCTGTCACATTCCTACACGGAAAGCCTGCCAGATTTCGTCAAGCTGGCCGAGGCCTATGGCGGGGTTGGTTTCCGGGTGGAAAAACCCGGTGATCTGGACGGTGCCATCGAGGAAATGATCGCAGTTGACAGACCTGTCCTGTTTGATTGCCGGGTTGCGGCACTCGCCAATTGCTTCCCGATGATCCCGTCGGGCAAGGCTCACAACGAAATGCTGCTTCCGGACGAGGCCAATGACGAGGCCGTTGCGAACGCGATTTCCGCTGAAGGAAAGTCCCTCGTTTAAGGCAAGGCACAAGGATTTTTGAGAAGATGAACGCACAAAACGTCAATGCACCTTCCGCCTATTTCCTGGCCGAAGTCAGCAATGAAATCGAAACCCATACCCTATCGCTGATCGTTGACAACGAACCGGGCGTGCTTGCCCGGGTGATCGGCCTGTTTTCCGGACGCGGTTACAACATCGACAGCCTGACCGTGTCGGAAACAGAGCACGAGAAGCATTTGTCCCGGATCACGATCGTGACGACCGGTACACCGATGATCATTGAGCAGATCCGCCACCAACTTGACCGCCTTGTGCCTGTGCACCGCGTCACCGATTTGACCGTGAGGGCCCGCCGCCTCAACCAGGACAAGCCGTTGGAGCGGGAACTGGCGTTGGTCAAGGTCGTCGGTGACGGTAACAAGCGCTTGGAAGCGTTGCGTTTGGCAGATGCATTCAAGGCCACCGTCATTGATGCAACGACCGAGCATTTCGTCTTTGAGATCACCGGCCGGACATCCAAGATCGAGCAGTTCATCTCGATCATGAAACCGCTCGGGCTGGTCGAGGTCTCCCGCACCGGTGTCGCTGCGGTTCAGCGCGGATCAGAGGGCCTCTGAACGAAGTTCTTTGCAAAAAACATGGCCCGGTGACTGCGCCGGGGCCTTTTTTGGCTGCGTCTGTTCCGAGTCAGTCCGGCGGGTTCTTAACGCCGAGTTTCTCGAACGTTATCTCGCGAACGGCCTGTCATGATATCCGGATCGTCTTGCTGCGCCTCAAGGAGAGCGACCAAGTCGGAAAACGGCATCGGTTTGGCAAAGTAGTAGCCCTGAAGACGATCGCAGCCGAGCTTGGAAAGAAGGTCTGCCTCTTCCTTGGTCTCAACCCCTTCCGCTGTGACGCCGAGCTCCAATGCCTGCGCAATCTCGATGATCGAGCGCAGCAAGCGCAATCCACCGCTCCCGGCCGTCACCAAAGGTGCCAAACGGCGATCAATCTTGAGCCGGTCGGGATTGATCCGCTGCAGTGCGACCACCGATGCCCGGCCACTGCCAAAATCGTCGACTTCTATGGAAATCCCCATGCCGCGAAGCTCATCCAGCCGCTGCAAGAACGCATCATCCTGTTCTTCCAAAAAGATCGTCTCAAGCAGCTCAAAACTTATCTGCCCTGGATAGGCCCGAATTTGGCGTTGAAGATTATCAAGATCGGTCAGGTTGACCCTGTCTTCACTGACATTGAACGACAACCCGATGGAGCCTGACGCTGCGACGGGCAAATCGCGGCATTGATCAATTGCCTTTTCAAACATCTGCTGATCGATTTCGCCCGCAACACTGAGGTCTGTGGCAATGGGCAGGAAGTCTCCCGGCGCAAGTATCCCCTTCTCAGGATGACGCCACCGGGCCAGAACTTCAATTCCGACGATCTGGCCGGATACTGCTTCCACTTGCGGCTGGTAGTAAGGCTCGAATTGCTTCTGCTCTATCGCGCGCAGAATATCATCCGCCAGCGCTTTCGCCCGGCGGACGTCTTCCAGATCCGAGCGATCATAAACTTCAATACGCCCACGGCCACGATGTTTGGCCTTGTAGAGCGCCACATCTGAATTGGTCAGTAGGTTTTCGACTTCAGAAAGCGGTGTCTCGGCGATCCCGATCGAGGCGCCCACACGGCACTCCTTGTCATGGGTGTGTACGGGTCGCGACAGCTCCTTCAAAAGAGTGTTGGCGAGATCGCCCGGCCGGTCCGAATTGTCTGAAATTTGGACCAAAACCACAAACTCATCTCCGCCGATCCGGGCAACGGCCTCGCCAGGTTCCAAAACAAGCCGAATACGGTCGGCTGCTTCGACCAGGACATCATCTCCAGCCCTGTGGCCCATTGTATCGTTGATCTGTTTGAACCGGTCCAGATCAATATGCAGCGCCGCGATTTCCCCGCCAACAACATGACGCCGCTCTATGAATCCCTCCAGCGTTTTTGCAAGATATCTGCGATTGCCCAGGCCTGTCAGATCATCGTGAAGCGCCATGTGGGTAATTTCGGCATTGGCCTTCTTCAGTTCTTCAGAATTCCTTTCGAGCGCCCGGCGATGGCGCACAAGTTCAGTCGTATCGATCCGCAAGATAACCAAGTCGCCGTTTTCAACCCGTGATCGTAACAAGCGATGATGCACATCGCCCGGTAATTCCAAGTCCTGCACCGGTTTATCCATCTCCTGGTCCTGGTGCTTGTCTGACATCCACTCCTCTTCGCGGCCGATCGCATTGGCAATCTTGCCCGCACGGATCGCGACCCGGGCGACTTCGGTACGATGCATTCCGGTTTTCAGGTCCGCAGGGTCGTTCGACATCGACGCGCGGTAGGCGTCGTTGCACACCACCAGGCAGTCGTCCGCATCGTAGATCACAAATGGTGCTGGATAAGCATTCAGCGCGGCAATCAGTCTCGCTTGCGCCTCTTCAGCAGCCCTTTTTTCGCGAACAAGTTCCGTCGAATTCAAACGGATAATCACATAGTCCCCATTTGGCGCGCGCGAGCGCAAGAGACGATGATGGACATCCCCATCCAGTTCCACATCCTGTGCCGGCATCTGAAGCATGTCTGGGGACAGGATTTCATTGATCCATTCGTCTTCCCGGCCAACCGCAACTGGATATCGTCCATGCTGGATTGCAAGGCGCAGCACCTCTTTGAGATGCATTCCCTCAATCAGCTCGTCTGGTGTGTCGGTTACAGAGGCTGCATAACCGTTGTTGCGGTAGACAAGCTTCAAATCAGAATCGTAAATGACGATCGGATCCGGATAGGCATTGAGCGCGCTCAAGATCCGCTGATGTGCATGTTTAAGCGACGCCAGATCTTCATCCGGACTATCAATCTCCGGGCTGCGCTCCGTCGCTTTGGCCGCAACCACTGCGCCAGAGATGTCTCTATAAGTCACACAGCTGTAAAGCTCACCTGTAGCTTCATCGCGATACGTAAAACCAGAGGCACTCACAAAAATCCGGGAGCCGTCCTCGTTAGCCAGCTCGGCCGTTTCTTGGACTTTTTCGGATTGCCCCTGAAGAAGCTGCCCATGAACGCCAGCAAACGGGAGTGTGTTTTCAAAAGTCCAATCTCTCTGGGCTCCGAACAACACATCAAATGCATGATTGGTGTAGGCGACTTGCAAGACCTCGCCGTCCGGCCCTGATTGGCAGACAGCAACAGCATCAGCGGTCAGATCAAGGAAAGATTTTTTGAGTAATTCCAATCCAGCACTCGCCTTTGGAAGCATTTCTTCTGTTTTATGAAACACCCGTTATTCAAGAATGAATGGAAGTAAACAAAAATCCAGATCTTTTCAGAAAAATATTCTTACTATCGTAAAATATAACTATAAGGCAGTTGAAAAACCATAACATTCAAGCGAACAGCAATGACTGTTGTTTATTTTAGGGAAGGTAGAAATCAAATTGCGAGACTGGTTCATCGTCAAAGCGCAGAGCTCGAAGAGCGCTTGAGGACCCATTTGCGCCATCGCGACCTAGACGCGACACAGATCTGCGCGTATACGACACCGGCGTTTTTGCGGCGCACCTGCCGCAGCTGATACACCTGTCAAGAATAGAGGCGCTAGGCCCATGATCCACGGTCTGTCCCGGCCGAAGAACCAGATCCGCTGGCTGCTGCTGGAAGGCATCTCGCCGACCGCGCACGCGATTTTGGAGAAAAACGGTTACACGAATGTGGAAGTCCTGTCCGGCGCGCTGGAAAAGGACGCCCTGATCGAGAAGATGCAGGACGTGCAGATGCTCGGCATCCGCTCCCGTACCCAAGTAACGGAAGAGGTTTTGGAAGCAGCAAAGTCGCTGGTCGCGGTTGGCTGCTTTTCCGTTGGTACGAACCAAGTCGATCTCGGTGGCACACTGATACGCGGCATTCCGGTCTTCAACGCACCGTTTTCCAACACCCGGTCCGTGGCTGAGCTGACCATTGCCGAAATCGTCATGTTGATGCGCGGTGTCTTCCCGAAATCGAGCGGTGCCCACGACGGCCGCTGGATGAAGACGGCTGCCGGCTCTCACGAGGTGCGCGGCAAGACCCTCGGCATCATCGGCTACGGCAACATCGGCACGCAGCTCTCCAATCTCGCAGAAGCCATGGGCCTGCGGGTGATCTATTATGATACCATCGACAAGCTTCAGCACGGCAATGTGATGCCGGCAGAGAGCATGGATGCACTCCTTGCTGACTCCGATGTGGTCTCACTGCACGTGCCCGACACCCCGGGAACACGGGACATGTTCGGCGCTGATCAGATCGCCAAGATGAAAAAGGGCGCGTTCCTGATCAACAATGCCCGCGGAAAGGTCGTCGACATTGATGCGCTCGCAGAGGCCCTGAAATCCGGACACCTGGCCGGTGCTGCGGTGGATGTCTTCCCGGTT
>CALDSI010000549.1 GCA_937911395.1 uncultured Labrenzia sp.
ATCGGCTTTCATCTGCCGGACATGGGCATCGGCCGGGTCGAGCGCACAGGTTCGGCTTACAAGTTCGTGGCGGGCTGAAGCTGCGGAGTCGCCCCAGCCTTGAGCAGGAACCTCAATAGTTGTCCCCGTTTAAAACAGGGACTGCACCAATCCGTAGAACTCTGCTGCCGCTATTCCGCTGGATGGCGATGATCGGCGCCGTCACTTCGTCGGAAAGCCGCCAAGGCGGAGCCTTCGACGAGCCAGGCAAGCCCTACCCGGGCGCCGAATGCCATGGACAGCATCACGATCGGTGCCGAGATCGCCATGGTGGAAAAACCCGTAATGCCCTGCCCAACGGTACAGCCCATTGCGAAAACACCGCCGATGCCCATAAGTGTACCGCCAAGAATGTGACGCCCGAGTTCCCGGGCATCATCACAGGCTTCCCAGCGGATATCGCGTTTCCAGAGAGCCGCAAGAACCGCACCAGTAAGCGTGCCCGCAATCAATCCGACACCATAATCGGGCCAAACACCGGTGTAGGTGATCAGCTGCAGAATACTGTCTCCAACAGGCACGACGAAGGACCCCGCCTCGATCTGGACCGGATCAAAGGAATTTGCGGCCACATAGGTCGTGGCCCACCAGCCGAACGGGATGACCAGACCGATTGCTGCAGCAGAGGCGATTTTAGCCCGGGCACTGCAATAGGCCTTGTCCTTGAATATCCAACCCAGTCCGATCGCAATCATGAAAAGCGCGATCAGCCACCGCAGATCGAAACCAGCCAGACTGGAGGCAATATCGCCCATGGACTGGCTGCCAGCGGCTGTGAAGGTAATCATCTGCTCGTCAACCAAAGGCACCCGAATAATGCCGACAATCCCGCGTTGCGCAGCCAATGCGGCCAGTCCGATGACAGTGAGAACCACCAGAGCCCTAAGACTGCCGCCACCCAGACGCAGCACAGCGCCAAACCCGCATGTGCCAACCAGGGCCATACCGAGGCCAAACATCGCCCCACCGAGAATGGCACCGGTCCAGGGGAACCCCGGATCGAGATAAAAGGAAGCTCCGGTATCAGCGAGACCGAACGCAACAAGTCCCTGAGTTCCAATCAAGGCAACCACGGCTGCAAGAACCCAGGTTCTTAGTCCTGAGCTGTCCCCGGCATACCAGTGCCGTTCCAGCGCGGACAAGGTGCAAAAGTGTGAAGCACGGCCCACGAACCCCAATACGGATCCGGCAAGAACCCCGAATACCGGTAGCATAAGCGTCAGGTCAAATTCTGGCATTTCAGCTGCCGTTGCAGGCCCCTCGTCGCGTCCCCTCAGGCCGCTTTTCAGCGGCTCCTTATCAAGAGACTAACAAGGGGCTAAAGGCTCTTCAACGCTCAAGCGTGCTGCAATGCACGCGGCAGCATAGTCCAAGCTTACTGATTATCGCTGGGCTGCGGGCGCACGTCCTTGCAGAAAAGATCATACAAGGTGGATATGATGGAGCTCACCTCATCATCAACCAGACTGTAATATATCATGCGGCCTTCGCGCCTTGTCTGGACAAGACCCTCGAGCCGCAATCGGGCGAGCTGCTGAGAAACTGCCGCTTGTGGCACAGTTAGGATATCTTCCAGTTCCGAAACAGACTTCTCGCCTTCAGACAGTAGGCAAAGGATCACAAGACGCACTTCATGCGACAGTGCTTTCAGGAGGTCGCTTGCCTTGCGCGCCTGACGCATCAACTGATCAAAGTCCTCGGCGCTCATATCCTTGTTGAAGACGGGCAGGTTCATTGAACGTTTCAGTATCCGTTATCGTCTGGCGGAAAACTTTTGCAGCGCAACAATTCTGCGCTCATTTGGGTAGATGATGCAAGTGGCAGCAATAATCAACTGCCGCTTTTTCTGTGCTCCTCCAGTTTGTCGAGCATATCGCCGAGCAGCGGCCAGAAAAAATGCTCACCAGGATACCCGCGGAGCCGTGCGATCTCCTTGCCATCTTCAACAAGAATGAAAGTCGGTGTCAGCCGTTCCCGTTGAACGTTTCCCAGATCTTCCGGCCAGCCGTCCGTGATATTCACACGGCGCAAGGGAGCACGTTTGCCCTCTTTGGTTTTCGGGTAGGCAACGCCGATCTCTTCATTCCAGATCATGCACCAGGAACAACCCGGTTGTTCTACCATGATCAATTCCGCTGCAATTCCAGGAGTTGGAAGCGCAGCAATCCCGGCAAAAAAGGCGCTCCCAACCAGCACTCCCGCAACACTCAAACGACGCACTTGCAACACTCCGTGTTTTCTGTGATTGCAATATATATGACTTTTTGAATATTTTAAACAAAACACAAAGTCGTCATGTCTGGGAGGACACTTTATGCTTGAGGTTTCGTGGGGCGCGGCCTTCCTTGCGGGATTGTTGTCCTTTGTGTCGCCCTGCGTCCTGCCAATTGTGCCGCCATACTTGTGTTACCTCGCTGGCGTGAGCGTAGAAGAGTTGAAGGGCGATACCGCAACCGCCGCCACCGGACGCCGAGTGGTCCTCGCCGCATTTGCGTTCGTGCTTGGCTTCTCAGCCGTGTTCGTGGCCCTTGGAGCAACTGCGAGCGTGATCGGGCAATCGATTGCCCGGTATTACGATGTTCTGTCCTACATCGCCGGCACGATCATTATCATCATGGGTCTGCACTTTCTCGGCATTTTCCGGATTGGCCTGCTGTTCCGGGAGGCAAGAATTCATGTGGAGACCAAACCGGTGGGTCTGGTCGGCGCATTCATCATGGGGCTTGCCTTTGCATTTGGCTGGACGCCCTGTGTCGGACCTGTGCTGGCTGCGATCTTGTTTGTTGCCGGTTCCTCGCAAACGACATGGCATGGTGCGGGCCTTCTGGCTGTTTACGCTTTGGGCATCGGCATTCCGTTCATTCTCGCAGCCGCCTTTGCCAGCCGGTTTCTGGGTTGGGCCAGCCGGTTCCGCAAACACATGGGCACCATTGAAAAGATCATGGGCGGCTTCTTGGTCTTGACCGGAGTTCTGTTCATCACTGGCCAAATGTCAGCCATTGCCTTCTGGCTTCTGGAAACATTTCCGGTTTTCTCGCAAATCGGCTGAGCATATCTGGGAGGAGCTCGACATGCATCAGATCATCAAATCAATCGCAGCGGCAGCGGTCTGCTTGACGCTTGGTAACACCGCCGGGCGCGCCGCAACTCTCGGCGAAGACGGGCTCCACAAACAGCCCTGGTTTACCATCACTTTCAAGGATATCGCGGAAGATATCGAAACAGCGTCCGACGAGGGAAAACGCCTCGCCTTGGTGTTCGAGCAACGCGGATGCATCTACTGCAAGGCCATGCATGAGAAGCTCCTGAGCGACCCGGAAGTGACGGACTACATCAAAGAGCACTTCATGGTCGTGCAGTACAACATGTTCGGCGACGAGGAAGTCATCGACATTGACGGAGAAGAGCTGACCGAGAAGACCGCCGCCCGAAAATGGGGCTATGTGTTCACGCCAACAATCGTCTTTCTTCCAGACGAAATACCGGAAGATGGAACGGTCGCGGATTCGGCGGTTGCGACAATGCCAGGGTCATTCGGGAAGTGGACATTCCTGAATATGTTCCGCTGGGTGAACGAAAAAGGCTACGAAAGTGACGAACACTTTCAGAAATATCACGCTCGTATAATCAACGAGTTACGTGACAAAGGCCGTCTTGGCGCTGAGTAAAACTTGCACAAATTTGAAAGTCCGCAAAAAGGCGTATTGCATAATATATGCAAAAAATCATATCTTTTAATGTGAGGAGAACAGATGGACCGTGGAAATGAGTCCATCTTGGGTACGGTGGAGCGTACCCGCACTGAGGAGGAAAGCCAATAATATGACAAAGGGCGCAAGACTATGGAGCGCTGCTTTTGCGACATGCCTGGCCGGGACATTTTCGGTAAGCGCATTGCATGCGGAAACCATCGCTCCAACGGCCGTCGAGATTGTCGACATGGAGGCCAAATCATCACTCACCGGCAAGACCGGTGACCCTATTGCCGGCCGGGACACTTTCGCTGACCGGAAAAAAGGCAACTGCCTCGCCTGTCACGCGAACGCAGACCTGGCCGAGCTTCTGTTTCACGGCGAAGTTGGCCCGGAACTGGATGGCGTTGGCGATCGCTGGAGCACGGAGCAATTGCGCGCGATCGTGATCAACAGCAAGCAGGTATTCGGCGACCAAACCATAATGCCCGGTTTCTACACACCGGCACTAGGCGCGCGCATTGCCGACAAATTCACCGATAAGACGATCCTCTCCGCCCAGGAGGTCGAGGATGTGGTCGCCTATCTGCTGACCCTCAAAGAAAACTGATCTCCGGTTTCAAGGAGCAAGAGATGACCATCACTAGACGCCAGGCTTTGGCTGTGACTGCAGGCGCAGCCGCCTTCCTGACATTCGCCCCGCGAATTTCATTCGCAGCAACACCTGACACGGATGCTGCAATCAAGGAGTTTACCGGAGGAGCGACCCCAACCGAGGGCACAGTCTCATTGGATACGCCGGAAATCGCGGAAAACGGGAACACTGTTCCCGTGGGTGTGACTGTCGATAGCCCGATGACTTCGGACAATTATGTTGAATCCGTTCTGATTCTAGCGGATGGGAACCCGAACCCGGCTGTTGCGACGTTCCATTTTTCAGCCATGAGCGGCGCAGCCGAGGCCAAGACCCGGATCAGGCTGGCGAAGACACAAAACGTCATCGCTGTCGCCAAAATGAGCGATGGTTCAACCTTCATGGATACCAAGGAAGTCAAGGTCACCATCGGCGGCTGCGGCGGCTAATCGGCAACGACCGGACGAGAGGAAACGAAAATGGCATCCCCAAAACCCCGCGTAAAAGTGCCTAAGAAGGCCGAAAAGGGTGAAGTCATCACCATAAAGACACTGATCAGCCACCCGATGGAATCAGGTCAGCGCAAAGACAAGAAAACCGGCGAGTTGATCCCGCGGCAGATCATCAACAAGTTCACCTGCGAGTTCGACGGCCAGGTCGTATTCTCCTGTGACTTGGACCCAGCGGTATCGGCAAACCCCTACCTTCAATTCAGCGCAAAGGTCGACAACAGTGGAACCTTCAAGTTCACCTGGGTGGATGACAACGGCAGCGTCTATGAGACCGAGAAGAAAATAACGGTCGAATAGGGTCTAAAGCCATCACGGTCGCACAAATCGGGAGGAGACGATTTGACCATGACGAAAAATACAGGACGCTCTGCCGCTGCGATCCTTGCGACAGGTTTGATAATCGGAATGTCCAGCCAAGCCGTTGCGGATGAAAATGCGGAGCTGATCGTCGAAGGCGAACAGCTTGTTACAAAAGTGGCGGCACCCGAAGGCCACCCGCTGGATGAACTATTTTCTGGTTGGCGGTTCCGCTCGGATGAAACTCAGGCCCTGCAGACAGACGACTTTGAAAATCCGGCATTTGCAGCAGTCGACTATGGTGCGGAGCTCTGGGAGACAGGAGCCGGCACTTCCGGCAAATCGTGTGCGTCTTGCCACGGAGATGCCTCGGAAAGCATGAAAGGCTTACGAGCCTCCATGCCCAAGTGGCACGAGGGCGAGAACACCCTAATGACCCTTGAAGACCACATCAACTGGTCGCAGAAGGAGCACCCGGGCGCGGATCCGTGGAAATGGGAAAGTGCCGAGATGCTCGCAATGACGGCGTTTCTTGGTCTTCAATCACGCGGCATGCCTGTCAATGTAAAGATCGACGGCCCGGCGGAAGATTGGTTCAACAAGGGCAGGGAGCTCTACTACACACGCGTCGGTCAGCTCGACATGTCATGTTCCAATTGTCATGAGGACAACTATGGCAACATGATCCGCGCCGACCATTTGAGCCAAGGTCAGATCAACGGTTTCCCGACCTATCGCTTGAAGTGGCAGGGGCTTGGATCAACGCACCGGCGGTTCAAAGGCTGCATGGACAACATCCGCGCAACGCCTTTCAAACGCGGTTCGGATGAATTCACATCGCTTGAACTGTACCTCGCCTGGCGCGGGTCTGGCCTGTCGGTCGAAACACCGGCCGTTCGCCAGTAAAACAGCAATGATAACTCTAGAAGTGGCAGTAACCTGCCGCTTCCCAAACTCCGGCCAAATGGCTGGCGACAAATCAAATCAACACCGGTCGATAACACGATCAAGGTGCGTGAGCTTTTACGCGCCAACGGAAAAACTATGCCTTTTTGCCATTGGCGACTTGGAGGCTTCGGCCTCATCAGGATTCGGGAGTTAAATGAATGTTTTCAAGACGTGAGTTCTTGATGGCGGCAACCGCAACGAGCGCCCTGCTCGGCTCCGGCATGGCCGGGTCGTGGTCAAAGCTGATGGCACAACAGGCGTTGAGCGAAGACCAACTCCTCGCCATGGAACCGACAGGATCTCTAACACTGGTCCACATCACCGACATTCACGCCCAGCTGAAGCCGATCTACTTCCGGGAACCCTCCATCAACCTTGGTATTGGCGATGTCACAGGCAAACCGCCACATGTGACCGGTGCGGATTTCCTGAAGCTCTACAACATCGAAGCCGGTTCGCCGGACGCCTACGCCCTCACCTCCGAAGACTTCACCTCCCTGGCGAAATCCTACGGCAAGATGGGCGGCATGGACCGGGTAGCGACCGTAATTAAGCGCATTCGCGCCGAGCGCGGCGATGACTACGTGCTGCTGCTGGACGGGGGCGACACCTGGCAAGGCAGCTACACGTCCAATCAAACGCTTGGCCAGGACATGGTCACGGTCATGAACGCATTGAAACCAGACGCCATGACCGGTCACTGGGAATTCACCTACGGCACGGACCGCGTTCAGGAGATCATCGACGACCTCTCCTTCGCCTTCCTTGGCTCCAACATTTATGACAATGAATGGGACGAGCCGGCGTTCGAAGCCTGGAAGATGTTTGAGCGCGGCGGGTCAAAAGTTGCGGTCATCGGGCAAGCCTTCCCCTACACGCCGATTGCCAATCCACGCTGGATGATCCCGGGCTGGTCCTTTGGCATTCGCGAGGAAGACATTGCCAAGCACGCTGAAGAGGCCCGCGGCGAAGGCGCCGAAGTCATTGTCCTGCTCTCTCACAATGGGTTCGACGTTGACCGGAAGCTTGCCTCCAATGTTGCTGGCATCGACGTCATCCTGACCGGCCACACCCACGATGCTCTCCCGGAGCCGGTCATTGTCAATGACACGCTGGTCATAGCGTCTGGCTCGAACGGCAAATTCGTCTCCCGCGTTGATCTGGATGTGAAAGACCGCGCGGTTGTTGGCTACAAATACCGACTGATCCCGATCTTTTCTGACGTGATCACGCCGGATGCAGAGATGAGTGCGCTGATCGATGAGGTCCGCGCCCCCTTTGAGGCAGACCTCTCGCGGGTTCTCGGCAAGACTGAAAGCCTCCTTTACCGGCGCGGCAACTTCAACGGCACCTTCGATGATCTGATTTGTCAGGCGCTTCTGGAGGAACGCGACGCACAGATCGCGCTGTCTCCCGGATTCCGCTGGGGGACCAGCCTCCTGCCCGGTCAAGACATTACCTTTGAAGACCTCCACAACGCCTGTGCCATGACCTATCCGGCTGCTTACCGCTCCACCATGAGCGGCAAGATGCTGAAAGACATCCTGGAGGATGTTGGCGACAACCTTTTCAACAAGGACCCTTATTATCAGCAAGGCGGCGACATGGTTCGCGTTGGCGGCATGGGCTACACGATCGATCCCCAGATGGAGATCGGCGAACGCATCTCCGACATGACGCTGCTTTCAACTGGCGAGCCGATCGATCCGGCGAAAGACTACGTCGTTGCCGGCTGGGCTTCGGTCAATGAAGACACCGAGGGTCCGGCGATCTGGGACGTCGTTGAAAACCACATCACCAAAAATCCGACCGTGAAACTTCCGGACAATGAATCCGTGAAGGTGATCGGTGTCTAGATTTGTTTAAGACCTGAGGACAGAAACATGACTGAGACAAAGGACAAGGGCACTCCCTCCCTCTCTCGGCGGTCCCTTCTCAAGGCAGGCCTTGCGAGCGGCGTTACCGCAGGCGCCGCCGGAGCTGCAAGTGCAGCACGCGCAGCAGGTGACCCGCTGATCATGGAGATTCAGGACTGGAACCGGTATCTCGGCGATGGCGTCGATGCAGCACCGTACGGTCTGCCATCGGAATTTGAATCGGAAGTGGTCCGGCGCAACGTGCCCTGGCTGACCGCTGATGCCGTCGCCTCAATCAATTTCACACCGCTCCATGAACTCGACGGGATCATCACGCCGAACGGGCTGTGTTTTGAGCGCCACCATGGCGGTGTCGCGCAGATCCGGCCGCAGGATCACCGCCTGATGATCAACGGCCTCGTCGACACACCTCTGGTCTTTACCATGGAAGACCTGAAGCGATTCCCCCGCGAAAACCACGTCTACTTCCTGGAATGCGCGGCCAATGGCGGTATGGAATGGCGCGGGTCCCAGCTCAATGGCTGCCAGTTCACCCATGGCATGGTGCACAACGTGATGTACACCGGCGTGAAACTGAAAACACTTCTGGAAGAAGCTGGCGTCAAGACCAACGGCAAGTGGGTACTTCCCGAAGGCGCAGACGCCGCCCACATGACCCGCTCCATCCCGATGGAAAAGGCGCTGGATGACTGCCTGGTCGCCTGGAAAATGAATGGCGAAGCGCTTCGCGCTGAACAGGGCTATCCGCTGCGTCTCGTCGTTCCCGGATGGGAAGGCAACATGTGGGTCAAATGGCTGCGACGCCTGGAAGTCGGCGATCAGCCGTGGCACCACCGGGAGGAAACGTCGAAATACACCGATCTCCTGGAAACAGGAAAAGCCAGGCGCTTTACCTGGGTGATGGATCCGAAATCCGTCATCACCAGCCCAAGTCCCCAAATGCCGGTTTCTCACGGCAAGGGACCAATGGTTATTTCAGGGCTTGCCTGGTCGGGCAACGGCCGCATCACTCGAGTGGACGTATCGCTCGATGGCGGCCAGAACTGGAAGACGGCGCGGATTGACGGGCCAAGCCTGTCGAAATCTCTGCACCGCTTCTACCTCGACATTGATTGGGACGGGTCGGAAATGCTGATCCAATCCCGCGCAATGGATGAACACGGGTTTTACCAACCAACCAAAAACGAGCTGCGCGCCGCCCGGGGCGAAAACTCCATCTACCACAACAACGGCATTCAGACCTGGTATGTCCATAAGAACGGGGCGGTTGAAAATGTTGAAGTCTCTTAAAGCGCTTTCGCTCGGTACCGTCCTCGTCGCACTCGCATCAACTGCAACCGCAGGCGATGCGGCCAAGGGCGAGAAGGTCTTCAAGAAATGCCAAGCCTGCCATGCTGTCGGTGATGGGGCCAAAAACAAGCTTGGTCCGCATCTCAACGACCTGTTTGGGCGCACGGCTGGTGAGATCGATGGCTACAAGTACTCCAACGCCATGGTCAAGGCTGGAGAGGATGGATTGGTGTGGGACATGGAAACGACCCGCACCTATCTCGCCAAACCGAAAGCCATGATCAAAGGCACCAAGATGGCCTTTGCGGGGCTCCGCAAGGATGCGGACCTCGACAACATTTTAGCATATCTTGCGACTTACTCGGAAGATGCAGGCAACGGTTCAGAACAATCCGAAGCACCTTCACAAGATAGCGGATCTCAAGTCGCCGCCGCATCTGCCTCAACAGACCCTTTTGCCGCCGCTGCCTCGAACACACGAGACGATGGTGTGTTCGGCCTCGGCCGTATTGCCTTGGCTGAAGAAGTGGCTGCCTGGGACATCGACATCCGTCCGGACGGACAAGGGCTTCCGGAAGGTTCGGGGACTGTTGCCGACGGAGAGGTTCTTTACACGGACAATTGCGCCATGTGTCACGGTGATTTTGGCGAGGCGGTCGACCGCTGGCCGGTTCTCGCAGGTGGCCATGACACCCTGACCGACGATCGCCCGGAAAAAACAATCGGTTCCTACTGGCCCTACTTGTCGACAGTCTATGATTACGTCCGTCGGGCGATGCCTTTTGGCAATGCAAGGTCTTTGTCCGACGATGAGGTCTACGCCATCACCGCGTATCTCCTTTACCTGAATGATCTGGTGGACGATGAGGAGTTCGAACTCTCCAAGAATAACTTCCTCGATATCCGCCTGCCCAATGAAGAGAACTTCATTGCGGACGACCGGGCCGAAGAAGCGCATTACGCGGAGAAAGGCGAACCGTGCATGACTGACTGCAAGCCCGGTCCCGTGGAGATTACCATGCGCGCGCGCATCCTGGATGTGACGCCCGACGACGGCGGCGATGACAACGCCGGTGTCGGCGCGGTAGACTGATCCATACCGGGTCACGGGAGGAACCGGTATGGACCAAAAGCAGGACAAGGCTGAACGGCCTTATGCCGACTTTCCGACATTGAGAAATGCGGCATGGGCCCGAGCAAGGAAATGGATCGCAGGCGCGACGTTTTTACTGACGGTGCCGGCCATGGCATCGGACGGCGATCCAATAAAAGGCGAAAAGCTCTTTAAAGCCTGCAAAGCATGCCATCAGGTGGGAGCCAATGCACGAAATGGCGTTGGCCCACATCTCGACGGGCTTTTTGAACGCCCGGCCGGGACCCTGGAAGGGTTCAAGTATTCCAGTGCGATGAAAAAACTCGGCAGTGACGGCATGGTCTGGAACGAGTTTTCGTTAGATCTTTATCTCGAAAAACCACGTGAATATGTGCCCGGAACACGAATGTCCTATCGCGGCATGCCGGACCGTCAGGATCGCACCCACATCATCGCCTACTTGAGAGAACTTTCCAAAGCCGAACCGGCGTCAGAACCGGAGCCGGAAACTGTGACGCCGGAAATGGGGGCCGTTGCCATGCAGATCGACGGCGACATGGCGTATGGCGAATATCTGTCGAGTGAATGTGTCACCTGTCATCAAGTCTCCGGCCGGGCCGATGGCATCCCATCCATTATCGGCTGGCCAAAGAAACCGTTCATCCGGGCGCTCTTTGAGTACAAGACAAATGTCCGCAGTCATCAGGTCATGCAGAACATGACCGTGAACCTCGGAAACGAGGAAATCGCAGCCTTGGCCGCCTATTTCGGGTCCATCGATCCGCAATGAGGTTTTGGCAATTGCAGGGGCCAAACTGCTTACTTGGGAGGAAATGACATGCCGAATCTCACACGCCGTAGTTTTGGGCTTCTGGTTGGCGCCGGGGCGACATCCTTAGCCCTGCCGTACTACGCCCGGGCACAGGGGAAGCCAAAAGTCGTTGTCATCGGTGGCGGCGCTGGCGGCGCAACAGCCGCCCGGTATATGGCCAAGGATGCCGGTGAGGATCTTGACGTCACCCTGATCGAAGCAAACCCGGCCTACAGCACTTGCTTCTTTTCCAACCTATACCTCGGCGGGTTCCGCGATTTCGATTCCATCACACACGGCTACGATACATTGTCTTCGAACTACGGCATCACCGTTGTAAATGGCATGGCAGATGCTGTTGATCGGGATGCTAAAATGGTTGTCATGGCGGACGGTTCCAAAGTGCCCTACGACCGTCTGGTCGTGTCCCCGGGCATTGATCTCATCTACGACAGTGTGCCCGGCTACTCAGAAGAAGCGGCTGAAATCATGCCGCATTCCTGGAAGGCGGGTCCTCAGACCCAGCTTCTGAAAGCCAAACTTGATGCCATCGAAAACGGCCAGCAAATCGTCATGGTGGCCCCGCCGAACCAATATCGGTGCCCTCCGGGACCGTATGAGCGTGTGTCAATGATGGCGCATATTCTCAAATCCAAGGGGCTGAACGACAGCAAGATCGTCATCATTGATCCCAAGCCGAAGTTCTCCAAACAGGCCCTATTCCAGGAAGGCTGGGACAAGCACTATCCGGGCATGATCGAGTGGTATGGACCGGATGTGCATGGCGGCATCGTCAAAGTCGATGCGTCAACCGGGGAGGTCGAAACGGACCTGGACACCTTCCAGGGCGATTTGGTGAACGTCATACCGGCGCAAAAGGCGGGCATGATCGCCTCCAAGGCCGCACTCACCAACGACAGCGGGTTCTGTGCCATTGATCCGGCTTCCATGCGTTCCAAGGAAGACGATTCCATCTTTATCATCGGAGATGCCTGCATCGCCGGTGACATGCCGAAGTCCGGTTTCTCGGCGAACAGCCAGGCCAAGGTGGCAGCCATGACCATTCGCGGTGACCTCACCGGGTCCCGTGTCTTCCCGGCAAAATACTCCAACACCTGCTGGAGCCTTATCGAGACCAACGACGGCGTAAAAGTCGGCGCACAATATGCCCCGACAGATGAAAAAATCGCGTCCACCTCGAAATTCATCAGCCAAACTGGTGAAGATGCGGGCCTCCGTCAAGCGACCTATGAAGAGTCGATCGGGTGGTACAAAGGCATCACCACCGACATGTTCGGCGCCTAATTCCTCCCCCACCTTGCTTGCGGTAGCGCCGTCTGCCGCAAGCCTCTTTTTTGTCAGCACTTCAGTCCATACTTCACATCACCTGCCTTTAATGCGAAGACAGCGTCCCCCTCCATCGACATTCTGAAACAATGTTGCTTGGAAAAAACCAGTCAAATGGAGACGCAATGACCTGGATCGCATCGCCCGAGCGTTACACCAGCATGGACTACCGCCGCTGTGGTAGGTCCGGATTGAAACTGCCGCTCATTTCTCTGGGGCTTTGGCACAATTTCGGCGATGACACCCCGCACCAGCGGAAGCAGGAAATTGCGCGGACCGCTTTTGATCTCGGCATCACCCACTTCGACCTTGCCAACAATTATGGTCCGGCAAAGGGCTCCGCGGAGAGCGCATTCGGCGAACTCCTGCGCACCGACTTTGCACCGTATCGGGACGAGATGATCATTTCGTCCAAGGCCGGTTACGATATGTGGCCTGGTCCTTATGGCGAGTGGGGCAGCCGCAAATACCTGATTGCGTCCTGCGATCAATCCCTGAAGCGTATGGGTCTCGACTATGTAGACATCTTCTATTCCCACAGGTTCGACCCGGACACGCCGTTGGAAGAAACCATGATGGCGCTGGACCACATCGTCCGCTCCGGACGGGCCCTATACGTGGGTATTTCCTCATACAATACAAAGAGAACCCGGGAAGCAGCAGCAATCCTGAAGGAGCTCGGGACTCCCTGTCTGATCCATCAGCCGAGCTATTCCATGATCAACCGTTGGGTGGAAGAAGACGGCCTTCTCGACACCTTGGACGATCTCGGCATTGGTTCCATTGCCTTTTCCCCACTCGCCCAAGGCATGCTGACAAACAAATATCTAAAGGACATTCCAGAAGGTAGCCGAGCAACACAGGGCAAATCCCTGCAGGACCAATTCCTCAGCGATGAGAACCTTGCGACCATCCGGGCACTCAACGCCATCGCCGAGCGGCGCGGGCAAACACTGGCACAAATGGCACTTTCCTGGGTCTTGAGAAGCGGGCGCGTCACGACGGCCCTCATTGGGGCAAGCCGAGCAGCCCAAGTGATTGACTGTGTCGGCGCGCTCAACAATCTCGAATTCACTGAGACCGAGCTTCAGGAAATCGATGCGACAGCCAAGGACGCCAACATCAATCTTTGGGCGGCCTCGTCTGAGCGCGAAGGCCCTTCCCGGAAGAAATAGATCCGGACACTGGGCGGTTTCGACCGCCCGGTCATCCTAGACGGCCTAATAAAGCCAGCGCGGAAGCCACGTTGCGATAATCGGGAACATCCATAGGATAACGACGGCCGCGATTTGCAGTCCGATGAACGGAACCACACCGCGATAAATCTGTCCGGTGGTGATTTCCTTAGGCGCAGCGCCGCGCAAATAGAACAGTGAAAATCCGAAAGGCGGCGTCAGGAACGATGTCTGAAGATTGATTGCGATCAGGACTGTGAGCCAGATCGGATCAATACCCATCAGGATGAGCGGCGGGATCAAAACGGGCAGCAGGATCACCGAGATCTCGACAAAGTCGAGGAAAAAGCCCAACACGAAGACGAACAGCATGGCGAAGATCAGCGCGCCCGTTGCGCCGCCAGGCATTTCCTTCAAAAGCTCATGAACCCGGTCTTCTCCACCGAGGCCGACAAATACCAGACTGAAGAAACTCGCCATCAGGATGGTTGCAAAGATCATCGATGTCACTGTCAGGGTCGACAGCAATGACGATTTTATAAGCCCGTCGGCAAATGCCGCGCGCAAGATTTTGAGGACGACGCCAAGCGCAAAAAGAGCAAGCCCAGCGTAGATTGCAGCAAGCACATAGCCACCAATCGTCACATCTGACCTTTGAAGGCGAACGGGAAAGGCCGCAGCCGACACTGCAAGTACCAGCAAGGCTGTGGTCGCCAAAATGATGAGTTTGACCGGCACGCCCAACCGTCGGCCAGCCAGCAAGATAGCTCCAACAGCGCCCACAGAAGCTGCTTCATTCGGAGATGCCACACCGCCAAGGATCGAACCCAAAACGGCGATAATCAACAGTATCGGCGGAACGATTGCAGACGCGATTTCCACGCCGCTTGGTGGCTCAACACTCTCCTTCATTGCAGGGGCGTCACCAGGAAAAAGTTTCGCGCGGCCGATGATGTAGACGCAATAGACAGCCACCAGCAGCAGTCCTGGCACCATCGCAGCGGCAAAGGTTTGCCCAACCGAGATCGTTTCGATCGTGAATTTGCCTTGCGCATATTGCGCCTGCTGAAACGCATTCGACATGACATCGGCAAGGATGATCAGAAGGGTCGAGGGCGGGATGATCTGACCAAGTGTACCGGCTGTACAAACCATGCCGGAGGCCAATTTCGGATCATACCCGTTGCGCAACATGGTGGGCAGAGCGATCAAGCCCATTGCAACGACTGTTGCGCCAACAATACCGGTCGAAGCAGCCAGAAGGGCGCCCACCAGAACAACGGCGACACCAAGGCCGCCGTTCATCTTGCCGAACAGGCGGCCCATCGTCTCGAGAAGGTCCTCGGCAATCCGGCTTTTTTCCAGAATCACGCCCATCAAAACGAACAATGGAATGGCAGTGAGCACTGGGTTGGTCAGAACTCCAAAGAACCGCTGGCCCATCGCGCCCATAAGCTGAATGTTGAAGTCCCCAAGCATCCATCCAAAAAGCGCGAAGCCGGTTGCAACGCCTGCAATCGTGAAGGCCACCGGATAGCCCAGCAGAATAAAGGCGATCAGCGCCCCGAACATCATCAAGTCAAGAGGGAGGCTCATGCAGCGGTGGCTTTCAGACGGGAGATATCACGGATCAGGGCTGCTGCGCCTTGAACAAGTAAAAGAATGCAGTAGGCCGGGATAAGGGTTTTCAGAAGAAAAGATGCCGGGATCCCGCCAACGGAAATAGGTCCCTCGAGAATTGCCCAGCTGCTGCGCACAGTTGGCCAGGAGAACCACAACAGAATAAGCAACGCTGGCGTCAGCAGGAACAGATGGCCAAAGATGTCGATCCAGGCCTGTGTGCGCTCACTTGCCTTGGCATAAAAAATGTCCACACGCACATGGGCATTGACCAGGAACGTGTACCCTGCCCCCAGCATGAAGATGGCTGCATGGAAATATAAAACGCCTTCATCGAGGAAGATAAAGCTGTAGCCGAAAATATAGCGCAGAAGCACAATCACGAACTGCAACATCAGCATGCCCAGCGCTGCCCAACACAAGGTGTTGCCTATAACCGAGTTCACGCGCTCCAACACACCCGCAAACTTTTCCATCGCGGTTGATTCCTGTTTTTCTTACAAGGTCACGCCCTCATCGTGCGGAGCGAGAACGAATGGTCAAGCCAAGCAGTGGCGACCGGAGAAGCGTTTCGACTTCTCCGATCGCCAAAGGCAGGCTGTGCCTTACAGTGCCGACGATCAGTCGTACTTGTAGTCCAGCAGACGAGCGTTCATCTGGCCATTGTCAGCGTAGGGCATATACTCGCGCATCAGTTTGCGGTAGCCGAGGAAGCTCTCCGTGATCTGCTTGACCAAATCGTCGCTGTCTGCACGTAGGTCAGCGATCACTTCACCTGCTGCGTTGCCCATCGCCACGATCACATCGTCCGGGAGCTTACGCACCATCACGCCATGATCGTTGACGAGACCTGTCAAAGCCTGGGCGTGCTTGGTGTTGTACTCGGTCAGGACATCGTTGTAGAGGCTGGAACACGCTTGCGTGACGACTTCTTTGAGATCATCCGGAAGTTCGTTGTAGGCATCCAGATTTACCGCGCATTCTTCGGCAGAAGACGGTTCACCAACACCCGGCCAATAGTAGTTCTTGGCGATCTGGTAGTAGCCAAGCGCGCTGTCCGTCCACGGGCCGATGAACTCGCCAGCATCAAGGGCGCCAGACTGCAGCGCCTGGAACATTGCCGGGCCGCTCATAGCCTGGACTGCCATGCCAAGCTTGGAGCACATTTCGGATGCAAGGCCCGTTGAGCGGAACTTCAAACCCTTGAGATCGTCAACACTGTTGATCTCGTTGCGGAACCAGCCGGCCCATTGCGGACCGGAGTTGCCGCACAAGAACGGCTTCAGATTGAAGCGGCCATACATCTCGTCATACAGCGCCTGACCGCCACCGTGGATCAACCAGCCCGCGTGTTCAGGAGCCGTCCGACCAAACGGCTGGGAACCAAACAACAGGATGCCCTTGGACTTTGAGCCCCAGTAGGCCGGCACCGCATGATAAAGCTCAGCAGTGCCCTGACCAACGGCATCGAAAACACCATTGCCCGGAACGATTTCGCCGGCCGCAAACAGCTTCACTTCGATGCGCCCGCCCGACAGCGTCGTGATGCGGTCCGCGAGCATTTGCGCAGCGACGCCTGGTCCCGGCAGGTTCTTCGGCCAGGCCGTTACCATGCGCCACTGGCGGACATCTTGAGCAATGGCAGGTGCTGCAAGCGTTGTCGCTGCTGCGCCTGTTGCGCCGATTGCACCGGCTTTCAGAAAATCACGTCTTTTCATCTTGTCCTCTTTGTCAAAGGTGATTGGAGGGCTGTCCGCCGTTGTTTTTATCTCCCAAGGATACCCGGCAGGTTCAATCCCTGTTCTTTTGCGCAATCCAGCGCAATTTCGTAGCCCGCATCAGCGTGCCGCATCACACCGGTTGCAGGGTCGTTCCAAAGCACACGCTCAATACGGCGCGCGGCATCATCTGTTCCGTCACAGCAAATGACCATGCCCGAATGCTGCGAGAACCCCATACCGACGCCGCCGCCATGGTGCAAAGACACCCAGGTTGCGCCAGATGCGGTGTTCAACAGTGCGTTCAAAAGCGGCCAATCTGACACTGCGTCCGAGCCGTCTTTCATGGATTCCGTTTCCCGGTTCGGAGACGCCACGGATCCGCTGTCCAGATGATCACGGCCAATGACGACCGGGGCCTTCAGTTCACCGTTGCGGACCATCTCGTTAAAGGCAAGACCCAACCGGTGGCGTTGACCCAGACCAACCCAACAGATCCGGGCTGGCAGTCCTTGGAACGAGATCCGCTCCTTGGCCATGTCGAGCCAATTGTGCAGATGCTCATCATCCGGAATGAGTTCCTTAACCTTGGCGTCGGTCTTGTAAATATCCTCCGGATCACCGGAAAGCGCGCACCAGCGGAAGGGCCCGATCCCGCGGCAGAAGAGCGGCCGGATATAGGCAGGCACAAAGCCCGGGAACGCGAAAGCGTTTTCAAATCCCTCTTCCAAGGCCACCTGGCGGATGTTGTTGCCGTAATCCAGCGTTGGAACACCGGCATTCCAAAAATCGACCATTGCCTGCACGTGGACTTTCATCGAAGCCCGCGCGGCTTTCTCAACCGCTTTCGGATCTGTCTCTGCTTTTGAGCGCCATTCGGCAACGGTCCAGCCTTGCGGCAGGTACCCATTGACCGGGTCATGCGCTGACGTCTGGTCGGTAACAATATCCGGTTTGACACCGCGTTTGACGAGTTCAGCGAAAACATCGGCAGCGTTGCCGATCAGGGCGACGGATTTCGCGTCGCCTGCCTTCGTCCAGCGCTCGATCATCTCAAGCGCTTCGTCGAGAGAATGCGTCTTTTCATCAACGTATTTTGTACGCAGGCGGAAATCGGCGCTCTTTTCATCGCACTCGACCGCGAGGCAGCAGGCTCCGGCCATAACAGCAGCAAGCGGTTGCGCACCGCCCATGCCACCAAGTCCACCGGTCAGGATCCAGCGGCCTTTCAGGTTACCCTCATAGTGCTGGCGGCCGGCTTCCATGAAGGTCTCATAGGTACCCTGAACGATGCCCTGCGTGCCGATGTAGATCCAGGAGCCCGCGGTCATCTGGCCGTACATTGCCAGACCTTTTTTATCGAGTTCGTGGAAGTGGTCCCAGTTCGCCCAATTCGGCACCAAATTGGAATTCGCGATCAGAACCCGCGGTGCGTCCTTATGGGTCTTGAACACACCTACCGGTTTGCCTGATTGAACCATCAAAGTTTCATCGTCTTCCAGTGACTTCAAACTCGCAACGATCTGGTCGAAATCATCCCATGTGCGCGCAGCACGACCGATGCCGCCATAAACAACCAACTCGTGGGGGTTTTCAGCAACATCTGGATGCAGGTTGTTCATCAGCATCCGCAACGGAGCTTCCGTCAACCAGGACTTGGTGTTGAGCTCCGTCCCCGTCGGCGGGAAAACGTCACGTGCATTGTGGCGGCGGTCAACCATGGTTGGCTCCCTCGGAATTTTTGGTGTGTTGGACGAGCGCAGGCGCGAGATCAGCCAGTGCGCTCAGAATTTCTTTCAGATGGACCCGCAAACGCACAGCTTTCGCCTCGTCATAAGCAAAAGGCGTATCTTCGCTCACGAGATGCGTGGACTGAGCCAGCTCCATCTGGATGGCATGGAAGCTGCGTGCCGGCTGGCCGTAGTGCCGGGTGGTCCAGCCACCCTTAAAGCGGCCGTTCAGGATCGATGTGTAGCCCTCAGCTTTCGCTGCGAGGTCGACAACGGCCTTCTCGATCTCGGGTGCGCATGTAGCGCCACCATTGGTTCCGGTGTTGAAATCCGGCAGCGTGCCCTCAAACAGGTAGGGCACAACGGAGCGGATCGAATGGCAATCGTAGAGAATTGCGATGCCATGTTTCGCGTGGACGCGCTCCAGTTCGGCCTTGAGCGCAGCGTGATAAGGCGCATGCCAAGCCAGCCGCCGCTTTTCGATCTCTTCAGGATCCGGCTCGCTGTCGTTCAGATAGATCGGGCGTCCGTCAAAGTCCGTTGTTGGACAGAGCGTTGTCGTGTTCTGGCCAGGATAAAGACTGACGCCTTCCGGGTCGCGGTTGGCATCGATGACATAGCGGTGAAAATTTGCCTTCACCATCGTCGCGCCCGGCAAGAGCTCAGAATAGAGGTGGTCAACGTGCCAATCGGTATCGGCAAGCTTTTGGCCCACTTCATTCAGGCAAGACCAAATCTCAGGCGGCACATACGTTCCGGCATGCGGCACCCCAAGCACCACCGGCCCGTCACCGTGAAAGACCTCAACCGGCTGCATGCGCACCTCCAAGGACCAAGGCGGCATTGTCATCAAGAAACGCAACCAAGCTTCGGGACTTGATCAACTCTGCAGCGGTCTCCAGATCCGGTGCCAGGTACCGGTCCTTCTCCAGTGCGGGGACTTGTTGCCGGAGCCGTTCCAGCGCGTTTTGCAGCGGTGCACTCGTCTTGAGCGGTGCACGATGTTCAATCCCTTCAGCAGCACAAAGCAGTTCAACACCCAGGATATGAGCCAAGTTCGCATTCATGCGTGCCAATCGGCGCGCGCCGTGCGCGGCCATCGACACATGATCTTCCTGATTGGCGCTGGTAGGCGTCGAATCTGTTGAGCATGGATTTGCGAGATGTTTGTTTTCGCTCATCAATGCAGCAGTGGTCACTTCGGCAATCATAAGCCCGGAATTCAACCCCGGATCGCGCGCAAGAAACGGAGGCAAATCGAAAGACAAAGCCGGATCCACCATCAAGGCAATGCGCCGCTGAGCAATTGCCCCAAGCTCAGCTATCGCGAGCGCAATCTGGTCTGCAGCAAAAGCAACAGGTTCTGCGTGAAAGTTGCCACCGGAAACAATCCGGTCTTCCTCGATCAAAACCAAAGGGTTGTCGGTTGCCGCATTTGCTTCAATATCAAGTGTGCTGGCCGCCATCCTTAGAAGGTCAATACAGGCGCCTGTCACCTGCGGCTGGCAGCGGATGCAGTATGGATCCTGAACACGAGTGTCGCCTTCCCGGTGGCTTTCACGAATTTCAGACCCATCCATCGCTGCGCGCATTGCGGCAGCCACTTCGATCTGACCACGATGACCACGCAGTTCGTGGATCTCCGGAAGAAGTGGCGCGGTCGAGCCCATGATGGCGTCGGTCGACATGCTCGCGGTCAAGACCGTAGCCTCGGCGAGACGCCAGGTTTCAAAGAGACCAACAAGCGCACAGGCGGTCGAAAACTGCGTTCCGTTGATTAGGCCCAGACCCTCCTTGGGGCCCAAAACGACCGGCTTGAGTCCGGCCCTTTCGAGCGCAGCCCCACCCGGCATCCGCTCGCCGCCAAACTCTGCTTCGCCTTCGCCAATGAGAACGGCGGCCATGTGGGCCAAGGGTGCCAAATCACCGGAAGCTCCAACAGAGCCTTGAGAGGGCGTGACAGGTGTAACGCCCTTTTCAAGGCAAGCCTCGATCAACTCCAGCACTTCAAGCCGAACTCCAGACGCACCGCGCCCGAGGGAGAGAAGCTTTAGAACCATCATCAAACGGGTTGTCGCCGTGTCGAGCGGCTCTCCAACACCGCAGCAATGCGACAGGATCAGATTACGTTGAAGTGTCTCTGTGTCTTCAGCGGCAATCTTCACACTCGCCAGCTTGCCGAACCCTGTGTTGACACCATAAACGGCTTCTTCACCGCGTGCGGCTTTCCCGACCCGATCCGCGGCCAACCGGATTGCAGCTTCCGCAGCCCGGTCCACCCGAACCGTTAGGTTTTCACGGTAGACGCGCTCCAGATCGGCAAGGCGAACAGCGCCCGGAGACACAACAAGAGCGCTCATTCGGCTCCTCCAAAAATACGTTTTTCTAGGGCGTTAAAGCCGATGCGATAGCTGAGTTCTGCTGGGTGCTGAACGTTCCAGATGGCAAGATCGGCGCGTTTTCCGGCCTCCAGCGTACCGCGGTCCGTTAGTCTGAGTGCCTTGGCCGCCTCGCGGGTGACACCGGCAAGCGCTTCTTCCGGTGTCATGCGGAACAACGTGCAGCCCATGTTCATTGTGAGAAGGAGCGAAGCGAGCGGCGAAGACCCTGGATTGCAATCTGTCGCAAGCGCCATGGGCACTTCATGCCGACGCAGCAGATCAACCGGCGGGGCTTGCGTTTCGCGCAAGGTGTAAAAAGCGCCGGGCAGGATGACGGCAACCGTGCCGCTGCTAGCCATGGCTTCGACGCCAGCTTCATCCAGATATTCCAAATGATCTGCCGACAGAGCCCCATAAGAGGCAGCAAGCGCGGTTCCGCCCAGATTTGACAGTTGCTCGGCGTGGAGTTTGACCGGCAGGCCAAGTGCCTTTGCCTTATCGAACACTTTCGCGATCTGGGCCGGTGAGAAAGCAATGCCTTCACAAAAACCATCGACCGCATCGACCAAACCTTCGGCATGGGCGGCTTCCAGTGTGGGCAGGCAAACCTCCGATACGTAAGCGTCCGCCTTGTCCTTGTATTCTGCCGGAACAGCATGGGCACCGAGGAACGTCGTGCGTACTGTAATTGGGCGCAAGCTGCCGACCTTGCGGGCAACTCTGAGCATCTTAAGTTCGGTCTCCTTGTCGAGGCCATAACCCGACTTGATCTCTATCCCGGTAACACCTTCGGCTATCAGTGCATCAACGCGGGACAATGCGCCTTCAAGCAATTGGTCTTCACTGGCTGAACGCGTTGCCTTGACGGTCGAGACAATGCCCCCACCCGCTCGGGCGACTTCCTCGTAGGACGCATCTTCTAGCCGCATTTCGAATTCGCGGGCCCGGTCACCGCCAAAGACAACATGGGTGTGGCAATCGATGAGACCCGGAGTCACCAGACGCCCGTTCAGGTTCTCATTCGGATAGCCCGAGAATGATTCCGGCAGATCCGATGCCGGACCAGCATAGCCGATTGCCTCGCCATCAATGGCGAGCACTCCGTCTTCAATCAAGCCGTACGGATCTCCCGTCTCGGTGAGTGTGACCAATTTGGCATTTGTCAGCAGGCGCTGTGGCACCGGACATCTCCCGCTTGATTAGATTGCGATAAAAGATAATATGCATGCACATATTAACGTGTCAACGAGGGAAAGAGACCGGCATGCCTACGGCGCAAGACAGCACCATTTTCGCAGACAAGGCGCTGCTTCCCAGTGGCTGGGCGGAAAACGTCCGCGTTGATGTTTCCGCTAATGGCGAGATTTCCGCAGTCGAAACAAACGCCGCTTCAGCAGGTGGAGAGACGCATCGGGTCGGCATCCTGTTACCTGCGCCATCCAACCTCCACAGCCATGCCTTTCAGCGCGCGATGGCCGGAATGAGCGAACGCCGGGGTCAGGAGAGCCGCGACAGCTTCTGGACCTGGCGGCAGATCATGTTCCGGTTTCTCGACACCCTCACACCAGATGATGTCGAAGCAATTGCCGCCTTCGTCCAGATGGAAGTGCTTGAGGCCGGATATGCGGCGGTTGGGGAGTTCCATTACCTGCATCATCAACCTGGTGGAACGCCTTACGGCAATCTCGGCGAAATGTCCGAGCGGATTGTGGCAGCTGCACGCGAGACTAGTATTGGGTTGACCTTGTTGCCGGTCCTTTACACCCACGGCGGCTGCAACAAGCGCCCACTGGCACAGGGACAAATCCGTTTCGGCAATGATTTCGACCGGTTCCAAAAACTCCATGAACAGGCTGGCAACGCTCTACAGTCCCTTGATCTGGATTGCGTTTTGGGCGTCGCGCCCCACTCGTTGCGCGCAGTCGATTCGGACGCGTTGCAAAACGCTGCCGTACTCGCGGGGCAGATGCCTTTGCACATGCACCTGGCAGAACAAGTCGCCGAAGTCGAAGAAGTTCTGGAAGCGACGGGCAAGCGGCCAGTCGACTGGCTTTTGGACAACCATGATGTATCGAAAAACTGGTGCCTGATTCACTGCACACAAATGACGCCCGAAGAGACCGTTGGACTGGCGCGGACCGGCGCGGTTGCCGGGCTTTGTCCAATCACCGAGTCGAGCCTCGGCGACGGGATTTTCAACGGCGTCCGGTATCTGGACGCCGGCGGCCGGTTCGGAATTGGCTCCGACTCCAACATCCGGATCTCCTTGTCAGAAGAGTTACGCACGCTCGAGTACTCGCAGCGTCTTCGCGACAAATGCCGAGCCTCGGTGGCAAATCCGGAAAATTCGACCGGCCGCGTGTTGTTTGATGGAGCGGTTTCTGGAAGTGCACAAGCGTGTGGACGCATTTCTGGAAAGATCGCTGCCGGTCACCTTGCCGACATGATCGCCCTCGATGCAAATACCATCGACCTTGAGGACCGCCAGGGCGACGAGATCCTGGATGCCTACATCTTCGCGGGCGATGACAATATGGTCCAGGATGTCTGGTCGGCAGGCCGCCATGTTGTTACCGGTGGAATCCATGTAAAAGGCGAGGAAATTCGCGCTCGCTACCGGGCAACGATGAAGGCGTTGCGCGGCCGTATCTAAACAAGGAACTGATCACCTGTGGCCCTGACCGATACGAACTCCTGGACTGGCATTCGCGAAGAGCTTCTTCGCCGGATCCATGACCGCGTCTGGGAACCAGGCGCACAGATCCCGCACGAAGCGGATTTGGCGGAGGAATTCGGTTGCGCACGCACCACCGTCAACAGGGCGCTCAGAGATCTGGCCGAAAGCGGGCTGGTCATCCGCAAACGCCGTGCGGGCACGCGTGTTGCACTCAATCCGCCGCAGCGGGCAACACTCACGATTCCAATTATCCGGGAAGAGGTGGAAGCGCTCGGCAAGACCTATCGGCACAGTCTTCTGGAACGGGCCTACCAACCGGTTCCACCAATGCTGCACGGAGTATTTCACGCATCGCTCGGCGATGACGTGCTCTATCTGAAAACGCTCCACTTTGCGGATGATCGCCCATATGCGTTCGAAGAGCGTTACATCAATCTTGATACCGTGCCCGAAGCGCGCCAGCGCAAATTCGAGGTCTCCAGCGCGAACGAATGGCTGGTGCACAATGCGCCTTATAGCCGGGGTGATCTCTCCTTTTCAGCCCTCAATGCCAATGAGGACACGGCCCGGATCCTTGATTGCACACCTGGGACAGCACTGTTTGCCATGGAGCGCATCACTTGGACCGGCGATGCGCCGATCACACATGTAAAACTCATCTTTGCTCCAGGCTACCGAATGCGCAGCCGCATATAGGAGCTGGAGGTATTACCGGAGGCAACGGGCGCTTCACTCTGACGGAAAAAGTCTGTGCAAGAAACAAGTCGCGGTTTATTGACTGAACGCTCCAGAACCTCTTTTGAAAGACATTAAATCGGGATGGTGACTTCGTTCGACATCGGCGGCAGCTTTATACGCTACGCGCATTCTGATGCGCATGGTCCGGTGCAAGAGGCAGGGCGGGTTCCAACGCCGCTGCACTCCTGGTCTGAGTTTGTCGAAGCACTCCATAAGTGTCTTCCAGAGACCCGCGGCCCGGCTGTTATCTCGCTCGCAGGGGCCTTCG
>CALDSI010000550.1 GCA_937911395.1 uncultured Labrenzia sp.
GGTACGTAGCAATATGCCGCCCGCCCCACCGAGCTCAACCGAGCGTTGGGCTCCGTTGGACGACAGAAGACAAGAGGAAGATAGACATGCCATCGAAGAAATCCCCGAATCCGACAGATATTCACGTCGGCTCCCGTGTACGGTTACGCCGCATGATGCTCGGTATGAGCCAGGAGAAGCTTGGTGAAGCCCTCGGTATCACGTTCCAGCAAATTCAGAAGTATGAAAAAGGCACCAACCGGATCGGCGCCAGTCGTTTGCAACACATCTCAACCGTGTTGAAGGCCCCTGTCAGCTTCTTCTTCGAAGACCTTCCGGAAGGCGAAAACACGACCGTTGCTGACATCAACGTTCTGGCGACCCGTTCACCCGGCGCAATGAAGCTTCTGCAGGTCTTCAACTCTTTGGACGCCCAAGGCCAGCAAGGCCTGCTCCGGATTGCCGAGACGATCGACAACCTTCGCGCACCGAATGAACGGGTGCTGGAAGCAGCCTAACCCCTCCTCCCCTACTTGGCCGGATCCACCCTCCTCCGGACCGGCCACCTTTTTCAAGCCGCTACAGGCGGTTTCAGAAAGGCACATCTGAGAAAGGAGAACGCCGTGAACTACTCGACTGCAATCTTTCTAATCAATGACAATGTGCGCGCTGTCATGTGCGCGTATGAGAGCAAAGAGCATGCTCCTCAGACCATGTTCAAGACGATGGATCAGACCATCAAAGAGGGCGATTTCGTAATTGTCCAATCCGGCACCCGCCACGGGATGACAGTTGTCAAAGTCGTTGACACTTACCCGGAATTCGTACCGGATTTCGAATCCCGTGACGATCTGAATTTGATCGTTGGAACGATCGATCTGGAAGACTTTGAAGCTCTGAAATCGCAGGAAGACGAAGCAATCACGGCCATCAAGAAGGCCGAAAAGCGCAAGAAGCGCGCAGACCTGCGCAAGACATTGATGGCCGACTACGAGGAAACCATCAACGAACTCCCTATTGCAGAGCGATCCGAAGGAGCCGCCTTGGAGCCTCCTGCATCACCTGCTGAATAACAAACGAGATTAGGTCGTGACCTGGTGCCTGACCCCACAGGAGCGACCTCTAATCCCATGCGGGATTAGATTCCCTGGTGTTTTACCTGGCGCCGCGGAGCACTTCAAACGGCGGTTTGGCGTGGGGTTGGAAAGGCGAAGCCAAGCCGCCTGTTTTGAAGTTTTTGAAAGGAAAAGAAATGGCGAGCTGCCCAAAATGCGGGAAGCGTAGGATTCGCAAAGATGCCCTGAAACGGCGCTTTTGCCGACACTGCGGTTTGTTGCGCGGCATCCAGAATCTGGAGCGCTCCGGCGCTCTGCCAATGTGTGAGCCAGTCATGCAAGAGCAGAGCGTTCCTGAGGTCCGCACAGCATGACAGTCGCCCCTCACATCACCCGGCCGAGTGCGGAGAGCCTGCGAGATTTTGCAGCCAGACGCCGCAAAGACGCAGCCAAGCTTCTGCAGGAAATCAACGTGATGCGCAAACGAGCGAGAGGCCTGCGCCAGACGGGCAAGATTTTCTATGCCCGGAACCTGGAGACAATCGCCAGCGCCAAAGAAGTCACTCATCTCTCAATTCTGAATGCCGCAGCCTCGGCAGAGGCTGAAGCCGACCGGCTGGAAGGTGTGGATGAGTTCGAACTGAAGGAGGCAGCGCAGTGACTCAAGAAGTGTTTGAACAGATCAAGGCCGGTCTGGAAGAGGCGATTGAAACTACAAAAGCCGATCAATCAAGCACCGGCGAGACTGCTTTCACACCGGGGCCTTGGCGTTGCACGAAAAAGCATCCACGCCAGATCTGCGATTGGCGAGGCTTTAAGATCGCTAAATGCTTGATGGAGACGAAGGGTGCCAACTTCAAAATTTCCGAAGATGAAGCTCTTGCCAACGCCCATCTAACCGCAGCAGCGCCGGAGCTTTATGAGGCTCTAAGTCCAGCAGTTGACGAGCTTTCTGAAGTTCTTGCCGATCTGAAAAAGCACGGAGACGGCGTCGATTTTGTCCAACAGGACATCAGCCGACTAGAGCGCATCGTAGGCGCTTCAAAAGCTGCACTTTCCAAAGCACGTGGAGAAGACTTGTGAGCAAACAGCAAACCTATCCCGAGGCGCTTCGAACCCTGAACAGGGCCGTTTACGACACTATCAGCGCCTGCCGGGACACTACTGAGTGGCCGGACGTGGACCGTCATTTTCTGAGGGAACTCGCCGCCAAAACAGACCGGATGGTCGATAACATTGCGGGGAAAGGCCTATGAAAGTGATCAAGTGGCAAAAGGATATGCAGATCACCGAGCCCGGTATCTATGAGGGCATACCCCTCGAAGAATACCACGGCAACCGCAACCTGTTTGATGGGCCATCCATCAGCAAGAGCAGCCTGAAATGGCTCCTGCCCCTGCATGGTGGCAGCCCCAAGGCCTTCTGGGGCCGGTGGAAGTGGAATCCGGATCGGGTCGAGCCGACCAGCTCAGACGCTCTTGTCTTTGGCAAGGCCGCTCACTGCCTCCTGCTTGGCGATGAGGTCTTTTCCGAACAGTTCATTGTGGAGCCGGAAAAGTACATCAACGAGAAAACTGGCAAAGAGGTGAAGTGGTCGAACAACGCCAATTTCTGCAAGGATTGGCACAAGGCACAAGCCGATGCGGGCTTATCGGTCATCAAGGCCGATCAGCTCAAGATGATCCGCAAAATCGCGGATGATGCCGCCCAATATGACCTTGTGAAGCAGGGCATCCTGAACGGCGAGATTGAGCGGACAATGTGTATCCGAGATCCTGAAACGGGGAGCTGGGTCACGGTGCGACCCGACGCCCGCCCGATGCCGGGGACTTATTCAGACCTCAAAACCACGTCGAGCCTCGATGAAGATTTCCTGTCTAGGCAACTCTTTGACGCGGGGTATTACCTGCAAGGCGGATCAACAAAAATGGTCTGCGAAGCGCTCGGCCTGCCGATTGAAGAGTTCTATCTGGTCTACGTCCTGAAAGACGACGTTCCAGACACCACGCACGTTCCAATCTCAGGCACAGCCATTGAACGTGGAGAGCGAGCTGTTCGCTGGTGTCTGAGGACAATCCGCCAGTGCCTTGATGCCGGCGAGTGGCCCGGGGCTGGTCCGTTCACTGAGGGCAATCAGCCAATTTACATGAAGCCATGGGCGGCAGACCGCCTTGATGAGTTCCTTGACCGAGAAGAGCGGAGCTATCCGCAGGAGGAAGCCGCATGAACCAGATTGCCACACAAACGCAGCAAGCCATCTCGACACCCCATGACGGAATTGGGTCGGAGCATGGCGCAAAGATCGCGCCTCAGAACCTTGCCGAGGTAGTG
>CALDSI010000551.1 GCA_937911395.1 uncultured Labrenzia sp.
TCAACGGACATGAGGCTTTCGATCAGTTTCTGAAATTCCTCAGTTTTTGCTGTGATGTATTGCGCGCCATGATCAAACTGAAGACCATTGTCGGCCCGCCGGGTCGCAAGACGCCCGCCAATGCCGCGGCCTTTGTCCAGGATCACAGGCGCATGCCCGGCATCTTTGAGTGTTCGGGCGCAAGAGAGCCCTGTCATGCCGGCCCCAATGATGCCGATGCGAACCGGTTCTGTCATGCGATCTCCAGTCGATTGAGGATGTTTGGAATCTCCTTTTTCACCTTGAAGAAACCGGCCGTTGCATAGCGCCAGATCGCATCATCCCAAGGACGCCGGATTTCGGTCAGGGTGAGGCCATGGTTTTCGAGCTTCGGCCGGGATGCGTCCAGCCAGTCCTTGAGCGGTCCGGTGGGGACATAGGGCATGACGATCTGCTTGGCTCCGGCTTCTGCCGCCCACTCAATGATTGGGGCCTGCGAAGCGGTGTTCAACCTTGTCGCCGCCTGTCCAATCCGTTGTGCAGCATCTTCTAAAGCTCCTGCTTCGAACGAGCGAATGTGGTTTGGAACAGGTCGTGGTGATCTCAGGTCACTTGATGTCAGCGTCGCGGTTGCAACGAGTTCGATGCCGTCTGGAATCAGTGTCTCCGGCAGACAATCGTCCTCAGTGAGGAGGAGAACCGTTGGCTTGCCCGGTTCCGGCGTAACAAAATCTCGTGGCAGTTGCGCGGACGGGAGCCCGTTCGGCGCGCTCCAATCAAGTGACGTCACCCCGGTTTCGAAGTCTGAACTTTCCGGCGCAAACCGACCACCTGTGAACTTCGCGATGTTCCAGGCTTGGGCTTCGTAGGTCTTGCCGCGCGTATGCAGTCCGGCAACCCAACGCCAGCTCAACGTGTTCGAGGCAGGGTCTCCGTCCAGCAAGTGGCGATAGAAAAAATCTGCGCCGATCCGCCAGGGAAGCTTCAACGTGAAGATCCAGATGGACGCAAACCACATGCGTGCGTGGTTGTGGAGGTATCCAGTGTGGACGAGCTCATCCACCCAGGCATCAAAGCAGTCGATTCCGGTTTGGCCGGCCTCAGCACGGGTCACCGCCTGACGGAGGCCGCTGTTCGTTTCCAGATCCTCCAGATCGGCGATCAGCCCTTGCCGATAAGATGTCCAAATGGCCGGACGGCGTTCGAGCCAGCCTTTGAAATAGCCGCGCCAGAAAACCTCTTGAATGAACTTTTCAGCACCATCAAGACCGTGGTTCCGGAGTGCTGCGGTTACAACTTCCTGCTCGCTGATCAACCTCCGGCGGATGAACGGCGACAAGCAGGAAACGGATGTGTGCTTGCCTGGGCCGCGATCATAGTTCCGCTGAGCTGCATAGGCCCGGCCCATCTGCGGTGTAAAATCATCAAGGTATTGGAGAGCTGCTTCGCGGGTCGGCGAAAAGATCGTCATAAGGCAATGTCCAGCGCTGTTTTTTGCCCTGCTTACGCAAGGCGCACTGCTTTGGATGGCCAGAACGGACGTTAGAACGCAGCAAAACTGAGCAGGTCTTATGCCGGCCGGTCTTTGCCAAACTCCCGGCAGATCCAATCAATCACCTTTTGTCGTGCTTCGCCAAATCGGACCGGGTTTTCCGGGTAAACAAGATGGTAGCCGCGTGTGCCGATGCTCTGATCGGGCTGGCGCCACAAACACGTCAATGCACCGTTTGAGAGTTGCCGTTGCACCAGAAGCTCTGGGACAAGGGCGATGCCTTGCCCCTCCAACGCCGCGTTGATGGCAAGGCTTGAATGACTGAAGCTCAGGTAAGTGACGTCTTCCGGCAGCAGCTCTGTCCCAAGCACCTCTTCCCAGGAGGTGTGGCTGTCCAGAAGAATGCGCAGGTGCAGCATATCCTGAATATTTTCTATTGTCTCTCGATCCTTGGTCAGCGCCGGAGATGCGACGGCTACCAATCGAATTGGTGCAAGAAAATGGCTCTTTAGACTTGTAAAAGGTGGGGTGCCGATCCGAATGGCCAGGTCGACGCCGTCGCCTTTGAATGTTGCCAGCCGCTCGGTGGCCAGTGTTGCCAGATCCAATCCCGGATTTTTGTCCAGAAAACCAGGCAGACGGGGAACAAGCCACAGCGCGGCAAAGGATGGGGGCAGGCTGAGTGTGATGCGTGGAACCTTTTGGGATACATCGTTTATCGCCCGATCGATTTCATCGAGCCCCCGGCGAATTTGCGTATAAAACCCTTCCGCCGGTGTGGTCAGCGCGAGACCGCGGGGAAGCCGGTCGAACAGCTGAACGCCAAGTTCATCCTCCAGAGCGC
>CALDSI010000552.1 GCA_937911395.1 uncultured Labrenzia sp.
GTACCGTTCGGGCTTCTCCCGAACTGGCTGTCGCATATCCTGTTCTTCTCCCTGACCTTGGGAGCGTTGGCACTCGTAGGTCGCATTATTTGGGGGGGCTGGAAAGGAGCATTGATCGTCTGCGCATTCCCCGGCGTTCTGGGAGTTCTGATCCATGGTCAGAACAGTTTTCTGACAGCTGCGTTGTTCGGTGGGGCACTCGCTGCGCTCGGCGGAAAGCGCTACATTTTGGCCGGTGTCCTTATCGGCTGCATGACCTACAAGCCGCAGCTCGGTGTTCTTATACCATTTGCTCTTTTGGCAGGTCGCTTTTGGACAACCTTCATTACTGCCGGTGTGACCACAGTGGTATTGGCTGCGCTACCAGCTGTGGCGTTCGGGCCAGAGATTTGGTTGGCGTTCTTTGAGCAGAGCAAATTTGCTGCAACGCTACTCGATCAGGAGCTTGTCGGGCACTGGAAGTATTTGTCGATCTATACTGGTTTGAGGATAGTCGGATTACCGGATCAACCCGCGATGGTGGCTCAGCTTTTGTTCGCAGCAGGCTGCCTTGTTTGGGTCGTGCGTCTCTGGTGGAGTGACGCGCCATTCGAGTTAAAAGCGGTAGGCCTTGTCGCTGCAAGCCTTTTGGCGTCTCCTTATATGCTCACGTACGAGTACGTTATTCTGGCTGTCCCATTTTTATTTCTCGCGCGCTATGCGGTTGACGGCAATCTGATGCCCTTTGATACGTCACTGTATGTTTTGATCGTGCTCCTGATCCTATTGGCCCGCGTGATTGCGGAACACACGGGAGTTCCGCTAGCCAGCGTTCCGGTTCTATTGACCATGTTCCTGACGCATCGCTACTACAAGCAATGGGGGGAGCATAATCGGGCAAACCTTGCGGGTTCTATCCGGCCGCCTGTTTCCTCACCCGCTCCCGGTGCGTGATGTAAAGACCGCTGCCAACAATCAGGCTGATACCGACCCATGTGAGCAAATCCGGGAAATCGGCAAATACCAGAAACCCGAACAAGGTCGCGCTTACGATTTCCAGGTATTGCAGAGGTGCGAGCAGGCTTGCGCTGCCGCGTTGAAACGCAGCCACCACCAGTCCATGGGCGCAGAAGGAAATGAGGCCAATCAGGGCCAAAAGCCCTACCTGCCAAGCATTCGGCCAGACGAACACGACATCGCCCAATTCAAGAGTTGTCGCTGCGAGGAGTATGGCGCCCAGATAGAGGCTCCCGGCCAGCCCGGCACTCAGTTGGATCGTCAGCAAATCATCCCGAACGGGGTATAGCCGGTTGAGCAACAGATAAAACGAAAACAACACGGCCGTTGCGACCGGCAACAGGCTTACGAGACCGATCTCGGCAAGGTTTGGCCGTAAGATAATCAGCGCGCCAGCAAGACCAACAGCGATTGCACCGATCCGCCGGGGACCAACGGGTTCTTTCAAGATAAGGGCTGCAAGGATCGTCAGGATCATCGGCTCGACGAAAAAGATCGAGATGGCTGTGGCGACCGACATGTACTTCACCGCGATGAAGAAACACAATGAGGCGGAGGCCAGCAAAATCCCGCGCAGAAAATTCACGAAGGGTTGCTGTCCGCCAGGGCGTGGCAAGCGCAACAAGATCAGCGCGAACACCAAGCTGACCAGGAACTGAAAGACAAACCGGCCAAAGGTGACTTCCAGTGGATGGATTGAGGACGAAAGGTATTTTGCGATAATGTCCATCACAGGCACGATCAGCATCGCGCTGGACATCAAAAGGATTGCCTGTAACGGATTTTCGCTGACGTCGAACGCAGGCGACCGTTGTCTCACGATTCGAAGTCCAAGAGTTTCAGATCGATTTCGGACAAAGGTTGCAGTGACGCCAGGGCCGCGCGTGCTTCTTCACTGTCCCGGTCCATCTGGGTGACCAGCGCGTCCGCGCTGTCAAACTTCGCTTCTCCTCGAAGATAGGAGACCACATGCACCCGCAAGGTCTTGCCATAGAGGTCACCCTTGAAGTCGAACAGGTGAACTTCAAACAAGGCAGCCCCGTTGTCGAATGTCGGCCGTCTTCCGTAGCTGGCGACGCCGCCATACCAGTCTTCGCCGACCTTGATCTTGACGGCATAGATGCCCTGCAGCAGCGGGCAATCTTCTGGCATCCGAAGATTTGCGGTTGGGTAGCCGAGATCCCGGCCCCGTTTGTCGCCATGCTGGACTTGCGATTCGAAAAACCACCGGTAACCAAGGAGGGCATTCGCTTCGGCCATGTCGCCGGTCGCAAGGTTGTCCCGGATGCGCGATGACGAAATCACGTCGGCATTCTCGTCCTCTTCGCGTTGGACGATTGTGACGCCAAAGCCGTGCTCTGCCCCGGCAGCGCGCAAGTAATCCGGTGTGCCTTGGCGGGCGCGGCCGAAGTGGAAGTCGTAGCCGGTAACGGCGTGGGAAATGCCGAGTGTGTCGATCAGAATATCTTGAACGAACGCGTTGGCTTCAACGGCTGCAAAATCTTTTGTGAACGGCAGGATCAAAGCGCCGTCTAGCCCGCAGACGCGCAACATCTCGGTCTTGAGCGGTGGTGGGGTCAGGCGGAACACGGGTTTGGCCGGATTAAACACGGTTCGCGGATGCGGTTCGAAACTCATTGCGAAGACCGGGTGATGCGTTCCGCGGCCAAGTCCGAGGGCAGCGTCAAGAACGGCCCGGTGACCACGGTGCACGCCATCAAAATTGCCAATCGCAACCACACCGCCCTTGAGACTGGCAGGAAAACTCTCCAGCGATTCGGCGATTTGAAATTCAGAGGATGGGGTGCGGTTCATGCAGAGGACCTATGCGCAAGGTGGCGTTCGTTCTGGCATTCCGGAACAGACAAGTAAATCCCGCCGGTTCCAGGCCGCGTGGAACGTGCCGCCAACACCAAAAAAGGTCAAGCTGCTCTCATGATGAAATTGAACTGGGTTTGATCAGATCAAAGCCGGGAGCGGTCTTCGGTCTTGCTCGGGACCTTGACCAAGGCCTCGCCCTCGAGCACCACGGTGTCTTCAACACTGCAAATGCAGGACAGCCGGGCCCTGTTGCCGCGCTCCATCAGTTCTTCGACGCGCACGGTCACCGTTACATCATCGCCGATCTTTACCGGTGCCTTGAAATTCAAGGTCTGCGACAAGTAGATCGCGCCAGGTCCGGGCAGGCGGGTGCCAAGAACAGCGGAAATCAGGCTTGCGGTATAAAGGCCGTGCGCGATCCGCGTTTTGAACGGCGTTCTGGCTGCGAAGTGCTCAGATAGGTGGATCGGGTTTCTGTCGCCCGAGACTTCGGCAAAGCCCACCACGTCGGAGGAACTGACATGTTTTACGAGTTCTTCCGTCATGCCGACGGTGAGATCTTCGAAACAGAGTTTTTGCAATTCCAGCATGATGTTTTCGGCCCTTTATATCCCGTTTTTTTGTGCGTTGGACGCTAAGCGGGCCCGGGAATTCTGACAATTATGCTTTCGGTGAAGAAAAAAAGTGTCTGTTATTAACGGTCTTTTCAGTTGCTGCCGTTAGTTTGCGTTGAGTGTGGGGAGGTGAGGACACAAATGAATGTGTCGCTCTCCTTCGAAGTCATAACGCGTTTCCAACGGCCCACGGCCAGGGGCCGCGCACCTTGACAGTATGGAGTAGACAATGGCCCTTGATCTTCAGATGCCGGTCCTCGTGGTCGATGACTACAAGACGATGATTCGCATCATTCGCAACCTTCTGAAACAGCTCGGTTTCGAAGACATTGACGACGCTGCGGACGGCACCGAAGCCTTGGAAAAAATGAAGCAGCGCCGCTATGGTCTTGTAATCTCGGACTGGAACATGGAGCCGATGACCGGTTACGAACTGCTGAAGCAGGTTCGCGCCGATGGTTCCCTCAGCAAAACACCGTTCATCATGGTGACAGCTGAATCCAAGACCGAAAACGTGATTGCAGCAAAAAAAGCCGGTGTAAACAACTACATCGTGAAGCCGTTCAATGCGCAGACATTGAAAGGGAAAATTGAGGCTGTCTTCTCCGACTAAAACACTTTGGCTTGGCGGAGACCGGTGTGCGTCTCCTTCTCCGCCGTTGCCGGCATTCTTTTTCAAGTTAAGCAGTCGGGCTGGGCAGGCAGGCTGCAGCCGGACAATTGCGCCAAAAATGTTTTATTGCCGGTTTTCAAGAGATCGGCATCTGCTGTTTGGAGGCGGCGGTTAAGCAATGGACACCATTGAAAGGCTGGATCTCATGGCCAAAATAAAACAAGAAAATGTCGCGCAAATCATCGATTTCCTGGAACAAAACAAGACCCGGGATGGGGAAGTTTCCCTAAACGATGTCATGCATCTTGCCGAAGTCATGTCGGGGTCCATGCACGACTTTTTGTCGACAGTTCAGCCGGCTGTTACGGAAGAGCTGACGGCGATTGCCAAAGAAATCACGCGCATGAAGCAGGAAATCTCTGCGCTTCGTGCCAATGATATGACCGGTAACAAGATCCCGGATGCGGGCCGCGAACTCGACGCCATCGTTGAAGCGACCGAGAACGCGACCAACACGATCATGGAGGCTGCCGAAGAAATCATGGCCGCGGATCCAAGTGATTCCGAGGCCTACCAGGACCTTGTCAGCAACAAGATGATCGGCATCTT
>CALDSI010000553.1 GCA_937911395.1 uncultured Labrenzia sp.
GGGGAGCCTTCACCGGTGTTTTTTTTCTTCCAACAACGGTTCATAGACAACCACGCAGTTTCGTCCGTTTGCCTTCGCGCGGTACATCGCCAAATCAGCCCGGCGCAAAACCATCGACAATGCCCGGTCTTTTTCCAGAACCGGACTGATTCCGAAGCTTGCTGTGTAGTTAAGTCTGTGACTGGATACCGACCTATCCAAAAAGGCCTGCCGTAATTTCTCCGCAACATTCTGCCCGCCCGATATGGTGGTATTGGGCAAGAAAATTGCGAACTCTTCCCCGCCAATCCGGCCGAACAGATCGTAGTTGCGAACGAAGCCCATCGTAACCACAGCACAATCTTTCAGGATCCGATCTCCGATCTGGTGCCCATAGGTGTCGTTCACTTCCTTGAAGTGATCCAGATCGAACATGATCACGCAGGCATCCTCGCCGCCGCGAATGGCGCGGTTCAGTTCCTCGTTTCCGCGTTTCAAGAAAACACGCCGGTTCGGAGCACCTGTCAAAGCGTCCGTAGATGCCAGTTCCTCGGCTTTTCTTTTAGCCTCCTCCAGTTCGGCAGTCCGCTCCCGGACCTTTTGGTCGAGCGTATCTTTGACATGTTCCAGATGCCGGACCTGCTGGCGAACTTGTTCGCGCGTCGCATGAAGGGTCAGGACCAGGACGCCAATCACTCCCAGCAGAAGCTGCGTGTTGATCAAGGTGGTGTTCCTGTCGATGCCCTGCAATGGCCCCTGGCCCAGCGCGGTCGGGACAATGATGCCTCCTATCAGGCACAACAAAGCAAAAGAAATGTAGATCCGGCTAAGGCGCAGAGAAGCCCAAATGAGCAGAACCGGCAAGACAGCGAGTTCAAAACTCTGCATCAATCCGCCCACATCACTCCAGAACGCGATATAGATAGCCGTCAGGATCAACAGAAAATTGGCGACTGTCTCGAAACCCGGAAACACGCGTTCTGTTTTGCCGGATAGATAAACTGCCAGCACGAAAGGCGTGATCGCCAAAACACCTATTGCGTCCCCGGTGAACCAGGTCGCAAAGGTATTTCCATAGTCTTTGACATCGATAAGACCGGCAGCCAAAAGCCCGGATACGCCGACAATTGCACTGGCCGCCGCCCCACCTGCCACGCCAATGACCAGAAAAGCGGACGCAGAAGAGACACTTTGGAACAGTCGAAACGGCTGAAAATAACGATGCAGAAGAATGCTGCAACCGACCGAGGCCAACACATCTCCAAGCCCATTCGAGATGCCCGCAAGCAGAACCTGACCGGCACTGCCAAGCGATGAGAAATCGGCATAAGCCCAGACGTTGCCAAGAAATGCTCCCAGAAGCACACCGGGCCAAATATGCGGGCCGCGCAAAAGTGCCCAGGTGAGCATCAGACCGGACGGCATCCAGACCGGTGTGACATTTCCGGGAGGAATAGCTAGCGTTTGCCCCAACCGCGCAGTTAGGACATAAAGGCCTGCCACCAAGACTATTTCACTGCTCCGAAACCAAAGGGTCGGCACGCACATGTCTCCCCGGGATCCAGACCCCCACCGGTCCCCGCATTACGTAATCCCGAATGCCCTTCAGTATTTTCGAATGCCACCACCTTTCCATACGAAAGATCACGTATTTCACAGTCAATCAGAGATTGCGGGCACGGTTGACCTGACCAATCGTTTTTTGGCATCGGCGGATCCCAGGCTGGGAGATCTGACCACTGTCACATCTGCCAATGCTCAATGTCAGGCGGCTCTGCTTACGAATCGCAAGGACAGACAGGACAAACCACCATCCACCTTGCGCGCCTCGTGCGTGGGAAGAACGACCGTCTTGAAGCCAGCGGCTTCGATGGCAGCAAGTGTCTTCGGGTAGCCTTCCGGCACCAGGACGACGTCGTTCACGCGGATAACGTTGGCCGCATAGTCTTCCCCGTCCGGCACAACAACGACTTTCCGCTCGCCGAAAAAACCGCTCTTCGCCATCACTTCAGTTGCCAGAATGACGCCGTCGCCAAGGGTCGAGCAAGCCGTCTTGAAGTGGAGCACACCTTCCGGTGTTTCGCAGACCTCTGCGTTGTACCCCCATTCTTTGAGAAGCTGTGCGAATGCATCTGCACCTTCCCGGTTGGTGCGTGCAGAAAGGCCGATCAGGATCACATCGTCCAGCATCAGGATGTCGCCGCCATCAACGTAGCCGTTGCCCGGTAATTCAAGAACTCTGTCAAAGCGTGCATCGAGTGCTGCCCGAATTTCCTTGCCTTCGCCCTCACGGCTTGCGGCGCCTGGGCGGAGCTGTATGGCGCCTTCAGGAAGACAGAAGGCCGGATCCTCAACGAAACAGCTGTCCGGATAGGTTTCCAACTGCGGCAATACATCGACAGTCAGACCGGCATCTTGCAATGCCTTGACGTAGAGCTCATGTTCTGCCCGAAAGGCGTCACCGCTCGGATCACCTGTGTCCACAGCCCGCAACCCGTTCGCGACACTGTCTGCCGGCTTGCGAGTGATAGCATGAGTGAAACGATAGGACAGTCCGGCGCGCGCCACCATTTTGGAACTCCAATGACAATAACAAAGCAAGACCCAGCCATTCGCAGAGCAAATTTGCAAGACGTGAATGCGCTGAAACAGTGCATCGATCGCGCCTATGCACCGGTAAAGGCGCGGCTCAACGGCCTGCCCGATGTTTCCGCTGGGTTAGAATCCGAGATCACAGACAACGTGGTCTATGTGGCCGAAACCGGAGAAAACATCATCGGATGTGCGGTCTTGACGGTTGATGGGAAGACGGCCCAGCTCGTCAACATTGCCGTCGATCCGGACTACGCTGGGCGCGGCGCCGGACGAAAACTCATTGACGTCATCGAAGCCCACGCTCGGGACAGGGGCGCAATTGAGATCCGGCTCACAACGCACATCGCAATGCCGGAAAACGTTGCACTTTACGCACATCTCGGCTGGTCAGAGACCGGACGCTCTGGCAACAAGGTCCGGATGAGCAAGCCAATCTAGGGCTTTTGTCATTCCCGTCAGTTGGCCGGCAAGGCCTCTTTCAGCATCTGTAGAAACTCGTGGCGCGGCCGGATAACACCTGCCTCCGTACCCCTGCGCGTCAGGACCGGCGGGTTGACCAGACCATCGAGGAGCTTTGCTTCTGCTTCATCGAGCTCCAGCATCACTTCCAAAACCGTTGCCATCATGACTTCGGCGGCCCGGGTCGCGCCGTCATCGCACTTCAAGGCAACGCCGTATCCAAGCTCAGGGATGGACGCGCAGAAGACCCCTTCCGCACCGGTTTTCACAAAAACACGGCCGCGGAAGCCTTCCATAACGTTGGTGCAGAAGCGGTCTGCACCGGCAACCATGTAAGGTTCATTGATACAGGCGTCGAATATGCGTTGCGCGGCGTCCTGGCGGAGCGGCTCCAGCCCCTCGCCCGTCCCGAAGGCCGCAAATGCGCGCGCAAAGCTGTTCAACGGTGACGCATAGGTTGGGATCGAGCACCCGTCGGTGCCGCAAACGTCTTCCGAAACGACGTCGCCGGTCATTTGCTCCATCACATTCCGGATTTCGCGCTGGACCGGGTGAGACGGCTCGACGTACCCCTTCGTTTCAACGCCCATGACCTTGGCAAGGCCAAGAAAACCAGCATGTTTTCCCGAGCAGTTGTTGTGCAGCCCGCACGGTGTTTCATCGGCCAGAATGAGTTTTGCGGCGTCCTCCATCCGCTTTGGCCACTGGGGCCCACATTCCAAATCATCCTCGGTGAGACCCGCCTTCATCAGCATGACACGCGCGGAATTGGCGTGAACCTCCTCGCCATTGTGCGAGGCGCAGGCAAGCGACAGTTCTGCGTCGCTGAGATCCAACGCCTCCGCGGCACCGGATTCCACCAGCGGGATGGCTTGCAGGGCCTTGATTGCAGAGCGCGGAAAGACGCGAGCCTCGAAATCACCAACACCGCACACCAACTTGCCATTGGCATCAACAACCGCGACGCTGCCGCGATGCAGGCTTTCGGTAAGCTGGCCGCGGGTCACGTCCACAAGGGCAGGATTGGTCATCAAGGTCTCGTTTCGCTCGGTCTGAATTGATAGAGGTTTTATGCGGATTCGGCGTGCGCCGCAGTCAAAAAGCGTGACAGACGCTCCAAGGCCTCATCAATCACCGCGTCCTGTTTACAGAAGCAAAAGCGGATGAAGCCGGTCGGCGCGTCCGAGCTGTAAAACGCCGACACGGGAACAGCAGCAACACCAGCCTCTTTCACCAGGATCTCACAGGCTTCGACATCATTGTCACCCAGCCCGGTCCCTGTAATCCCGCAGGTCAGAAAGTAGGTCGCCGCACAGGGCAGCACCTCGAAGCCCAGCGCGGAGAGGCCTTTTGCCATGCGGTCCCGCTTCGCGCTCAAATCATCCGCAAGACCTTGATAGTAGCTGTCATCCTTGCCGATTCCATAGGCCACGGCCTTTTGCAGGTTCGGCGGAGTGGTGAATGTGGTCCATTGGTGGGCCTTCGCGATCGGATCCAGCATAGACGCCGGGCCGGTGATGTAGCCGACTTTCCATCCTGTCAAAGAGAATGTCTTGCCGGCCGAGCCGATCCGGATCGTTCGTTCGCGCATGCCGTCAAACGTCATCAATGGCTGGTGCTTGTGACCGTCAAACACCAGATGCTCGTAAACTTCATCGCAGATTGCATAGGCATCATGCTGTTTGCAGAGGTTTGCGATCAGACCAAGCTCGGCATCGGAGAAAACCTTGGCGGTCGGGTTCATCGGGTTGTTGATCAAAACGGCTTTGGTCTTGTCCGAGAACGCAGCTTTAAGAGCGTTTTCATCCAGATGCCAGTGCGGAGGGGTCACACGAACGCGAACCGCGATGCCACCGGCGCGTTCCACCAGCGGAAGATAACAATCATAAAGCGGTTCGATCAATACCACCTCGTCCCCCGGAGAGACAAGCGACATGATCGCATCTGACAGGGCCTCGGTTGCCCCTGATGTCACGAGCACTTCGGTATGCGGATCGATCTCAAGGCCATAAAATCGTCTGTTGGCATCGGCGACCGCTTGCCGCAACTCCGGTAGCCCGAGCATGGGCGGGTATTGGTTCGGCCCATCCATCAAGGCTTTGGCGGCCGTCTCGCGAATGTCTTCAGGTCCGTCGACATCCGGAAACCCTTGACCGAGATTGATAGCCCCATGCGCCATGGAAAGGCGCGACATGGTTTCAAAAACAGTGGTCTGAAAGCCCGTAAAAACCGGATTGGTCGACTTCATGATATCCCCGATGTTTGTTACGGCTTGTTTAGTCTGAATTGGCCGGACCGTCGAGGCTTTCATGATTAGACCGATCACCGCAAATATTTGACAGCCTTGAGCCGCCCCCTTCAGATGGTTCTGAGCGGAATCGGCATGCACCGTGCACAAAACGGAGGCCCGACAAATCGGGTCGGTTGCGTCAGGTTGTTGAGGTAAAAATGTTGAAGTTTGTACACCGCCCTCTGATACGCGCCCTCAAGTTTGCCGGGTTCACGGTTCTTGGCGGTATCGTCGCGATCATCGCCGTTGCGATCTTCTATTTGAACAGCCTGTCGAATCTGGAGCCCTGGCACACGGTTCACCTAGACGAGGATTATGCGGCGGATGGGTCAGTCAGCTCCTTTCCAGACTACCTTGCCATGGAAGACCGCCTGTTTTCCGAACTCCAGGACGAGTTGATTTCCAAACTCATCTTCGGCCCCAAGGATGAAGTCAATCGTTTCCAGCCTGACAGTGTTTCAAATCCAATGACCTGGCCGCGGAATTGGAACCGGTCGTTTCTATTTGAAACCGATAGCCCCACAGCCTCTGTCCTCTTGCTCCACGGCATGTCGGATTCCCCCTACAGCCTGCGGGAAATAGGGCAATCCTTGCATGAAGCCGGAGCCAACGTGCTCGGACTGCGCCTGCCGGGACATGGCACGGCCCCCGCCGGTCTTCTGGAAACCAAAGCTGAGGATATGATTTCCGCGACCGCCCTTGCGGCCAAGCACTTGAAGGCGATGCAGCCGGACAAACCGCTTTATGCCGTCGGCTATTCCAATGGCGGCGCGCTTTCGGTCGTGCACGCACTCCGGCAGTTGGAGGACTCGTCTCTTGCGAAGATCGACCGGATTATCCTTCTATCGCCTGCAATTGGGGTCACACTGGCTGCGGCCTATGCGCCAATCGCCATTCAGCTCGGCCACATTTTGGGTGTCCAGCGTCTTGCCTGGAGTTCTCTCGGACCGGAATACGATCCTTACAAATACACGTCCTTTGCCATCAATGCCGGCTATGTCACCCACCAGCTGACGATGGAGATTAGATCGCGCATGGATGCGGCTACGGCGGATGGATCGGTTGCCGCGCTGCCGCCAATCCTTGGCTTCTCGTCCGCAGTCGATGCGACCGTGATCACCCTGGACATGATTTCGAATCTCTATGCCAAGCTGCCTGAAAATGGTTCGGAACTGTTTTTGTTCGACACCAATCAGTTTCTCACAAGACGTCCGCTGCTCTCCGATGATGCGGCAGATTTTCTGGACCCGCTCGTGACAGACACAGCCCGCGCCTACACCTTGCGCGTTATTACTAATGAAACGCCCTCGGACCGAAAGACTGTCGTGAATACGTATGTTCCCGGCGCCAATGAACCGGCTGTACAAGGCCTTGACCTGTCCTGGCCACCCGGCGTTTTCTCACTGGCGCACATCTCGCTACCGTTCTCCGCGGAAGACCCACTCTACGGCATAATCCCCCAGCCTGAAATCTCCAGGCTTCAGTTGGGCGCACTTGCGCTGCGCGGAGAACGCGGGATCTCGGAAATTCCGGCCGGTGACATGCTGCGCATGCGGTGGAACCCGTTTCATTCCATCATGTTGTCGGAAACCCAGAGTTTCCTGGGGCTCGGCACTGAGAATTGAAGCTGTTGAACCTACCGTTCCATCGTGCGCGTGATCTGAGTCCGCCCCTCTTTCAATTCAGTCAGGAGCAATTCGATCCGTGGCACCAGTGCGCGATGGCGCCGATTTAGGTAGTGATAGAATTCGACTGAACGAAGCCGCTTTGTTCCCTTGTAGATCCGCCCATTGCCAACAGCTTGCATGACAGTATCACCGGGATTTTCCGCAGCGATCACAATGTCCAAGCGATCCAACACCAACATCTTGAACAGCATGTCAAGGCTTTCAACGGGTGTCACATCCGGGAGTTTTGCGGTCATGCGCTGTGCGAACAATGCACCAGCGACATACCCGACCCGAAATCGGCTCATCTCGTCCAACCCCAGTCCTGCCAATTGCGGATCATTTGTGTAAGCGTAGATGGGGAGAGAAATTACCGGAATCTCAACGCGGACAATCTCGGTAAAATGGTCCCCGACCTGCCGGATCCTCAGCAATTCACCATCCGCTGCGCCGCTTTCGACCTCTTGGATGGACCGGTTGGGTGTCAGGTAGAGCACGGAAAACTGCACGCCAATCGCACCATAGGCCTCCCGGAGCAATCTCAGCCCCTCCATATTGTGGCGCATCCCTTCAACGGCGGTAAATTTGAAATAAGTGTCCGATGCGGCACGGTCCGGCAGCGTTATGCTCAGCGACAGGACAAAACAGACGGCCCATAGAAGTTTTTGCAAACAATCATTTATTGTCACGCGCAGCCCTCTCGAAGAACCCAGAGGCGAACATTTAATGCAATATCGCTTAAATTGCATTATAT
>CALDSI010000554.1 GCA_937911395.1 uncultured Labrenzia sp.
GAAGCTGAGACGGAAGTTCTGGTAAACGCGCTGTGCATGATGTGCCCCTACGGTCCTCAGGAGAAGCAGGCTTTGCTGGAAGCCCAGGACCTGAAGACCCGGGCAGAGACACTTATTGCCATTACCGAGATGGATCTCGCCAGAAACGACAATGACGGCGGCGCGACCCTTCAATAAGCCAAGACTGGCGGAAACTGGACAATGACCGAAACAACCGACCGGCCGATTGACCGGAAGCTATTAGAACTTCTGGTGTGCCCGATGACAAAAGCAACGCTGGAATATGACCCGGAAGCGCAAGAGCTGATCTCACGGACGGCCAAGCTGGCATATCCGATCCGGAACGGGATTCCGATCATGCTGCCGGATGAGGCACGAAAACTCGAAGACTGAAATTGAAAAACCCGGGCTAAGACCCGGGTTTTTTTGTTTGTGTGCCTAAAAGCCGCGGAACATCGGCATCAAGTTGTTCTGAATGATCATTTGAATGAAAATGATTCCCAGCAGCAAAACGACCGGTGAGATGTCGACACCGCCGAGATCCGGCATGAAACGCCGGATGGGGCGGAGCATAGGTTCAGTGAGGTTGTAAAGGACCTGCCCGATCATGCCGATAATCTGGTTTCTCGGATTGACGATGTTAAAGGCATAGAGCCAGGAGAAAATCGCGCTCGCGATCACCACATAGGTATAGAGCTGCAGTGCGATGAGGATCACTGTGAAAAGGGCTGTCATTGTGCGGTCCGTTGCCTTTTGAAGCAGGTGTTGTTCTTCATGTAGCTTTCTGCACCGCTGCCTGCAACCCGCTGTGCGCAGGCAGTTGGCAACCAAAGAGACCCTAGTCTCTGGTTACGCAGGTGCGAAAATGCAACAGTTCGCCAAAACCCGACTCTTTTAGCCTTTGCGTTACCAGTCTTCGTGCTATCTTCGCGACCGAAAATTCCAGACGCATGTGGGTCTCATGAAAAAATTTATTTTGCGCGCTGCAATTGCGCTTCTAGCCGGTTCGTTGCCAGGCAAAGCACTAGCGCAGGGCGGGAGCTTGTCCGCTGAGGATGCAACGCGGCAATTCGTGATCGACCTCGGCGTGGGGGCGATGGTTAAGCCGCGTTATGAGGCTTCCGATTCTTACCTTGTATATCCCTTCCCCCTGATCCAGATGGGGCGTTTCTATGTTCCCGGCCTCGGCCAGGTCGTTGAAGGCCGCGGACGAACGGGTGTTTTCTTCTATCCGTCATTTGGCTTTGTGGGAGAACGAAAAGCAAGCGACACAACCGACCTAACAGGAACCGACAAGATTGATTGGGCCTTGGAGCTTGGTCTCGGCGGTGGTTTCCGGACCCAGCATTGGCGCGCATTTGGCGAAATCAGGCAGGGCATCAACGGCCACAACGGTCAGGTCGGCCAATTCGGTTTTGATGGCATCCTTTATCCGGGCGAGAAGTGGGAGTTAAGCTTCGGTCCCCGTGCAGACTTTGCTTCTGGCAGCTACATGGACACCTACTTCGGTGTTACCTCCACTGAAGCTGCTGCAAGCGGTGGCCGCCTCAGCGAGTATAACCCGAGTGCCGGCTTCAAATCTGTCGGCTTGGCAGCCCGTGTCAGCTACGACCTCAATGACGATGTTCGTTTGCATCTTCAGGGCGGATATGATCGCCTTGTGGGCGACGCCGCGGACAGCCCGATCGCAAAGGTCGGCAGCGAGAACCAGTTCAATGTCGGCCTTGGCTTCACGTATCGGTTCGCGTTCGACGTATTCAAATAAAATCCGCCAGAAGCTGAAACGGTTTTCACGACACGGGGCTCAATCGGGCTCCGTGTTTTTTTGTCATATTGCAAGCACGCTTGTTGAGAGGTCGTGAGGGACATGACAGAGCAAAAAATCGACTGGAGAAAACATACCGAAACGGATTATTTCTTGACGGTTACGTAAACGGCATGCTTCAAAGGGGCAACAGACGGCTTCGGCCTTATTCAATGGGAGAAAACATAATGTCCTTGGAACAGCTTACCAAAGATATCCGTGACAAGGTTTCTGGCGGCGGTATCGAAGAAAGCGTCAAGTTTGACCTTGGCGATGACGGCACGATCTTTTTGCAGGGTTCTGAAGTCAGCAACGACAATGGCGAGGCAGATTGCACGATCAAAATGTCAGCCGAAGACTTGGCAGACATGCTCTCCGGCGATCTCAACCCGACGGCAGCGTTTATGGGCGGCAAAATGCAAGTTGAAGGCGACATGAGCGTTGCCATGAAACTTGGCAGCGTCGTCTGATTACATCTCTTCCCAAAGAAGCAGACACCTCACAACCGGCCTTTTCGAAGGCCGGTTTTTTGTGAGCGAGGACCCGCGTTCACATGTGAACGCGACCGGTCACCAAAGATCGAGCTCACCTTTTTCTCTTAGAGTTTCGAACCACTCTTCCGGACTAATCCCGATCTTGGCGTGCTTGACCATCGCTTCATTCATGTCCGCCATACCGTCGGTATTCGGCCAGGCATCGGGCTGCCATAACCCGGACCGGAAGACACATTTCGGGCAGTGCATGAAAACGGATTGGACACGAACTGCTAGTGCGAGTTTTGGGGACTTGCCCTGAACAGACAGGCTCTCAAGCAGCTTTGGATCGGTGGTGAGACGGCCTTCCCCGCGGATCCGCAAGGTTTCTCCTCGCCCGGGGATCAGAAACAAAAGACCAATGCGCGGGTCTTTCAAAAGGTTATGGAACGTATCGAGACGGCGGTTGCCGGGCCGGTCGGGGATCGCCAGAAGGCTTGGGGTCAAAACCTTTACAAATCCAGCTGGATCGCCCTTGGGTGACACATCGACATGACCGTCAGGATTGGAAGACGCGACAAAGCAAAAGGGTGCTCTCGAAATGAAATCCCGACAAATCTCATCGAGCGCCGGCAACTCCTTTGCTGCAATCTGCGGCAAAGGATGTCCGCAAACGGTTTCAAGCTCTTCTGCAGTGGTAATGAACCCGGAAAGAGCTTCAAATGGATCAGAAAGAGACGGCATCAGCAACTCACCAAACCAGACCAGACAACTGCACTATCCGCCGATTTCAATTTAATTGCGACGGTATTTGGCACCCTGTCGGGATAATGCGCAGGACAGGATCAACGGGCCCTGTTGGATGCAATCGCGGCATCAATGACATCGGTACCAATATCATCGCGGAACATATCCCAGACCGGCTTCATTGTGGTGACCCACTCATCGCGCTGATCCGGGGTCAACGCCCGCACAACTCCGCCGTTTTCAATGATGCTTTGCTTGCTGTCTTCATTGATTGCTTTTGACCGTGCGTTAAAGTCATCGGACACCTCGGTGAGGATCGTCATGAACCGCCTGCGGACGTCTTCATCAAGGCTGTTCAACCATTCCTGAGATGTTACTGCGAGATAGGCCAGAAGCTGGTGATTGGTCTCCGTTGCGCCGTCCTGAACCTCAAAGAACCTCTGAGTGTAAATGTTGGACCAGGTGTTTTCCTGTCCATCCACAATGCCCATCTGGAGGGCCTCAAAAACATCCTTAAACGGCAGTTTTTGCGCTCTGCCCCCCATGGCTTCGACCATGGCAACCGCAACATCAGAGGGCTGGACACGGAACTTCAAGCCCTTGGCATCGTCAGGCACGATCAACGGACGGTTCGCCGAAAACTGCTTGAGGCCGTTGAAAATATATCCGAGACCAACAAAACCGTAGTCGGACATCGCACCCAGCAGTTCTTGCCCCTTCTTGCCTTCAGAAAAAGTTGTCACAGCGTCCATGTTGGAGAAAAGAAACGGCAAATCGAACACCCGATATTTCAAGGTGTAGGCTTCGAACTTTGAAAGCGATGGAGCCGCCAGCTGAACGTCCCCCAACAAAAGCGCTTCCATTACCTGATTGTCGTCGTAGAGCTGTGATGATGGAAACACCTGGATACAGGCAATACCGTTCATCTCAGCATTGACCCGGTCCGCCAGCGCGCCTGCCATTTCCCCTTTGGGATGACCTTCCGCCGCGACGACGTGACTGAATTTAATGACGATTTCGCCGTCATCACAGGCACCTAACGCATGCGAAGCGCTGAACAAGAAGGAGGATAAAACCGCAGCGGTAAGGCCGGCGATCTTAATCATGTGAGTTCCTCCCGGGTATTCATGAATAGGCATTATGTGTGTCGAACGGCTTCCACACTAACCCGACGCCTCTTGCAGAACTTTAAACACGCATACGGGAAAAGCTTGTATCGAAACTGCAATCAATTGGGCTGCAGAGCGCCGTTCCCGGTGTCATGCCGGATCGACAGCGTCATCCCGCGTAACTTGTCCGGGTTCCGCATGATAAAAATCTGATCAATCAAGCCATCGGCGCTGTATCCAAAAATAACGACTGAAACCAGTTTCCCGCCTTCATAGAGCGCCAAACCTTCAATGCCGTTTATGATCCTGCGCTCCAGAGTTCCGCCCGAGCCAACCCAGAGCCGCGACATGATCTTCGCAACGTATTTGGAGACATCTCGGCTGCCCGAAAGGATCCTGCCAAGAGCTGTCGCCTTGCCACCACCATCTGACTGGTATTGCACGCTTTCAGACAAAAGCCCGGCCAACTGTTCGGTCGAACCGGACATCACAGCATCAAGAAAGGCTGTCAGCATCTTTTCCTGATGCTCCGCTGGCGGGACAAAACGCGCGCTCGGCCCCTGAACATGGCGGCTTGCCCGGGAGACGAGCTGACGGGAGGCGGATTCACTCATTCCGAGAACACCTGCGACCTGTCTGTGTGATTGGCCGAACACCGAATGTAACAAGAACGCAGCCCGTTCTTTTGGCGACAGGCGTTCCATCATGTGGAGGAATGCAATCGTGAGGGACTCAGCCCGCTCAATATCGCCTTCCGGTGTTTCCCCGGCTTCAATATGCAGCGGCTCCGGAATCCAGGGGCCGACATAGTCGATGCGTTTGTTGTGCGCGGATTTCAGCAAATCAAGACACCGGTTGGTGCAAGCAGTCGTCAACCATCCATCCGGATTCAGGATCGCGGCACCGTCGGTGCCTTGCCACCGCAGAAACGTATCCTGCACGGCATCTTCGGCATCCGCCCAAGAGCCGAGCAGGCGGTAGGCCAGCCCCAAAAGACGGGGTCTGGCCTGTTCAAACGATTCGAGTTTCGATTGCTCGCTCATATCAGTAATTCGAGATCTGAACCCGATTCCAGAGGTTGATCATGCCGATCGCCGCGGTCAACAAGCTGATCTCGGCTTCGGTAAAGTGTTTCCTGAGTTCCGCCCGCAGCGGGCCATAGCTTTGCTCCGACTTCATGTAAGTCAGCGCTTCCGCATACGCAAAAGCGGCCTTTTCTTTCTCGCTGAAGTCATCCACATGCCGCCAGACGATCAGACGTTCCAGGCGCTCACTGGTTTCACCGGCTGCCAGTGCTTCCTTGATATGCATCTTCACACAAAAAGCGCATTGATTAATCTGCGAAACACGCAGGTCGACCAGATGTTGAAGCTTTGGATCCAGTCCTTCCTTGGCAAAGGACGCGGAGACGCCTCCGAGCGTCTGTGCAATCCCGGGGATCTGCTGGTGATGGTTCACAGGTGCAGTAGTCGCAGTCATTTGAAGTTCCTCGTTCAGAACCTGGATTGGTTCCATACTCAAATGACGAGCCAGCTTTGCCGACTGTGACATGTGCCTGATTTTTTTCATCGCCTCACATGAAACCCGCGGAATTTCAGCCAATTAGCCTGGCACAGGCGCGCGCTGGCGTTTGTCAATGGCGACACTCTTGATCAGGACCGTCACCTTTTTTCCAACTTCCAGGCCAAGATCGGCGACCGATGCCCGCGTAATCCGGGCACGGATCGTCTGCTCGCCGACGCTGCAGAGAATTTCTGCATAAGGTCCGCTCTCTTCCGAAATGCTGCGGATCGTTCCCTCCAGCCTGTTCCGGATCGAAAGCCCCTTGGGAGCTTCGGTCGCCAGCGCGACATCTCGTGCCCGAATCCGCAACCTGATCGGTTCGCCTGGCGCAGCTCCAAGATCCGGGATCTGAATGGTCGCACCGCCAATGTCGATATGCGTCAGCCCCCATTCGCTGTCCGTGTGGCACACGGTGCCTTCAAGGAGCGCCCCCGCCTCATGCCGGCCCGTTGCCTTGCCAAGATCCGTTCTGGCGAGCAGCTCGGCGACCGGTCCATAAGCTGGTGTCTGGCCATCGGACAGGATCACCAAAGTCTGGGACAGGCGAGCCACCTCTTCGATCGAATGGCTGACATATAGGATCGGGATCCCGGCTTCCGCGCAAAGCCGGTCCAAATAAGGAAGAATGTCGTTGCGCCGGGCCTGATCGAGGTTGGCCAATGGCTCATCCATGATCAATAGCCGCGGATCCGACAGCAGCGCCCGTCCGATTGCGACCCTCTGACGCTCACCGCCGGACAGCGTTGCGGGTTTGCGGGACAAGAGCGGCTGCAAGCCTAAAAGCTGCACCACCTCGTCCATCGAGCGTGTCGTTTTCCGGCGACCGGCCCAGCGCGCATAAGTCAGATTGGAGCGCACACTCATATGAGGAAACAGGCGCGCATCTTGAAAAACATGCCCGATCCGCCGTGCCTGAACCGCAAGGTTGATGTTCTTGTCTGCATCAAAAAGCGTTGTGCCGTTGACGGTAATCCGCCCGGATATCGGACGGATAAGACCGGCAATCATGTTGGTGAGGCTTGTTTTCCCAGCGCCTGACTGGCCAAACAGGGAGGTCACGCCACCCTCGCTCTTGAACCGTGCAGTCAGCGCCAGCGCCCCGACTTGGCCCTTGATATCAACGTCAAGCATCCGCGCCTCCAAGACGTTTCCGGAGGCGACGGGCGAGCAATTCAGAGGCAATCAAGGCGCCAAAGGCGACGATTGTTGCGATGATGGTCAGGCGAAAGGCCGCGACGTCACCGCTTGGGCTTTGGGTGGCTGTGTAGAGAGCCAAGGCAAGCGTTCGTGTCTCCCCCGGAATGTTGGAGACGAAAGTGATGGTGGCGCCAAATTCCCCCATGGCCTTTGCGAACCCGAGAATGGCACCTCCAAGAATGCCCGGGAGAGCAAGCGGCAAAGTGACGGTCAAAAAACTGACCAGCCGCAGCGCGCCCAAGGATCGGGCAGCATCTTCCAGCTTGGGGTCCACGGCTTCAAAGGACAAGCGGATCGGGCGCACCATCAGCGGGAAAGCCATGACCCCGGCGGCCAGCGCGGCCCCGGTCCAATTAAAGGCAAACGTGATGCCGAAAGTTTCTCGCAGCACAGACCCGACCGGCCCGTTCCGGCCAAAGGCGAGCAAAAGAACATAGCCGGTGACGACCGGTGGCAGGACCAGCGGCAAATGCACCAAAGCGTTGACAACACCATGGCCCGGAAATCTGTACCGGGCCAGGCCATAGGCGACCATTACCGCAAGCGGCAGCGCCACAAGCAAGGCCGCCGCAGCAACCCTTAAGGTCAGAAGAAGCGCCTGCCATTCGGCGGGCTGAAGGGTGAGAAAATCCACGCGCGCTCAGATCGGTTTGCCGTTGGACCTTCCTCCGGGAAGGCTATTCTTCCTTATGGGTCACAAAGCCAAAGGAGCGCAAGATCTTCGCAGCTTCGGGGCCAGTCAGAAAATTCAGAAAGGCTGCCGCCTGCGGATGATTGGCACCCGTCGTCAACGCAGCTGGATATTCGATTTTTGGATGACTTTCCGCCGGTAGTTCTGCGAGCACTCGGACATTCGGTTCAATTGCAGCATCCGTTGCATAGACAAGCGCGAGCGGAGTGTCACCGCGCGCCGCTGCGGCAAGCGCAACGCGAACGTTTTCCATCGGCGCCAATCGGCGTGCGACCTCAGGCCAAAGCCCAAGTGCTGTCAGCCCCGCTTTGCCATAGCGCCCGGCAGGAACAGTATCCGGATCGGCAATTGCCAGCCGTCCGTCGCCCAGCCGTGCCGCAATAGTGTCCGCGGACAGATCCAATGGGGCGCTGTCCAGCGCGCCAGCCAGAACTATCCGGTTCGAAGCGATAACCGTTTCGCTTTCTGGCAGAACTACGCCCTGATCTATTAGGTAGTCCATCCATTGCGTGTCGGCAGAGACGAAGACATCAGCGGGCGCACCGGCCTCAATCTGACGCGCAAGCGTACCGGTCCCTGCAAAGGAAAATGTCATCGGCACGCCGCTCTCAGCTTCAAATGCTTCACCAATCTCGCCCATCGCCTCGCTCATGCTTGAGGCAGCAAAGACGATCAGTGGTCTTTCCGCAGCAGCAACAGCAGTCTGAGCAAGAAACAAAACGGTAGCTACAATGAGGCTCAAGCGCACAGCAATGTCCTTTCGCTTTACAGCCTTTGCCATGTACGTTGCCAACCTGTCAGATCAAGAAACAGATCATCCTGCCCGCCGGTCGGCCTTGATCATGTCCGCGCCCTTTTCCGCGATCATGACAGTCGGAGCATTAGTGTTGCCGGAGGTGATCGTCGGCATTACGGACGCGTCAATCACCCGGATGTTTTCAAAACCACGCAAACGCAGGCGGTCGTCAACCACAGATCTGTCATCGACACCCATCCGGCAGGTGCTGACGGGGTGGAAAATCGTCGTGCCTATATCTCCGGCTGCTTTGATCAACTCGTCTTCGCTGGTGAGATCGGGACCCGGCAGATATTCTTCCGGCTCAAACCGCGCCATCGCCGGAGATGCCATGAGTTTGCGCGTCAGCCGGATACTGTCGGCCGCCACCCGGCGATCGGCTTCTGCGGCGAGGTAGTTTGGTTGGATTTCGGGCTGCGCGCCTTTATCGGGTGACGCGATGTGCACATGCCCCCGGCTTTCAGGGCGGAGGTTGCAGACACTCGCCGTCATCGCCGGGAAATCATGCAACGGTTCGCCAAACTTGGGCAACGACAGCGGCTGAACGTGATATTCCACGTTTGCCGTCTCGAACGATGGATCGGTCTTTGCGAACACACCAAGCTGGCTTGGCGCGGACGACATTGGCCCGGAGCGTTTGAGGAGGTATTCCAGGCCAATCTTCGCCTTGCCGGTCCAGGTCTTTGCCATCTTGTTCAGGGATTTTGCGTTCTTCACCTTGAAAACGGGACGAAGCTGCAAGTGGTCCTGCAGGTTTTCACCAATGGACGGCAGCGCGTGCCGTGTTTCAATACCGGCGTTTGACAGGACTGCAGGATTGCCAATCCCCGAGAGCTCCAGAAGCTGCGGTGATCCAATTGCGCCGGCAGCCACCAAAAGCTCTCCTGAAATCGCAACTGTCGACGGCTCCCCCGCAACCTCTAGATCGAGACCGGAGGCCCGGCCGTTCTCGAAGCGGATCTGGGCCACATGTGCTTCGGTCACAATGTTGAGGTTTGGCCGGTCCTGGGCCGGTTTCAAAAACGCTTTCACCCCGTTCCAGCGCATGCCCGATTTCTGAGTCACCTGAAAATACGCAGATCCGAAATTGTCCCCCTTGTTGAAGTCACGGATCTTGGGGATGCCGTTTTCTTCACAGGCATCCCGGAAGGCATCCAGCAACTCCCAGGAGATGCGTTGCTCCTCGACACGCAAATTGCCGCCCTGAGCATGGAGCTCGTCGTTCCAGGCATAATGGTCTTCAGATTTCCGGAAATACGGCAAAACATCATCCCAGCCCCAACCGGCAAGTCCAAGCTGGCGCCAATGGTCATAATCCCAAGCCTGGCCGCGCATGTAAATCATGCCGTTGATGGACGAACTGCCGCCGAGCACCTTGCCGCGCGGATAGACCAGTGACCGGCCGTTCAACCCCTTGTCGGGTGCGGTCTTGAAACCCCAGTCAACGCGCGGATTGCCGATGCAATAGAGATAGCCAACGGGAATGTGGACCCAGATGTAATTGTCACGCTTTCCCGCTTCCAGAAGCAGAACCTTGACGCTTGGATCCTCTGACAAACGGTTGGCCAAGACGCACCCGGCTGTTCCCGCACCAACAATTACATAATCCCAATCACCCAGGTCGCGCATCGTTCCTCCCGCACCTTTATTTGAGCATGATGGAGACACGGTCCGGCCAACTGGTCAAGTCAGCCAGAGGGCATAAGCGGCCTGACTGCGCAGAGGCCGAACGTCAGGTGTACACGTATTCCTCACAAGTCCTACCTAAGCTGCAGACTGCTTTTGATTGAAGGGGCTCTTCGTGTCTAATCCTGCTCAACGCCTGTTGGGAGATCTGGCAACAAAGGGCTCCGGCAAACAGTAAGGCCAGTCCCAAGCCAGATACTCAGTAGCATTTTCAATCTATGTTGATATCACTTGAGCCCGCAGCGCCTTGCTGTGCGACCATCACGATACTTTCTCTTCTAATATAAGCGCGCGATTCCCGAGGTATATTTTGACATTTGAGATCAAGAGCCAAGTCCCAGCGCCAGAGACTTATCTGCAACTCCGCAAAGACTGCGGCCTTGGCGGTTATGAATTGAAAGCAGCAGAACACGGACTTAAAAACAGCTTGCATGCCGTGATGGTGTTCGACGGTGAGAAGCCAATCGGCATGGGGCGTCTTGTCGGAGATGGCGGACTGTTTGTTCAGGTCACCGATATTGCCGTGTTGCCTGCATACCAGGGCAAAGGCCTGGGGCGCATGATCATGGAAAGCCTGATGGTTTGGGCTGAATTAGAACTGCCGGATTCAACCTATATGAGCCTGATCGCGGATGTTCCGGCGAACAAACTTTATGAAAAATTCGGCTTTTATGAAACAGCGCCACGGTCTGTGGGCATGGCGCGCCGTGTTGGGACGTATCCCTAACACTCTTTCGCCAGTCTAAGGATGCCGGTTTCGCATGCTCGCTAATCGGGTCGTATCCGGT
>CALDSI010000555.1 GCA_937911395.1 uncultured Labrenzia sp.
CGAGATCGCGAGCTCGCTTAAGGGGAAGGAAGATGCTCCAGACCTCATGTTGCTCGACCTGAACATGCCGCGCCTTGACGGATTTCAGGTGCTGTCGAGGGTTCGGGAGAACCCCGAGTTGCGGCATTTGCCAATCGTTGTGATCACCACTTCTTCAGACCCCGATACGCACGCCAAGGCAACCGCGCTTGGTGCAAATGCAGTGGTCACGAAGCCGAGTTCGTCAGAAGCCTTCGACAGCATAATCAGTGAGGTTTTCGATACTTGGCTGGTTTGAGTTAGAGGGTTTATCTAACGGTACGTATCGCTAGAATGCTAAAAATCAATTTATGCGCGCTTTATTATTATTTCTATTTCAAATTGCATTTGCCTGACGCAGATGGTCATATGCTTCAATTGACAGTTGTGTAAGTGCTAAGCCTCGCGTTTACCAGTTCCCGGCGACGCTTTGACCGCAGTAAGCTGACGTTTCAGCCGCGTTTCAAGCCACGGCAGCAGGCTCGTGAGTTCGTTCGCATCTGACGGATCTTCAGCCCTCTCAATCAATGCATTGTAAGCACTGGATTGCTCGTCGAAGAGTGCATCTGGCGGGAGAGTTATGCCTTCAGCTTTGTGGGGGCTGGTAACAAGACGTCCAACTGCGCGGAACACGTCTGGCTTAATCGTATACCCGGCAACTGTCTCAAGCGATCCGTCATCGATCATTGAGGTGGTCAAGGAATGTCGTGCCGCGATACGCCGTACGGAAAAGACCGAGTTCGCTGAGGGCGGGGACAACTTCTTCCAAAAACGATGCAACCGATCCGATGGAACCGCCTGGGAATGCGACAAAGCCATCAACGGCACCAGCTACAGCCCAGTCTTTGATAGCTGCGACTGCGTCTGCCGGTGTCCCGACGACAAGCCAGTGAGCCGACCCGACAACCTCAGGGCGCGTGAGCAGATCTACAACGGTCGGCTCGTCTCTTTCGATCATGCGCCTCAGCAGCTGTGAATGCGTTTGGCTGCGAACTTTTTCGGGAGGGGGAGGTAGGGCGGCCCCGGTTACCTTGCGGTCCTCGGGCCAGTCAGTCAGATCAAGTCCGATCATTTCCTGAACAGTACCGAGACCTCTTTGCCTGGTCACCCGGGCATTGGTTTCAGCAAACAGTTCTTTTGCTTCGGTCTTCGTTGGCGCAAGGAACAGACTGAGACCCGGCAAGATGCGGATATCGTCTCCTTTCCGTCCCAACGCTTCTGCGCGGCTGCGCAGGTCTTTGCGCAAGTCAAACGCCGCTGCACGGTCAGGTGTAGAGGCGAAAATCGCGTCGGCGACGGAAGCTGCAAAGGCGCGGCCGGCATCGGAAGCTCCCGCCTGTATCAGAGGTATCCGCGCCTTGTCATAGCGTGGCAAATTGAGCGGTCCCTTGACGTTGTAGAACCGGCCTTCATGGTCGATGGGGTTTACCTGATCAGGGTCCGCAAACTGACCGTTTACCCGATCAAGCTTGAGTGCTTCTTGAGGAAAACTCTGCCATAGGCGGCGCACGACCTCGGTAAATTCCGCTGCTCTCGAATACCGGTCTTCGGGACTTGGCATCTCGGGAAGACCGAAATTTTCATTGCCGTCCAGCGCCGTCACAATATTCCAGCCGGCGCGGCCTTTGCTAAGCCAGTTCAGGGACTGGATCTGGCGCGCGACGATATAAGGAGGAAAAAAGGTTGTCGATGCGGTTGAAAGTAGCCCGATCCTGGATGTGCCTGCGGCAATGGATGCCTGTAGTAGTGTCGGATCAAGGCTGGCAAAACCCGCCCCGGTCGCGAGCATGCTGGTGTTCAGAAAAAGCGAATCCGGCAAGAATGCAAAGTCGAGTTTTGCTTCTTCCGCACGCTGTGCGATGTCGAGGTAAAACTCCCCATGAAAGAGGTTTTCAACGCCACTATCGGAACGCAGCCAGGCATCGCCGCTTAGCCATGTCGGCGCGAGCGACATGCCGATATTCAGTTGCTTTGTCGGAGGCATTTCACCCGCTCTTGATTGGATTTGCAACACGCAGAATGCTGGCTTTGGAATTGCTGGCGCGTTTCGAATAGTATAAAGACTTCTGCAATGCAGAAGGTCAAGGGGTGAGTTTTGCTGGAGGTACAGCACGTAACTGCGGGCTATGGAAAACTGGAAGTGCTGAGCGACCTGTCTATCCAGTTCCGCCCAGGCCGGTTCACTGCGATCGCCGGACCGAATGGTTGCGGCAAGTCTTCACTGCTTAAGGCCATTATGCGGTTTCTGCCGCTCAGCAAGGGTGAGATCATGCTTGATGGTAAGCCTTTGGAGAAAATTGGCCGGAAAAAGCTCGCGCGCCGAATTGCCTACCTGCCTCAGGAGTGTTTTTGCCCGGACTACATGACCCTTGGTGAGTTGATCGAGCTCGCAGGTCACTCGCGCTACGAATTAGTTGGTGGGCCTTCGGAACGCGACCGGGAACTCTTTTCTCAGGTTCTCAAAACCGTGGGATTGAGCGACCGCGCCGGATTTCCCGTCAACAAGCTGTCAGGGGGACAGCGGCAGCGTGCCTGGATTGCCATGGTTCTGGCGCAGGACACGGAGATCATCTTGATGGACGAGCCGGTCAACAATCTTGATATCACTTACCAATTTGCTGTTCTCGAGCTCGTGCGGGACCTTGTCGAAAACCATGGCAAGACCGTCATTTCCGTACTCCATGACCTGAACCTCACCGCCGCATTTGCAGACGATGTTGCCCTGATGCGTGGTGGGCAGTGTCTGATATCGGGTACGGTCGAAGATGCGGTCACCCCGGAAAATATCGAGAGTGTTTTCGGCCTGAAGGCACAGGTCTTTGAAAAAGAGGGGCGGCTTGTTTGTTTTCCGGAGCGTTCTGAAACCACGGTGTTTTGTTGATGCAAAGACGTCTGGTTTTCCTTTCGGCGATGACGTTTCTGCTTCCCGTCGTCGCTGGCGTGCACCTGTTTCTCGGGTTCCGCTCCACCGATCTCCCACAGCTTCTGTTTGCGTTCGCTGGGTCGGATGCACAGAGCTTTGAAGAGGCGGTTCTTCTTTATCAGCGGGTGCCGCGAACCCTGATTGCACTCTATGTCGGCGGCGTAACGGCCGTATGCGGATTTGTGCTCCAGAGTCTGGTACGCAACCCGCTGGCTTCGCCCACGACCCTTGGCGTCAACGCCGGGGCGGCGCTTTTCCTGGTCGCCGGCGTGCTGCTTTTCAATCTCGATACCAAACTTCAAGGAGCCGCAGCGCTTGTTGGAGCCTTGTCAGGTTTCCTTGCCTCTCTTGCCGTTGCAAAGGCGGCCGGACGGCGGAACGATCCGCGAGGACTGTCACTGATCCTCTCAGGGGCGCTGGTTACAATGTTCTTCACCGGGCTCACCAACGCGTTACTCCTGTCGGACCCGGCCCGCCGATCAGATTTGCTCAGCTGGATCGTTGGCACGATCAATCATGCCTATGCCGACCGGCTTGCCCTTTTTTGGTGGGTGGGAGTGATCGCGATCCTTATGCTTCTTGTCCTTGCGCGCCCGCTGACACTGATCCTGTTCGGCGCCGAGAAAGCCGCTTCAACTGGCGTTAACGTTCCGATTGTGTCTGGCCTTGCAATCCTTGCCGCCGTTCTGGGGGCAGGCTCCGCTGTTGCCATCTGCGGACCAATCGGTTTCGTCGGGCTTGTCGTGCCGCATATCGTGCGTCCTCTGGTTGGCAACAATCTGCGAATTTCATTGCCGGCGGCATTCCTGACAGGGGCCATGGTTTGCATTATGGCTGATCTTATCGGCAGGGAGGCGCTTTATCCCTTTTCATTGAGCACAGGCCTCGTAACCGACCTTGTCGGTGGCGTTGTGTTCATTCTGATCATCAAACGCTTCTACCTTTCTTCCGGTGCTCAGCAGGGGGTAGCATGATCAGACGGGGCACGGCGACCGACGGCCTTGGCATTCTGCGTTTCAAGAATGGCTTCCAGATCAAGATATCCAACCTTTTTGCAGGTCTTGGTCTCGCAATGGCCGCTGTGCTTCTGGCGGTTTATTCGCTTCAAATCGGGCTCACCAAGACTGGTATTTCGGACTTTCTCGCGATTTTTGTAGGCGCTGAATTGTCGGATGCTAAGGTATACGCGCTCATTGATGTGCGACTGCCGCGTATTCTTGTGGGATTCATGGTTGGCTGGGCGGTTGCGCTCTCTGGTGCTGTGCTGCAGTCCCTTGCCCGAAATCCGCTCGCTGATCCGGGACTGTTCGGTTTCAGTCAGGGCTCCATGATCATGATCATGCTTCTGCTGATTGTGGTGCCCTTGGCACCCAAAAGCCTTGTTGCATTGGCCGCTGTCGCTGGCGGGCTCTGTGTGGCGGGTCTTCTGCTATGGCTTGTCGGCGGAGGCCGCTCAAGCGGTCTTGCAATCGTTTTGATGGGAATTGCTGTCGAAACGGTTCTATCGTCCTTCGGAACGTTGCTCATTCTCTACCTACCTCCTGAAACCTCACTAGCGTTGTCCGAATGGCTCGCCGGCTCCTTGTTTCAGGCCAACTGGTCGCTCATTGCCGCTTTCCTGCCACTGCATGGCCATCTCGTTTCCGGTATCCTTATTGCCGGTCGCTTGCTCCCCGCTTATGACCTCGGAAACGAGATGGCCATGGCGCTCGGCGAGCCCGTGGCACGATCCCAGCCGCTGCTCTTGCTCTTTGCCGTTGTCCTCAGCGCTGCTGCCGTGACGGCCGTAGGGCCGCTCATGTTTCTGGGGATTCTAGCGCCGCACATCGCTGCGTTTCTGTCACCGGCGACAGGCCGGGCCCGGCTGGTGTTGTCGGGGCTGACGGGCGGTATACTGGTTGTTGCCGCCGATACGCTGACCCGTGGTGTTGCTGTTGGCCTGCCCATGCCGCTCGGCCTCAGCCTGACCATCATAGGTGTTCCGCTCTTCATTATCGCACTGCGCCTTCAGGCGCTCCGTAAATTCCAGTCACATTGAAAGGTGCGTCATGCGTCATCTTGTTTTTTCCTTCATCGCGGCAATGCTCGTAACGGGTCCGGTCTGGGCGGACGAACGGCTGGTCAGCGACGACACCGGGCGTGAGGTCCTGGTGCCGCGACAGCCGGATCGGGTCGTCGTCATGCATGAACCGCTGCTCGGCCTGCCTCTAATGGACCTCGGTATCGAAATCACCGGCAGCTACGGCCGCGCGGATGACGGCAGCTTCGTGATTGCCGTCGACTTTATTGATACGGTTTTGGGGGAAGGACGACCCAAACCAAGAGGATTCGGCCCATTTGGCCAACCAGATCTTGAAAAGCTTCGGGCCCTGGAGCCGGACCTGATAGTCGCAACAGAACTGGATGCTGGCAAACTGGATCAGCTCGCATCGGTAGCGCCTGTTTATCTTCAGAACGTTTCCAGCGCTAAAGTTCACGGTATCGAAATTCAGGACGACCTCGCTGCGCTGGTCGGTCTAACGGAAGTGTTCAATTCCCGGAAGGCGACTTATCTGGAGCGCGTGTCAAGTCTTCGAGAAACATTGCCTGCCAATTCGGCAGGTCTGACCTATCTTCCTGTTTTTCTGACTGACCAGCTTAATGTTGTCGGCAATGCCTCCGGTATGGTGCAGGCGCTTGAAGATCTCGGTTTCATACGACTGAACGTTGACGAGACAAGCAAACTCGCGGCTGGTGGCGGTTCCATGATGCTTATGCCGCTCAGTGCCGAGGCCTTCGGCAGGCTCAACCCGGATTTGTTGGTGTTGCTCAACAGCTATACGGAAGACGATCGCGGTGAGACGGGTACACGCGCCAAACTGGATCGGATTGTCCCTGGCTGGCAGCAGTTTATGAAACCCAACCTGGAAAATCGCATCCTGTTTGTCGATCCGGCAAAGGTGATCACGCCAACGCTTGCCAGCGCGAACCACATGCTGGATGCCTTTGAGAGCTGGACTCTGAAGTCACGCTAACGGGTTGTTCCGAACCTTTGGCAGGGTAGTGGCCGTGCAGATGTTGAAGGCAACTTAACTGAGCGACCAGGCAAGACGATAATTCTGCCCCGGTTTTGCTGTTCCAGACATCGCATTTTTTAAACGAAAGTCCGTTCACTTAAAAAAATGCACTGCGGTACAAGAGAAGTATCGCAGTGCAATTCATTTCATTCACCCGGTGGGTTTGAGAGGTTGGCTAAGAGGCTCAGAACGTGGCTTTGGCGCCAATTCCGAACATACGAGGCGCCGACATCACAGCGAAATTAGCAACGTCACGCCGGTTTTCTTTCCAGGTCGGGACGCGTGAATCGAAAATGTTGTTTACGTAGCCAAAGATCTGAAAGTGATCATGCACCTGATAGGTCGCCCGTGCGTTCGCGACCGTGTACGCATCAATTTGCAGAGATTGGCTGTTTAAGTCGTCGGAATAATATCCGTCGAAATGCTCGACATTGGCCGACAGCATCAGATTATCCAACACGTTCCATTCGATACCAGCACCAATCGTGTAGCCCGGCGCTTTGCTGAATTCGTTGCCCTCCACTGACGGAAGAGCATCAAACTCGGTGATTTCGCTTTTCAAGATACCTGCGTTTGCGGAGACGCGCAGGTTGTCGAGGACTTGGTATCCCATCGCAAATTCGACGCCATAGGCATGCGAGCGTTCGGCATTCAAGGTCACGATCTGGTTAATCGTGCTGCCAGGCAGCGTCGCTTGGAAGTAGCGCTGCGCATCACGATAGTCGGAATAGAAAGCGTTGGCCGATACCGTAAGCCTGTCATCCAGAAGATTGGCACGGCCGAAAATCTCGTAGTTCCAGACGGTTTCTGCGTCGAAAGGCGTCGAGGTTCCATAGCGAAAATCGACGGAGACACCGCCAGGATTGAACCCGCGGTTGATCAGGCCGCCAACCGTAACGTCGGGCGTTACCGAATAGGCAAGGGCAATTTTCGGCAGAAGCGCGTTGAAGGTCTCGTCATAGTCCAGATCGATGGCTGCCCCGCGCCCGACAATTGCCGAGGTCGATTGACCAGTCCGCTGGACCCGGTCGCTCTCAAAGCGCAGTCCACCGGTCAAAGTCCAGGCTTCATTGATCCGGTAATCAATTTCGGTGAAGAGGCCCACATTGTCCTTGGTGTCGTCGAATACCGGGTCGCCGCTATAGGAAAGCAACAAGGTTTCGTCGGACATCGTCCGGGACGCATAGAGTCCGACAACGCCACTCACTGTGCTGGTTTCATCACCGAAGTTCAACAGAAACTCGTTCGACACGTTCTGCTGATCGATTGTTGCGCCGCCCTCACTATTGTTTTCAAGGTCTCGGTCGACAGACAGGTCGGTGAACTGGGTTGTGTTGTTCAGTATCACGCCATTTGAGAATTCGTAGTTTAGATCAAATATGCCGGAATAGGTTCGTTGATAAAAGCTCGGAACACTGGTCTGGGTGTTGTTCAAATCTTTGAAGGGCTCAACAGTTGCCGCTTCGAAGGTCGGCTGATTGTTTTGCGTAGAAACAAAAGTTGCCTTGGCCGTCAGACCCGGAATGGCGTCCGGCTCATAGAGCAACTTTGCCCGTCCTGTAAACGACATGATATCGAGATTGGTGTTGTCGTCGGTAAATCTGGAATTGATGTAGTCGATGAATGTGTCGCGGCCGTAGTAATCCAGTGCCACTCTTGCCGCGAGTTGACTGCTCAGCGGGCCGGACAGCATACCGGAGGCCCGGTGCGTATTGTAGTTGCCGTACTGAACCTGCAATGCGCCTTCGGGTGTGAAGGTAGGGTCCTTTGTCTTGAGGATTATTGCGCCTGCAATGCTGTTGGATCCCTGTGAGGTGGTCTGAGGACCACGGAATACTTCGACCTGATCGATGTCCCAGATCGACGTCGCGCCGTAGACGGTCTCGAAATAGGTTTGATACTGGCCATCGACGTTGATCGAGGCGCGCGGAACCGTGCCGGAGTAAAAGGCGATCGCTCCTGTATTCGGTCCTTGTGTGTCCTGTCCTCGGATAATCGGCGCAACTCCAACGGTGCCGGGATAGTAAACGTTGGGCACGTCCTGAACGGCACTCTGGACACTCTGCTCTTCTGGCCGTGTTTCCTGGTCTTCACTGGTGATGATGAAAATTGAACTGGCCGTGTCTTGAACGGTTCGGCCAACTTTTTCGCCGCTCACAAGGATTGTGTCCAGAATAGTCGTCTCCGGATCGACAATTATTCCGTTGTCCTGAGCCTGCACAGCACCGGTCAAAAACTGCGAGAGCGTGAACAAAGCTGTGCCGCCGAGCAGCATCGCATTTCGAGACAATTTCATCTTTTTACCCTGATGAGTGATGTGCGCAAGCTGGTGAGATCTTGCCTGCGACACGCTTCAAAGAAAGAGATCATGCCCAATAGCTGTCCGTGCTTGCTTGGCTCTCGCCTTCGGTCTTGATAAGTTTCACTATACAGAATTGATTACACATTACAACATGAGTCAAAAACTCATGAATTTTCTTTTAGTGCTGGAACATAATGATCCAACAGGCTGAAATTTAACAAAATTTCCTGAACTTCAGCATTGAATTCCGGTGTTAAGGTCAATAGGTTATTTTTTAACGGGAGGGTTTGAGTTGAGTTTTTTTGTGAAATTGCAAGTTGGTCCGAGACTATTTCCGGGTGACACAAAGGCATCTGTGTCATGAGCGCTGATGACGGCTCTAACACCACGAAGAGTGAGCAAAGGAGATCCGCAAGCATTCAGTCCGTTTCCATTGCGGCTCGTTTCTTAAACGTACTTTCTGATGCAACAGGGCCATTACCCCTCGGCGTAATCGCTCGGGAAGCTGGCACAGGAAGTCCTACCGCGCACCGGTATCTGCAGAGTCTCGTAAAAGAAGGATTGGTCCAACAAGACCCGCTTTCCGGTCAGTATGACCTCGGACCAGCGGCCTTACGGGTCGGAATCAGCGCTTTGAGGAGAATTGATCCTGTCGAAATTGCGGCCAGGCACATGAAGGACTTGGCAAATGACCACGCCTTTACCGCAGGAGTTGCGATCTGGACCGAAAGGGGCCCAACTGTCGTCAGATGGTATCGGAGTGCCTATTTCGCCATAAATACCATTAGCCTTGGTGATGTGTTGCCGCTAGATAACACGGCTTGCGGCCTGCTCTTTCAGGCCTATCTTTCTGAGGCTCATACCAACGTTGCACGCAAACTCCAACCCGCCGGGTTCCGAGACAAAAAACCTTCAAAACGCGAGAAACAAAAAATGCGTGAAACTTGCTGGGCGGAGCTCACCGGGCATCTGTCGCCCGGTATCACGGGACAGGCGGTGCCCGTGTTTGACGCACAGCAGGAACTTGCCTGTGTTATGACGACTGTTACAAATCTCGGATTGATGAAAGCACCTGAAGACAGATGGGCTCTCTTTGAGCACGCAAAGCGAGTTGCGCAAGAAACAGGTGGCGTTAAAAACTTTGCGGGTCTGTGAATTCGGTATCTCGGCCCAACTGGGCGAACGCGGCGAGTTGTGCCACTATACAATGCCTGTTTCTCACCCAAAGACAGTTCATCCACTCCCGGCACCAGACTGATCCTCCCCCTTTGAAGTGGTCCACCGTTATGTTTAGGAAAACGGGGGATCATGAATGGCTACGAAACGACACAAGCCAGAAGAAATTGTCTCGAAGTTGCGGCAGGTTGAAGTCCTTGTCGGCCAGAGGATGCCAAGGATCGATGCCGTCCGGTAGGTTCGTATCACCGAACAGACGTATTACCGGTGGCGAAAGCAGTATGGTGGGATGGGAACCGACCATCTGAAAGAACTCAAACGCCTTCAGAAAGAAAATGAACGGCAACGCAAAGTCGTTTCTGATCTGACCCTGGATAAGTTGATCTTGTCAGAGGCTGCGAAGGGAAACTTCTGAACCCCGCCCGTCGTCGTGCCTGCATCAATCATATCCGTCTACATCTCGGCGTGTCAGAGCGCCGAACCTGTCGTGTTCTGGGTCAGCACCGGTCCAACCAGAGGAACGTGCCCAGAGGGCGCGTTGACGAAGAACGTCTTGTAGCGGACATGATTGAGCTTGCCCGGCAGTTTGGCTGTTACGGCTACCGGCCTATCGCTGCTTTGCTAAGAGAGGCCGGCTGGCATGTGAATGACAAGCGCATCGAGCGGCTGTGGCGACGGGAGGGGCTGAAAGTGCCAATGAAACAACCGAAGAGAGGGCGGCTCTGGTTGAATGACGAATCATGTGTCCGGTTGCGACCAGAGAGTCCTAATCATATCTGGAGTTATGACTTCGTGCATTGCAGAACCAATGAAGGAAGGGCTTTCCGGATGTTGAACATCCTCGACGAGTATTCCCGAGAGTGCCTGGCAATCCGAGTGAAGCGAAAGCTCAATTCCACCGATGTGATTGATGTGCTAACGGATTTCTTCATTCTTCGGGGTGTCCCAGCCTGCATCAGATCGGACAACGGGCCGGAATTCATTGCTCAAGCCGTCAGGGACTGGATCAAAGCTGGGAGTGAAAAGCCCGCATACATCGAACCAGGGTCGCCATGGGAAAACGGATATTGCGAGAGCTTCAACTCCCACTTCCAAGACGAGCTGCTGGACGGAGAAACCTTCTGTAGCCTGAAAGAAGCACAGATCCTGATCAAACAATGGAGGAAACAATACAATACCAAGCGCCCGCGCAGCGCCTTGGCCCACCGACCACCGGCTTCTGCTCGTCCAAGTGTTCGATTTTTGAAAGTGTCGGATGGGCGGAAGATGGTGTCGGGTGTTTTTCCAGTTGGACCGATGGAAAAATGAAGGCGCATATCAGTGCCGGATGGAAGTCCTAGAAAAGCAGAGGCACAGCTAGGAGGATGCCTTATGGGCTCGG
>CALDSI010000556.1 GCA_937911395.1 uncultured Labrenzia sp.
ATGCGGTAAAACCGGCAATCAGGTTTTCGGCTTGCGTGACGCAATCCCGCGCCATTCGGCCAGCGAGACCGGCGCGTCCCAAAACACGCATTCCAAAGTAAAGCGCCAACAGGGCCCGCGCTGTTTCTCCGGCGCGGTGGCCCGCACGATCTGACAGGGTCAAATCATCTTCCAGGGCTTTTTGAAAGGCCGCTTCCAGCCGCAGGGCCATAGCCTGCAACCTTTGTTCGATCTCCCCGCCTAGCGCTGCCTTATCTGCCATAGCGTTACATAAAAAGCAGCCAAGCCGGTCGCCGTCTGTCTCGGCCATGTCCGCGATTTTTGTAAGAAGGCTGAGGATGCGGTCCCGACCAGACCCATTTTCGGGGTTACCCAAAAAAGCAACTGTCGAAGACACGACCTGCCGATCGTAGCGGTCCAGCGTTGCCAGATAGACTGCGTTCTTGTCTTTGAATGCTTTGTAGAAAGATCCCCTCGTGATCTTCATGGTCTTCAGAAGACGGGCAAGAGACGCTTCCTCATAGCCAAGGTCCCAGAACAGGCTCATGGCACTGTCCAGTGCTGCATCTGTTTCAAATTCCCTTGGTCTTGCCATCCGTCCGATCAGCCTCCTTCAGCTGCAACACAAACATCGGCACCTTTCGGGCGGTTTGCAAGGATGATCGGGCACCGATCGCCATGACACCATCGTCTTTTAGGTGGGTGTTCTCACGATTTCACAAACCGCTCACCGCTTCGTGCTTTGCAGATGATCACCCGAGCTCCCAACTTAGGTTCACCGGTGAGGGCAAATTTTTTTTGGCAAGTTTGGAACCGTTTGGTTCCTTATTTTCAAAATGAACTCCCTTGCCGATTACCCTGTCTTTTCTTGGAGTTTAAAAAACATGTTTGCCAATCTGATCCGCGGCACCGTTGCTGCTGCTGTTGTTGCCGGCACTCTGGTGTCCAGCGCCTTTGCTGCAGGTGTTGATGTCAACGCAACCGTCACCGGCCTTGCTTTGCGCGGCGTTGACCCGGTTTCCTATTTCACCAATGGCGCTCCGAAAGATGGCGATTTCTCCATCACGTCGGTCCACAACGGTGCGACCTACCGGTTTACCTCTGAAGAAAACAAAGACCTTTTTGAAAAGAACCCTGAGAAGTATCTGCCGCAATACGGCGGGTTCTGTGCCTTCGGCACCGCGATGGGCGTGAAGGTAGATGGCGATCCGGACCTCTGGAAAATCGTTGATGGCAAGCTTTACCTGAACCTGTCCGAAAGCATCCAGGAGCGTTGGAACAAGGACACGGCGGGCTTCATTGAAAAAGGCGACGATAAGTGGACTGAAATCGAAAACGTCGATCCGTCCGAGCTGTAATACCAAAAAAGCAAGAACTCGCGACAGGCGGAGATGGCCCCATCTCCGCCTTTCTTACCTTTGCGCTTCCCGGCCGGCCGCTCAGGCTCTTTAGCTCAAGTCAGATGTCCTGCGGCTAAGTTCTCCCGCGTGCTCATGGAGAAAATGCCGAAGCGCCATGACCAATTCCTTCGCATGGGCCTTGTCCCCACGATCAAGGGCGTCACGAATGTCGTCCTCAATCATGCGCACAATCTTATCCGCGCCCTTTGGTTGATGCAGAAGATAAGCACCGAGTGCTGCCGCCGCGATTTCGCTGATATGTTCGTGTTCGGCAAGAGCAAGGATTTCAGCCTCGTCCAGATCGGACATCCCGATGCAGTCCTGAATGGCAATCATTATCGGATCCTCCAGCCTTAGCCGGCAAAGAATATCAAACCGCACA
>CALDSI010000557.1 GCA_937911395.1 uncultured Labrenzia sp.
ATGTCGGAACACAGGCTGTTTTGGCATACCTGATGACGATGGTAACGGGCAGCGGCCCACCGACGACCGTTGAGCCGGTTCTTGATCGATTGGCGGGGATCTTTATCGGCGTGGTTATCCTTGTCGTCGGAAATCTGCTCGCCGCAGAATTTGGACTTGGCCGCTCTTCGGAAAAGAAACCTACAGCGCCAGCATGATGCGGACCGGGTTTGCCGGATCCAGAAGCAGTTTGACGGCCATGGCGATGCACGAGCACACTAGGAGCGGGCGGATGATCTTCGCGCCGTTCTTCATGGCCAGCTTGGACCCGGCCTGCGCTCCGAGAAACTGACCCAGTCCCATCAGCAGACCGATCTTCCAGAACACGGCTCCGCTCACCATGAACACAAGAAACCCTGCAAGGTTCGAAGCAAAGTTCAGCACCTTCGTATGAGCTGTGGCTTTCAAGAGACCTGCGCCCATCAGGGCGACAAAGGCGAGCATGAAAAAGGATCCGGTGCCCGGGCCGAAGATACCATCGTAAAAGCCGATTGCCGGAACAAGGGTCGCGCCGAAGGCAAAGCTGGTCATGCGCGGCACCTGTTCGACCGCGCCGACATTGGGTTTCAGCGCGAAATAGACGGCAATCAGGATCAAGACGACGGGCAGGGCTGCCTGGAGCACGTCTGTCGGCAGGATTGTGGCAACCAGCGCTCCACAGACCGCGCCAGCCGCTGAAAGTCCGGCCATCGGCAGAATGACTTTGTAATCAACAAGCCCGCGGCGTGAATAGGCAAGGGTGGCGGAACCGGAGCCAAACAGCGCTTGCAGCTTGGCTGTTCCGAGTGTTTCCAGCGGGGGGAGCCCGGCCATGAGGAGAGCAGGGATGGCGATCAATCCACCGCCGCCTGCAATGGAATCAATAAACCCGGCAATGAACGCAGCCACAAACAGCAGCAGCAGAATATCAAACGCAACTTCGGCCAAACCGGACCCGATCTTTGGAGATTGGCGCGGACGGAGCAGCTTGGGCTGGCCGGACGCACTGGGAAGGTGGGGTCCTCTTAGTCCCGTTTTGTTTTGATTACCAGCTCACTTGGTTGCCAGGACACCGGCGAGAAGCGTCTTTGTGGCTGTTTCGTATGCTGAACGGTCTGCGCCATTCGCGATTTCTAGTGCCGCCCGGTCGAAGGCGGCGGACAGGAGCTCGGCGAGCGGTTCCAGGGGAACGTCCTGCAAATACCCATGCGCCGCACTGTGCTGCAATCCTTCAAGAAGCGTTGCTCCGCCGGTTGTCCGGTCGATCTCGGCCATTTCTTCCAGGCCGAGCACCGTAGGGCCTTCAAGAAGCAGGATCTTTGCCCGTCCGGGCACGGACAGCGCGGAAAAGTAGGCACTGGCTCCGGCCATGAAGGCCTCCAGCGGAGACTGGCTTGTGTTGGTTTCGGCGGCAATTTCAGCTGCAACTGCCGCAGCTTCCTGCTGAACCAGCGCGCGCATCAGATCCGGTTTGTCCTCAAAATGATGATAGAGCGCGCCGCGGGTAACGTTGGCGCGTTTGACGATCTCCGGGGTCCCGGTCTCCGCATATCCCTTTTCAACAATGAGTGCGCGGGCAGCTTCCAGAAGCGCTTTCCGGGTTTCGGCACGGCGCTCGGCCTGGGACCGGCGCGGTTTTTCATCTTGCATACATGCAGCCTGTATGTTAATTAGTAATTACATACATACTGTATGTTTATTTGTTACGGCTGAAAAGCCCCATCAGCTCAATTGGGTTGATGCTCTGTGTTGGATTGCAGGAGACGCGTGATGAAATGCACCCAGTATTACCCTGTCCTTATGACAAAGGACGTGTCCAGGACTGCCCGGTTTTATCAGGATCACTTTCGGTTCAAGGCCGTGTTCGAAGCAGACTGGTATGTGCATCTGCAATCGATCGAGGACGAGGCCGTGAACCTCGCCATTCTCGATCAGGACCATGAAACCGTCCCGGAAGTCCGGCGGGGGCAGGGTACTGGCGCCATGCTTTTGAATTTTGAGGTGGAAGATCTCGATCAGATCTATGAAGGCGCCACGGACGCCGGACTGCCGATCCTGCAGGCGCTGAAGGACGAAGCCTTTGGTCAGCGGCATTTCATCACCGAAGACCCGAACGGCGTCATGATTGATGTGATCAAACCGATCCCTCCGAGCCCGGAGTTTCTGAAGCAGTTCGCGCCCGAGGCCGTGCCGGCCTGAACCCTAGGTTTGGCAGCCGGCGCGAACGGCATCCTATGAGGGTTGGTTTAACCAGACGCGGAATTGCCGAGGACGAGCGATTCCACTGAACAGATGCGGTCTTGTTCCAGGGCGAACAGGATCGCTTCCACGACATGCCGGGCGGTCATTGTTCTGCCCGTGCCTGGGGAGGGCCGTTCGAACCAGGCGGAACTCTTATATTCCAGATCGCTTTCAAAATCGGGCGGAAAGACGGACATGACCCGAATATGGGGATGTGTTTGGCGAAGCCGGTTCATGAAGGCGGTCTGGGCGCTCTTGGTGGCATGGTAGGCAGCATTGGGTTCCGATTGACCCTCCAATGCCAAACCCGACTTTGACACAATGGTCAGGATGTCAGGCTCTTCTGACATGTCCAACAGCGGAAGGCAGTGTTTGGTCAGGAGGATCGTTCCGGTCACCGTAGAATTTACGGCTGCGATCAAATGATCGTCGTCTGTCGCGTCAAAAGATCCGGACAGCCACATGGCCGCACTGTTGATCAGAATGTCGATCTTGGGCGTGTTGGCGCTCAGATCCGAGACAAACTGCTGGATACTGCCCGGATCGGCGATATCGCAGCTGTAGGCAGTGGCGGGCGAGCCGGTGACATCTTTGATAAAGCGGCACGTGCCTTGGGCCTGCGCCTCGTCTCGTGCGGACAGATGAACATCAGCACCACGGTCCGCCAATGCGGCCGCGAGTGCCCGGCCGGTTGATCGGCCCGCACCGGTGATAACCACTGTCTTGCCATCTAGCGTGCCCATGCCTCATCCGCTCCTTCACCTGTCATTGCAATCATTAATTCTAAGCGACAGGTGGGTATGATGCACTATTAAACAAGAAAATACTTTTTATATTTTCCAGATGAGCGGATAGGCGCGGGTAGGTTCGGTGTCACAATGTGATGGTTTAAGACGCGACCGGCGGGCAGGAACTGCTCTGTTCGGCACGGCTCTTCAGGCCTTGCAGGCTTTGCATGGTGTTCGGATTGCCCGGCAGAACGAAGCTCTGTTCCAGCGCCGTGCGGACGTTGTTGATCACGGCAAGATCCTGAACAACGAGCGTCTCACACGGGGTGCCTGTGAAGCGGAGCCGGATGCGGATAACACGGTTGCCGTTGTCTGAAGGGCCAAACTGGCTGTCCAGTGCCGGGTTTTCGCCGGTCAGCTGGCGCTCCATGACGACCATGTTCGGCTCGTCCTGGATCACGATGGTGCCGCGTTCCTGGGCACTCGAGACCAAAGCGGAGCGAACGGTCATCGGGTCGGCGGCGACCTTAACGCTTTGCGCTCCCTGCGGTACGGTCAGCTGCGGCTGGTTTCCAAGGGACGCGTGGTGTGGGTTGCTGGACTGGCACGCTGCAAGTGGGAGGGCGCAAAGGCCTGCAAGAATGAGATGCCGCATGAGATCGCCTGAGCTTGAATGAATGTCTCTATTCGTTCGGTCTAAAACAGGTCTTTCGCCAGCGCAAGGAAGCTGCTGTATCGTAAGGGCCGGTTTCTGCACCAGTGTCACAAATATGACCCTAGAATGTGTCGCTTGACTTGAAGCCGCCGCCGCCAAATCCGCCGCCGGTCTTGAAGCCTCCGCCACCAAACCCGTCATTCCCGCCCGGCATACCGGCTCCCGGCCCGCCAAACCCGCCGGGGCCCGGAATTCCACCGAAGCCGCCCATGGAGCGGGGAAGGCCTTTGCCCTTTGGAAATGCCACCCGGCGGCCTTTGGGACGGCGGCGCTTGTGGGACCGTTGTGCCCTATCCCAATACTCAGCGCCGGAAATCGCGCCCTTCACGAGTTCGCCGAGCAGCACTGTCGTCAAGCGATCATCGGAAAACGTTGTTTCCCAGCTGCCATATCCATTGGAGCGGAACCGTTTGACGACATCTGCGAGCTCGGCCCGGCGGCGGCCTATATCCCTCTGCAGTTCCCGGTCCTGGCGAACCTCCCGGGCGACCTGCTCAATGCGGTCCTTGAAGTCCTCAATGCGTTGGACAATCTTCTCGTCTTCCGGAGACGGCGTTTCGATGGCCGCTCGCCACAGATCATTGAGGGCATCCATCTGCAGCGAAGACGCGAGGTGTTCTTCGGCTTTCTGGAAATCGTTGTCTTCGCCGCTTGCGAACTCTGCGAGGGCACCGGCGAGTGTTTCAATCCTTCGGTCCAGTTGATCAAGATCGCCGTCGATACCGTCGATCTCGCCGCTCAGCGTTTCAATGCTTCCGACCAGATCCGTGCCTGCGGCATCGGTCATGGCGTTGCGGCTGAGCTCTGCCAGTTTCGCCTGTTCCTGGTCTGCGATCTCGGCGCAGCGTGCGGCATGTTTTGCCATGCGCTCGGGGATCCCGGTGAGCATCGCGTAGTTGGCTCGGGCGTCATTATACCCGATCAACCCGGCAACCCAGCGGTCCAGCGACCGGGTCAAACCGCGTTTGTCATAAGAGGGTGTCGCAAACCCCCGGTCCCAGAGGTAGAGAAACAGCGGATCAGCTTCGTACGCTTTACCTTTTTCGAGCCGGTCCGCCTCAGGCGATTCCGCTTTTGCAGCTGCCGCAGCTGCCGTCTCCTCC
>CALDSI010000558.1 GCA_937911395.1 uncultured Labrenzia sp.
TAAGTGGATTTGCAAACCAATTGCGCTCATGTCGTTAAGTTGTGATCCGAACTCTAAACCTCTTGCTCTGTGAAGCAGGTACCGCTTCTAAATATCTGGCTTGTAAGGTGCCTTGAGCCGGAGGTGATCTCTCAGCAGTAGAAGCTAATAATACCGATCCAATCCATGTCTGACTGCGTAAGACTTCGCCTGTAGCTGGGCCGGGAGTTACTGCGCCCAAATCGATTTTGCCGCACGTGCATTCGAACGACGAACAATAGAACCCGAAAAATGCCGGTTTTCGGCCAAGGCATTTTGGAAACGGACAAGAATGAGCAACATCACGATCCTTGACGGCGGCATGGGGCAGGAACTGGTTCACCGTAGCGGGCGGGTGCCGAGCGGGCTTTGGTCCTGTGAGCTCATGATGGAACGGCCAGATCTCGTCCGTGCTATTCATGACGACTTCTTCGCTGCCGGTGCACATGTAGCAACCGTCAACAGTTACACGCTTCACCGCGACCGGCTGCGGCCCAACGGGCTGGATGATCAGTTCGAGCGGCTTCATCACCTTGCCTGCGACCTTGCCTGTCAGTCGCGAGATGCGCATGGCAGTGGTCTTGTGGCCGGTTGTCTTGGTCCGCTTGGCTGGTCGTACAGCCATGACGGAGCGCCGCCGGAAGACCAATCCATCGATCTTTATGACGAAATCTGCCGGGTTCAGAAGGATTACGTCGACGTCTTCCTGATTGAGACGATCGCCTCTATCGAACAGGCGCGCGCCTCCCTGACCGCTTCCCTCAGGCACGACAAACCGGTTTGGATCGCTTTGACAGTCGATGATGGGGATGGTGTTGCGCTTCGATCCGGTGAGCCGCTGGAAGAAGTGTTGGAAGTCGTCAAGGACCATGGACCAGAGGCGGTCTTGATCAATTGTTCGGTGCCGGAGGCGGTCACCCGAGGAATGGCTGTCCTCAGTCAGTCGGGCCTGAAGACCGGGGCTTATGCCAACGGGTTTACGGCCATCAAACCGGAATTTCTCAAGAAGGGCAGCAGCGTTTCCAAGCTTGCCGCGCGCACTGATTTGACACCTGAGGTCTATGCGGATCATGCCGCTGACTGGATTGATCTTGGAGCCACGATTGTCGGTGGATGTTGTGAGGTGGGACCCGCGCACATTGCCGAGCTTTCGCGCCGGTTTGGCACTGCATCAAGTTAATTGGCCGAAGGCAGCGCGGCATAGTCTTTCCGGCTTAATCAAACCGGATATCGCATGACTATTGCATGGCGGCGATCGCCGCCTGACCAAGCGACAGGCCGCCATCGTTGGCGGGCAGTTTTCCGGGAACCAGAACGTCGAGCCCTTGTGTCTTAAGCTGTTCGTAAAGCCCATCGGCAAGGATCGCGTTTTGCATGACGCCGCCGGAC
>CALDSI010000559.1 GCA_937911395.1 uncultured Labrenzia sp.
GATGTGACCGAGGACGTTGATCGGAAGTGACAAGACCTCTCCCATGGCTCGGCCCGCTCCGCCGTCTTTCACAATAAGCTCCGGGTCCGAGAGGTTCCCCTTGATCTCAAATGGAGACACAATCTCAACAAGTTGCTTTTTCTTAGCGCGCGGCAAAAAGGCCAGGTCCAGATTGCCGCTTTTGAAGTTGACTGAACCGCCTCCGACAATCTGAACATTTTCGGTTTCGACAACCAGGGAATTGCCTGACGCGTTACCGGATTTGAATCCGAGTGGCAGAACCGCACAGACCAGCTTGGCACCTTGTTCCGAGTTACCGGACATCAGCCAGGTGAAAACACTCAAACCGCTTAGTTCGATCAAACGATCCGGAAAACGTCCTCCCCACAACGATGTCGTCATTTTGCCGTTCAACGTATCCAGAAAAGCGTTCATGGAGCCGGTCTCTCCGTGGAGATCGAGACTGGCGTAGACAGTGCTGCTGATCGGTGCCGTGAGGCCAAGCTCATTCATCAGGCTTTTGAGTGGAAACTTTTCCATCCGACCTTTGACTGAAGCCACCGGCGGTTCTGTTTTGAAGTTGAAACCGAGATCACCGCTCACCCGTCCGCCGATATATGCCAACGCCAACTCTGCAATGCTCAAAACCTCGTCCTCGAAATGAACATGTGCCGAGATATCACCTGCTTTCTTTTTGCCCGCGACCAGGCTTTTCGCTGCGACATGAATGCTGGCCGCAAACTGGGATGCGTCACTGTCAGTGATTTCAAGCCCGGTCTGCGGTCCTTCAAAACCAAGCTCGGCAAGCTGCGCGAGACCCGATAACTCCGAGAGGTTCAAAGCTTCAGAGCGAATATCACCGCTTAACAGCCATGTGGAGGTCTCGGGCTTTTGGCCAACATTAAGATCAGCCTTGATGGCGCTGCTTCCGGAAACAAACTCACCGGAAATCCCAAGTTGGCCCGATTGCAGGCTGCTTTGCCCTGAGAAAGTGAGACCTGGCAATGGTTCAAACGCCGTCCCCGAAACCAGCTCCACCACTGCTGCAGGGTCGGGAATAGCAAATTCGGTTGTGAATTTAAGCTCATCGACCCGACGCAACTCAGGCACAGTCAGGTCAAAACTGAAATCCAGTAGATCGGTGCCTTCAACTGCTCCCTTAAATGTGTTGATAGCAAACCAGCTATCTGAATCGCTGAGCTCAATCTGCCCGGCAAGCAATCCAAGGTCCGGTTGTAGTTGCCTGTTCGAATTTAGAAAAAAGGACACCGGATATTCAAAACGTCCGGCAAGCGTTATCCCGTCCAATGCAATCACATCATCGATCTGACCATTAAGTGTGAGGTTTGGACCGCCATCGGTCCCATTGTTGATAGTCAGCTCTTGCAAACCTACCCGGCCGTCTTCGGACTTAACAATGTGGCCCACGGAGATCGGGCCGATCGTCTCAATATCCAGGATGGCGGCATTGGTTTTGACTTGCGCATTGCGGATCGCCAGATCATTCAATGGGCCGTAGATTTCACCGGCCAGCGCCAAAATCTCAATTGCCAGTTCGCTTTCAGCTGACTCGAACGGCGCCAAAAGCGCGTTGAACGAAAGATTCAAAGACGGATCCAGGCTGGCGTTTTCAACCGCCCCCGATATCGTCACCTTGTCGGAGTGTCGGCTTGTGAAGTTGATCTCGATGTTTGAAATCGATAACGATTCGAGAGTTCCGGAGAACTTCCAAGACGCATCGACTTGCCCATCGACTTCACTGGTCAATCCGCCAGAGGCCAATGCCTGAGCTAGCGAACCTGACGACAATTCAAGCTCACCCTCAACACCAGCGTAGGCTGTCGAGGTGTTGATCCTGCCGGAAATTTTGGAGTTTATACCGGGAAACGTCAGTGCGAGTTCAAATGCGCCATTTTGCAGTGGCCCGTTTTGCGGTGGCCGCGCAATTTCGCCCGATACTTGAAGCGGTGTTCCGTTCAAGTTGGCATCCAGTTCAATATCAAGCGTGTCCGCTTCGTCTGACGGAGCAATAGTGAGCGAATGTATATTCACACGCTCGTTCCAACCAGTTTGGACGCCCAGATAACGTAATGTAACATCGGTCAGCTTCAGTGCTTCAAACACCGGCAGATTGATAACTTCGGAAGGCAGCTGGTAGTAGGTCATTTCCTCCTCGGTGGTCTCACCCGGGGACGCCAGCAATTCAATGTCAGCGCCAGCCATTTCAAAATTGGAGATGCCGGATAAGTCGCCTAGAAGAAGTCGATAAGGTGCATCAAACCGGACATAATCAAAAAACCTTCCGGTGCCGCCTTCTGGCTGGCTGTAGCGCTCGACAACCGCGTCCTCCATCCGCACAACGATCTGAGACCCGAATTCGATCCGGACAGGACCTTGCACCTCTGCCGACCGATTGAGCTGCGCCGTCAGAATTCGGCTTGCAATGGATTGCCGGAGTGGCTCGAAAACTCCAAGGGTCAGAGCCGAGACCACAAGAGTAGTTAATACCAAGAGACCAACCCCACAGCCGGCTAAAACACGCCGGATATTCCTCATGGTAGGCCTGACCGCCACTTTTGGGGTTTTTGTTGCCATTTTGGAGACCGCTTGTCTTGCAGCCCCCCGCCGGGGGATCTGAGTGCACAAGCTAATTACAGATCAAACAGGTATCGCTTTCAACTGAGAAGTCTCCGAAGCGTAGATTCTATCCCTGAGCGCCCCCGCGCGGCGGGTCTTCTGGCAGCACCGACAAACTAACCTCGATCATCTTGTGCAGCTCTGTCAGCGAGAGCCCTGCCTGCGCCATGGACGAAACGGCAGCGGCTTGTCCCGCGAAAAAATCTGCAAGTGCCTTGATATCGGTGCTGTCCGGCAACTCGCCTTCGGTCTCGGCCCGCCTGAAACGGAGAAGAAAGGCGTCCCGCCGCTCAACATTGAGGTCTTGCAGCGCCTGTTTCAATTGCTGGCTTTGGGCCGAACAAGCGAAGCTGTTGTTGACGATGAAACAGCCCTCGGGCAGTCCGCTCCCTTCTTTTGCGTGCAGAACACCCCGCAATGCTGTGCGCAAACTCTGTTTCAGAGGTTCTGGTGAGGTCACCAGATCGTTGATAGGGGGCGCGCCAATCTCTTCCTGGTAGAGCCGCAACGCCTTTTGGAAAATTTCGTCCTTGTCACCAAGGTTGGCATAAAGGCCCGGCTTGGCCATTCCCGTGGCGGATACAAGATCCGCCATGGACGTGCGATCATAGCCCCGCTCCCACAAAATGTTCATGGCGGCTTTAAGCGCATCGTTGGGATCAATTTTTCTCGGCCGGCCTCTCGGCATATGCTGGTTGCCCCGCTAGATCGCAAAATAAAATACCAATCCGCATTTTATTGTCTTGAAACTCGCTTTCAAGCACCTATTAAAATACCGAACCGTATTTTATTTAATCTCCCACCAGAAAGGGCGTATGCAAATGTCGAAAGTTGAAGGAAAGGCCATCTTGGTCACTGGCGCAAACCGGGGCATCGGACGGGCGTTCGTAACTGCGCTGCTCGAACGCGGTGCCGCTAAAGTCTACGCAGCCGCGCGCCAGCCAGAAACACTGAATGATGTTGTTGCGCAGAACAATGGCAAGGTGGTTCCAGTCAAGTTGGATGTTACAAAACCGGAAGAGATTGAAGCCGCGGCAAAACACAGAGACGTGGCACTTGTGATCAACAATGCGGGAACGGCTGGTTTCTCAAGCTTCACAAATCCGGATGCCGCAGATCGCGGGCGCTTTGAAATGGAGACCAACTATTTCGGCACCTTGAATGTGTCCCAAGCCTTTGCTCCGATCCTGAAAGCCAACGGCGGAGGCGCGATCATCAACCTTGGATCGATCGCCTCGCACGTGAATTTCCCCGTTTTGGGCACCTATAGCGCCTCGAAAGCGGCCGTACACTCTCTGACGCAGGGCCTTCGAGCGGAGCTCGCAGCACAAGGAACGCAAGTCGTCGGCGTCTACCCTGGACCGGTGGATACCGACATGGCGGAGAAGTTTGAAACCGACAAAACATCTCCGCAGGAGGTCGTCCGGCAGATCCTAGACGCCCTGGAACGGGGGGAAGAGAATGTCTTCCCAGACCAGACATCGACGCAGCTGTATGAGCAATTTCTCACAGCGCCGGATGCAACGGCGAAGTTTGTTGGTCAGACATATCTGCCTGCCTGACGCACCGATAAACTCTGGGGCGCGCCATCTGGCGCGCTCAAACTGTATCAATTGGTCAGCTTCAATTATGCAAGTTTAACCCATCGCCCAGGGACCGTGATAGCCACTGCCGTCCTTGTCGGTGCGCGCAAACCCGTGTGCTCCAAAGAAGTCGCGCTGGCCTTGAAGCATGTTGGCGGTAGAACGTTTGGTCCGCATGATGTCGAAATAGGACAAGGCTGCCGACAGGGCCGGGACCGGCAGACCGTGAAGTGTCGCCTGTGCCACAACCTGGCGCAGGCTCGCTTCGGTTTCTTGCAGCTTTCCGGTGAAGAACGGAGCCAGCATCAGGTTGCGGTCCGCATCGTCCGACAGTGCGGATGACATGTCGTTCAACATGGAAGAACGAATGATACAGCCGTTGCGCCAGATCTTGGCGATCTCCGGTAGTAGCATGTCCCAGCCATACTGTTTCGCCGCCTCCAGGATCAGACCGAAGCCCTGTGCGTAACACATAATCTTTCCGGCAACGAGCGCAGCTTCAAGCGCGTCAATTCCGATAAGGTCCTTGTCCATACGCTGAGGCGCCGCGCCGAACACCTCTTCGCCCTTTTCACGCTCCCCAAGCCTTGCAGACATGTTGCGTGCGGCAACGGCAGCCTCGATTGCACTGGCAGGTGTGCCAAGCATCAACGCCTCGATCGCCGTCCAGCGGCCGGTGCCCTTCTGGCCCGCGGTGTCCAGAATGATATCCAGCATTGGCTTGCCGGTTTCCGGATCCGCCGTCTTGGCAACCTTCCCTGAAATTTCGATCAGGTAGGACTGCAGTATCCCGCCATTCCAGCGTTCAAGAACCTCACCCCCGTCGGCTGCACTCATGCCGAAGCCATCGCGCATCACACCATAGACCTCGGCGATCATCTGCATGTCGGCATATTCAATGCCGTTGTGCACCGTCTTGACCAGGTGACCGGCACCGGCAGCGCCGAGGAATGCGGCACACGGCTCATCCTCGTACTTGGCCGAGATCGCTTCCAGAATATGCCCGACGCGGTGCCAGGCGGATTTGTCGCCCCCGCCCATGATGGACGGACCAAACCGGGCCCCTTCCTCGCCGCCAGACACTCCGATGCCCATGAACCGCGGCCCCTTTTCAGCGGCTTCTTCAGCCCGCCGATTGGTGTCGTGGTAGTTGGCATTGCCCGCATCGATGATAAGATCATCCGCATCCAGAAGCGGACGAAGAGCTGCGATCTGCGCGTCAACGGCGTCTCCGGCCGGCACCATCAAAATGATCGCGCGCGGTGAAGCGATCGACGCAACGAAGTCCTCCAGGGTCTTGCTTGGCACGAGTTTCTCGGCCAGCGGACCAGACTTTTCCATGAACTGATCGGTTTTTTCCGGTGTCCGGTTGAACACGGCAATCCGAAATCCGTTTTCGGCGACATTGAGCGCCAGATTTCCACCCATCGTTCCAAGGCCGATCAGGCCGATTTCCGCTTTAACGCCTTGAGAGGTCATGCTTTGTGTCCGCAAGTTTTCTTTAAATCGATTTGACGTGGTGATAGCCGACCTTTTGGCGATCGGCAATCTCCTGGTGTCATGGTCAGTGAAGGGGGCAGCATATTTTCGCAGTCGTCCGCCAATAGGACGGAGGCGCCCACCACGTACTTTTACTTCGCAGCCAAAAAAAATCTGTCACACAAGCCTGATAGCCAAGGCCATCTGTTATTCACCTATGGCCTTTCGCAAAAGGATCCGTGACATGAAAAAGTTCCTGATGGCTGCCGGCATCTTTGTCGGTGCAACCGCATCCGCATTCGCCGGCGACGTTTCCGGCAAACTGGTTCTTTATACCTCCCAGCCGAACCAGGACGCCCAAGCAACGGTCGACGCGTTCACCGCAAAACACCCTGACGTTGAAATCGAATGGGTGCGCGACGGCACCACAAAAATGATGGCCAAGCTGCGCACGGAATTTGAGGCAGGCGCACCAAAGCCAGACGTTCTCTTGATTGCTGACATGGTCACAATGGAAGGGCTGAAGCAGGAAGGCCGTTTGATGGCCCACGAAGGCGCAGATGTGTCCGCCTATGATCCGGCTCTGATGGACGATGACAAGACCTACTTCTCCACCAAGCTGATCACCAGCGGCATCGTCTACAACACCAATGCACCGATGAAGCCGTCCTCCTACAAGGATCTCCTGAAGCCGCAAGCCAAAGACAAATTGGCCATGCCGTCTCCGCTGACATCCGGTGCGGCCACCATCCACATGGCAGCTCTGACCTCCAACCCGGATCTTGGCTGGGCCTTTTACGAAGGCCTTGCAGATCAGGGCGCCAATCCGAAAGGCGGCAATGGCGGCACCTATAAGGCCATCGCCGGCGGTGAAAAACTCTATGGTTTCGTCGTGGACTTTCTTCCGATCCGCGAAAAGCTGAAAGGTGCTCCAGTTGAGTTCGTTTTCCCGGAAGAAGGCGTCTCCGCCGTTACCGAACCGGTTGCAATCCTGTCCACCGCCCAGAATCCTGACGCTGCCAAGGCTTTTGTTGACTTCCTTCTTTCTGAAGAAGGCCAGAAACTGGCGTCGTCTCAAGGATATCTGCCAGCCCATCCGGCTGTTGCAGCACCGGAAGGTTTCCCGGCTCGCGATCAGATCAAACTGATGGACTTCGATCCAGCAGAGGCCCTTAAGCAGGATCAAGCAAACAAGATCAAGTTCACGGAGATCTTCGGTGGCTAAGGCTTGATGGCGCAAGCCCAGAATTCAAAACTGCTCAATGGCGAGAGGATCTCTCTCGCCATTTTGGTTCTCTGCGCGACGCTCCTGTGCGGGTTGCCGCTCCTCCTCTTGTTCAAGATCGGATTGACCCAGGACGGCGCGCTTGCTTTTGCGCCGCTGGCAGAAGCCCTGTCCAGCCGGGCTGTCCAAAGGGCGCTCTGGCACTCCATGGAAAGCAGCCTCTTGTCGGCGCTCGCGGCAACGGTCTTGGGAACAGTTCTGGCACTGATTGTCGGACTGACAGATGTTCGCGCCAAGGGACTGCTCGTCTTTTTGATCCTTCTACCGATGATGATCCCGCCGCATGTCACGGCAATTGCATGGATCCAGGCACTGGGGCCGGCAAGTCCGCTGCTTCGATGGATTGGGCTGGCACCCGAACTCGGGTCGACGCATCCGCTTTATTCACGCGAGGGTCTTGTTCTTCTTCTGACACTCCAGCACAGCCCCTTGGTGTTCCTGCTGGTTCGGGCAGCGCTCCGGTCCTTTCCGAGGGAATTGTCCGATGCTGCGCGCGTGTCCGGCGCAGGCGCATTCCGTCTTTTGACAAGAATTACGCTGCCACTCCTCGCGCCAGCTTTGCTCGCCGGCTTTGCTCTTGCGTTTATCGCAGCGCTTGGAAACTTCGGCATCATCGCGCTTACCGGCGTTCCGGCACGCCACACGACGCTGCCGGTTCTGATTTGGCGAAGACTGGCGAGCTTCGGCCCGGATGTCCTCCCGAATGTCGCAGTCATTTCGCTTATCCTGGCGATGGTCGCTCTTGTCGCCCTCCTCATACAGGGGATTTTGCAACGACGTATGCGCGCCAGCCTCATTGGCCTGCCGCAGGACCCGCTTGCAATCTCGCTTGGCTCAAAACGCAAATGGGTAGAAGCAGGTCTTTGGAGTTTTGTTGGCCTGGTTCTGTTGCTTCCCGCTACATCGCTTCTGGCGACTTCCTTGGTGAAGACATATGGGCTCCCGCTTTCAGCAAGCACCGTGAATCTGGACAACTTCGCAGAAGTTCTCTGGCGCCAGTCTGTAACACTGAGAGCCTTTGCGAATTCGACGTTGATTGCCGCAATTGCAGCAAGCGTCATCGCGATCATCAGCATCTTCTTGGGGTATTTTCTCAGTCACAGGCACAATACATATCGCCGTGCTGGAACGGCAACGGCCGCACAGGCAGAGATCGCCTTTGCAGTACCAGGTCTGGTCATGTCAATCGCCTTTATTTTGGCGTTCATCCACCCCCTGCCGTTCTTGAATGTTTCGCTCTACAACACGCTCTGGATCATTTTGATTGCCTATATTTCCGCTTTTCTCGCAGTCGGATTGAAACCTGTTGCAGCTGCCTTTGTGCAGGTTGACAGGTCGCGCGAAGACGCAGCCCGCGTATCCGGCGCGGGAGTTTTCCGGCGCATCCGGCGGGTATTTGCGCCTCTTGTTGCGCCGTCTGCAGCTTCCGGCGCCATTCTCGTGTTCCTCACTGCCTACAACGAGGTCACTGTCTCGGCACTGCTGTGGTCCACAGGAAACGAGACAATCGGGACCACCATTTTCAATTACGAAGATGGCGGTTACACAACGCTCGCAGCTGCAATGTCTGTGGTAGTTGTGCTGGCAACAATTTTGGTCATGCTCGGCATGAACAGTCTGGCTAAACGCGTACCCTCTGGAACGATCCCCTGGAAGGATTAAATGAGCCTTAGAAAGTTGCCGATTTGAAGATCAGACAAACACGCAAAGGCGATATCTCAGCTCTTCAGGCCGTGGAGATTTCCGCCAGCAAACTCTTTCTGACAATCGAAGGATTGGACACCTTCGCGGATGACAGTTGCGCGACAGAAGAGCAGCATATGTCTGCAATCGAACCAGGTACAAGCTGGACCGCGGAAACAGATGACGGACAACAGATTGGCTTTCTGGCCGCGATCCCGGAAGACACCGCTCTACATATCTATGAGATTTCCGTTCATTCCGATTGCCAGAAGAAGGGGGTCGGCAAAGCGCTGATGGAACGCGCTGAAGCCCATGCAAGAGCACTCGGACTATCGGAAATGACATTAACGACGTTCAGGCACGTGCCCTGGAATGCACCGTTTTATGAACGACTGGGGTTCCAGGTCCTGAAGTTGGAAGAATGTGGTACTCGGCTTGGCGGAATCCTCGCAGAAGAACTCGGCCGCGGATTGCCTATGCCCGAACAACGCTGCGCCATGCGCAAAACGCTGACTTGAGCAGGCCTATTACTCCGGCAATATCCATCCGCGGAGAATATCCAGAAACAGAGTTTCACCGGTTACAGCCGGGCGATTGAGGGTCATCAACAACGGCATCGAGAGCCCATCGAGGGTCACAAAAACCTCCCAGAACCCGCCGCGGTAAATCGTTCTTTCAACGGTTGCTTTCAAACCGTGCCCACCAACAGATGGAACCAGGTGCTCGGGCCGCAGCATCATCGTTGCTGAACCGTTTCTAGTGCCAATAGGGCAGTCCACATCGACCCGGTGCCCGGCCAGCGTGATATTCGCGTGCCCGGCTTCGACATGATTGACCTCAACGCCAACCAGGCTGCTGCGGCCGATAAAACTGGCAACCTTTCGCGATGTCGGCCGCCGGTAAAGCACATCAGGTTCGGCAACTTGCAAGATTTCTCCGCCCCACATAACCGCGACCTGGTCGGCGAGTGCCATCGCTTCACGCTGATCGTGGGTGATGAATAGGGTCGTTGCGCCACTGGCCTTGTGAAACGCAGCAAGCTCTTCCTCCATGGCACCGCGCAAATGCGGATCGAGGTTTGCAAGCGGCTCGTCCATCAACACTGTTTTTGCGCCTTGCGCCAAACAGCGGGCAAGCGCAACCCGCTGACGCTGCCCGCCGGAAAGGTCAGCCGGTTTCCGATCGCGAAACGCCGTCAATTCCACAGTGGCAAGGTTTTCATTGGTGCGTGTTTTGATGTCGGACTTTTTCAAGCCAGACGTTTCCATCTGAAAGGCGACATTTCCCGCAACGCTCATGTGTGGCCAGAGAGCGTAGGACTGGAACACGACGCCAGTTTGCCTCCGTTCCGGCTCCAGGTGGTAGCCGTCTCGAGCGACTGTTTCGCCGCCCAGCGCGATTTCTCCGCTGTCGATGGGCTCCAGTCCGGCGATCGTGCGCAACAGTGTGGACTTGCCGCAGCCGGATGGACCAAGAACCACAAAAAATGTTCCCTCCGGGATTGAGAGCGAGACGTCCTTCAGAGCTTTGTATGACCCGAACGACTTGGTAACGGACGTAATTTCAATAGACATCTGACCCCGTTACCGTCTTCCTATGACAGCCGGATTACACCCGTTCATGGCCGCTCCGTTCACTTTCCGCGCAGCCTGAGGAGAAGGTCGACCTCTTCTTCCAGAGCACGTGCATAGGCCCGAGAGGCCGGTGCGTTTTCGTGAGTCAGGGTTTCCTGCCGAAACAGACAATATGCGGCCAATCGCCAATGGTAGGCGGCTCGTTCAGCCAAAAAACGATCAACAATCGCGCGGTCCGGATAATGCTTCAAAAACAGGTCCTCGGCGTAAAGGACAAGCGGCTTCAGGCCATAAAGCGTGAGGAGACCGGGTGAGAGAAAACACGCGATGTCTTCAACGGGATCTCCGAGACCAGCATATTGCCAATCGATCAGAGTGGGTCCGGCCGCCGTCATTTGAACTGTCCCGAGACAAAGGGACCTGTGAATAAGGGTGCACTGCGGCACCGCAGACACCTCGACCGCGCCATCTTGCGGCCGGAGGCGTTTCAAATTGGCGGCCCGGCGGCTGTCCGGAATCTTTTCCAGAATAGCATCAGCATGGGCGAGCACCTGATGATAACCGGACGGCACCATTCTGACTTCCTCTGGTGCAAGCTCCAGAGCTGCAAAGCGCCCAAGCAATTGAGCCGCATCACGCACATCAATTTCAGCTTCTGAGCCGCGTTCATATCCATAAATCACCAAAGGTGAACCGGCTGGACTGTCCAGAAAACACTCCAAACGCGGTGCCAATCGATGGCGTTCCAACAAGGTCAGGGCAGTCGCTTCTTCCTGGGGCAGCGTCGGATAAAGGGGGTTGTTCTCAAGGCCTGGAAAATACTCCTTGATGACATAATCCCGCTCGCGCGTCCGGAGGCGCCAAAACCGATGTGTATAGGAACTCGGAAGGGGCCGTAGCCGCGCTCCGCTCAGATCACCGAACGGATAGCGGCCTTGCAAAAAGTCCAGCAATTCAGCGTCGGTCATTCTGTCAGTCACGCAACACCTTCAAAATTCACTTCATTTTTTTGAAGCCTTTGCAACGCAGACGTCAAGCTTCGTCAATAGTCGGGCATACCGGATTAACCGCCGGTTCTCAAAATGTCGCGAAAGTGGCAACCACCGTCGTTCTGAGACGCCGTAGAAAAATAACCCTCTCGATTAAGGTTGCACGAAAGCTGCGGGCAGACATCTGCTCAGGGCCCAAAGTCTTTCACGCTCTGCGTATACGGCCACGGAAAGGTGTCTCGCCATGTCAAGTCAGCTCGATCTTGTTGAGACCACGGAAGCGGTGCCAGCGCGGCGCGCCCGCCGCCGGCGAGGCGGTGGAGACAAAGCGGGCCCGGAGCTCTTCCCTCAAAAGCCATTCAAACAACCCCGCCACATCTACAAGCCTGTGGAGGCTGTCTCCACTGATGAGCTGGAGTCCATTCACGAAGCCTCAATGCGGGTGCTCGAAGACATCGGCATCGACTTTCTCCATGAGGAAGCAAAGGAGATTTTGAAAGCTGCTGGTGCGGATGTGATACCGGGATCAGACCGGGTTCGCATGGACCGGGCCATGGTTGAAGAGCTCGTAGCAGAAACACCGGAGCAGTTTACGGTCCACGCCAGAAATCCTGCGCACAACTTGACCCTTGGCGGCGACCATATTGCATTCTCCTGTGTTGCAAGTGCACCAAATGCCGTCGACCGCGAGGGAGGGCGCCGGCCCGGAAACCAGACGGACTATCGCAACTTCCTGAAGCTTGCGCAGTTCTTCAACATCATTCACTGCGTCATGGGGTATCCGGTTGAACCGGTCGACATTCACGCCTCTGTCCGGCATCTGGATTGTGTGTCCGACATGATCCGCCTGATGGACAAGGTGTTTCATATCTATTCGCTCGGCAAGGAGCGGAACCGCGACGGCCTGGAAATGACCCGTATCGCGATGGGTCTATCGGAAGAAGAGTTCCGCAAGACCCCGAGTGTCATCACAATCATCAATTCCTCCTCCCCGCTTCGGCTCGACACGCCGATGCTCCAGGGCCTCATCGAAATGGCACGGGCTGGACAGGTAAGTGTCCTGACGCCGTTCACTTTGGCTGGCGCGATGGCTCCTGTGACGGTTGCGGGAGCATTGACGCTCCAAAATGCTGAAGCGCTCGCCGGCATCGCTTTCACTCAAATGGTCAATCCCGGCGCGCCGATGGTGTATGGCGGCTTTACGTCAAATGTGGACATGAAATCCGGCGCACCAGCCTTCGGAACGCCGGAATACATCAAGGCCGCGCTCGTCAGCGGACAGCTTGCCCGACGTTACGGCCTCCCCTTCCGGACCTCCGGCGTGTGCGCGGCCAATACGGTCGACTATCAGGCTGC
>CALDSI010000560.1 GCA_937911395.1 uncultured Labrenzia sp.
ACCCAGATCAGGTACCGCTCGAAGAACGGACGGTCGAGGGAAAACTCCTTGCGGAGGAACTCCAGTTTCGCAATAGAAGATTGCTCGCCGGACGTTTTCAGCGCGGCGATCTGGTTCGAAATGTAATCGCCCGTCGGCAACTCGATGATGAAGAACACCAGAAAGCTGATCACGAACAAGGTCGGGATCATCATCAAGATCCGGCGCAGAATGTAATACAGCACCTAATTTCCCCTCAGCCTCGGATCTTCCGCTTCTCGGCTCCGAAAAGTATCGGGAGCCAGGTGAAGCTGAAGACCCAAATGCCATACCGGCTGAAAGCCAGACTGCCGGTTATTGAGGCGGCTCCTTGACAACGGTGCTTTGACAACTCCGCTGGCTCTGAGTTGCCGCCTCCAACTATCGGAACAGTGCTCTATTCTTGCGCTGTTCTCGACCGGGCCGGTTCCATCGAACCGGCCCGGCATCTTTTAGCAAACCTTATTCGTCCATGTAGAATTCATCCATCCGATGAATGCCGTAGTGTGCGCCCGGATCCCACCCGTAGATGCCTTCGAGGGGTACGTTCTTGACGCCCTTGATCACGACTGGCTGGCGTACACCGGACACCAAACCGATGCGAATGGTTTCTTCCGCATGGATCTGCAGCATTTCCTGCCAGATCTTTTCGCGCTCTTCGCTCGTTTTCGACACAAGCCAGGACTGATAGAGCTCCATCAAGCGTTGCGCCGGTGCCCAATCCATGGGTTCTCCGCCCACGCCTTTGGTTTCGTAGTGATCGCCCCAGGCATGCCAGGTCAGGCTCTCCGATTGAACCGGAGCAAGATCATTCGGGCTCATGTCCGCGGTCGGGATGCCGTTCTCCATGCCCCACCAGACCGACATCACGAGTTCGCCGGTGATCGCGCGTTCCCGAAGGTTGTCACGCTGGCTCGGCTTGGCGAAGAGTTTTACGCCAATCTCGGCCCAGTTTTCCGCGATCAGCTCCAGAGCATCCAACTGTGTTTCGTCTTCGCCGGATGTCTCCACGATGATCTCAAGCGGACGTCCGTCCGACATCAACCGGATGCCATCCTTGTTCCGCTCGGTCAGACCAATTTCGTCCAGCAGCGCGTTGGCCTTGTCGACATCATACTCCGCCCATTTGGTAGTGAATTCGGGTTGATGCAGCGGGCTCCGGCTCAAGACCGTGTAGATCTAAATCGTTCCAAGACCAAAGAACAGAACGCGGTTCAACAACGTCCTGTCGATGCCAAGCGACAAAGCGCGGCGGAACCGGGTGTCGCGCATCATTTCCCGCCAGACCGGATCCTTGACTGTCAGGTTCGGCAAGATCGACATCTCCGAGCCTTTGGCATTGGACCAAAGCGCGGTGATGTAGTCATTCAGCTTCTCACCTTTTTTCAAAACGGTGATGTCCGAGAAGTTGAGGTTTCGCGCCTGCAGGTTGGTTTCGCCGGCCTGTGTCTTTGCCGGTATCAGCTTGCCATCAGCGACGGTCATGATGATTTCGTCGATGTAAGGCAGCTGTTGTCCGGTCGAGTCGACCCGGTGATAAAACGGGTTGCGCACAAGAATAAACCGAAGGTCGCTGCTGTCGTCCCTGCGGACCCATGGCTGAAGACTTGGAAGGTCGACATTGCGCGCGCTGTACATGTCGTCCTTTTTGTTGTGCAGCGGCGCCCAGCTGCGGGTCTTCACCTTCTCAGCTTCCGCCGCGATGGTCTCCGGATCGCCATATTTTTCATGGAACTGTTTCAGATAATGCGCAGGCCGGTAGATAAACGGCGGGCGCGCCTTGGCAAGCTCTGTCAGAAACAGCGGGTTCGGCGCATCCCAGGTGAACCGGACAGTCGTCTCGTTAAGAACTTCGAACTTTGGCCCTTTTCCGTCGGCCAGCAGGAACGGCGGCAGGCCTGATGGTGTCAGCTCGGGATTGCTGACAACATCTTCAAAATAATACCGGATATCTTCCGCACCGAATGGATGGCCATCGGACCATTTGTGCCCTTCGCGCGTGTGCAGCGTGAATATGCGTCCTTCCTCAACATCAACGCTTTCCAGAAGGTCCGGCACCAGCTCCAAGTCTTCGGTGTAACCCATGAGACGCGCATACCCCCACACATTGATGAGTCGCACGTCCTTCGACCGGCCGATCAAGGTGTTCAGCTTGCCGCCATGTTCCCCATGCGTGCGCCCTTTGGCTTCCAGGTCAACGATCAGCGGCTCTGATGGCACCCGTTCCGAGACGGGCGGAAGCTTCGGATCCAGGCCCGGAACGGG
>CALDSI010000561.1 GCA_937911395.1 uncultured Labrenzia sp.
GCTTCTCTTGTTCTGCGAAAAATCCAACCCGTGCGGCAGATGACCAAAGCTTAATACAAACGCCACCCCGGCGCCGCAATTGAGTCCCCATCTCTAGGTTCCGATGAAACGAGAATTAGGGATATTGGATATGACAAACATGAAGGGTTGGATGACCGGGGCTGCACTCGGAACCGCAGTAATGTTGGTGGCAGGAACTGCAGCCGCAGCTGTTGCCGTGGGCGATACGCTTGGAATCAAGGTGTCAGAGATCGCCGCCCAGCTTGAGGACAAGGGTTACACTATTCGCGAAATTGATGTTTCGCGCAGCAAGATCGAAGTCGAAGTGACCTTTGACGGAGCGGACTATGAGATCGATGTCGATCGAACCAGCGGCACGGTGATCAAGATCGAGGACGACTAACTCGCTGCAGCAGTAACTAACGGCTGGACGTTTACTGCGCTGGATCCAAAATTTCTTGCTTCTGGCGGCGGGCGAAGGGTGTCTCGTCGCTTGTCGCCGCTACTTGGTCTCCCGCTGCCGTGTTATGCGTCATGATGTTGCTGTGATCATCTTGCCGCGCTTGGCGCAGACAAATGCCAGCGATTTCAATAGCGCGTTGAACATCTGTGTCGGCGGTGCCGGCAAATATCCCGGCGCTCAACCGCGCGGCGACCCTTTTGCCAGATGCCGACTGGCTTTCCGTAACCAGCGTTTTGGAAATCCGTCGGGCGTAGGAATTCGCTTCAACACCATCGGATAAAGGCATGAACACAACGATCTGGCCGGTTGGCAAGTGACCCGCAACCGCAGTTGAGGGCAATGTGGAACCGGAGATTTTCGCAAAGAGTTTTTGCAATGCGTCGCGCATGGTCGCACCATAACGCTCTTCGATCTGCCTGAGCTCGTCAATGTCCATCAGGACCAGCGCATAGGGGGCGGATGTCGGGGCCAATTGTTCGTGATGTTGCGATGCGGCGCGCATGAAACCACGCTGATTGAGCAATCCCGTTTGCGGATCTTTTTCCGCTTCTTCCCGATATTGATGCCGCTGCATCTCGAAGATTGACATCGTGATCCCGACCAACTTCAAGACGATTGCCGTGATCAGAGCAAGGAAACAGAGCTGCAAAGGCAGAGTTTCGTAGGACTCAAGCAGGGTCGGGTAGTGTTTCTGCAAATGCGCGCCGATCAGGCTGATCCTGACGGCGGCATCCATCGAAAACGCAATCGTTAGAAACCAACTGCTGACCCGGTGATGGTTCAGCCGGATGCTTTCCCGGACACATAGCAAAACGCCGAGCAGGCAAAAGCCGTTGATATAAATGACCCGCAAAAGAATGTCTGCGCGGAAAAACTCAAATGCATAAAGGCCCAGCCATCCAAGTGTTCCTGCAACCGGCAGCCACAGGTAATGCATCTTTCTGCCGTTCAAGAGTGCAATGGCACTTGGCCTCAGTCCAAAACCGATGGTGAGGAGTGCGTTGGCAACGATGATGCTAAGCACATCGGGTATGGCACCGCGTTGACTGATCATTGTTGCCGCTGCCGCGGACAAAAAGAGGCATATTCCCCAAAGCCCCCAACCGGCCCGAACAGATTTCGGAGCGGACCGCATTCCGATCGACAAAACAGTCATGACGACCGCACCGATCAGATAGGCCAGAGTAACAACCGTAAAGAGGGTCTTGACGTCCAGGTTCATGGCGGGAAAGTCTGAATCAATGAATGTGACGAAAACGGAAGGTGTCGATTCTATACACTACCGGCCACAACATGTCCTCGCCAATATTAACGAAGAACCGCTGTTTTGAATGGTTGCGAGGCTTTCAAAGCCGTGCCTGTTGTTTCTAAAGGAATACAGGCTTTGCGTTATGGGGTCGCGACCAGGCCGCTCGGCTGGTTCACTGTATTGACAATCGCCAGCTCTTCAGAGGGAACGGTCTTGTCGAAAGCGACATGCCGATTGCGGCCGGTTTTTTTGGCTTTGTAGAGCAGCTGATCGGCGTGATCAAAGGCCTGTTCGAAGTCATGGCTGGTCGTCGCAGTGATGAGACCGGCACTGACTGTAATTCCGGAAACGTCCGACTTTGGACAAACCGCGCATTGCGAAATGACTTCGCGCAGTTTGCCAAGGAGATGGACTGCATCTGCTTTTTCAGTTTTGGGTAAAAGCACAGCGAATTCCTCGCCGCCGATCCGCCCTGGCGGAATTGCGCGGGGAAAGATCGATTTCATGGCCGTTCCAAAGGAAGCGAGCACGCGATCACCCGCAGTATGTCCAAATTGGTCGTTGATCGACTTGAAATGATCAATATCTATCAGGATGAGTGTAAAGGCCTGAGTCTCGGTCGTTGATGAAAACCAGCGTTCAGCCGCCTTTATGAACGCACGCCTGTTTGCAAGACCTGTCAGACTGTCGGTCAAGGCCTGCTTTTCAAACCGGACCTGGATGCGTTCAATAGCCATCGCGACAAAGGAGGCCGACACAATGACAATCGCCACCATCAACAGCACCAGATAGGCCAGTGGCTGTATGGGATTTGCAAAGACCTTAAGGGATTCGTGTTGGTAGATGAGCTGGCTTCCAATCGTCATCAGGTAGGCGGATGCTTCGAGAAAACTGCCGATCGTGAACAATCTTACCGCTGACAGGTGTTCCGCGTTCAATCTGAAAACACGCCAAACGGAGTACATTGCGGCTGCGAGAAGCATGGATTGGACGAAAATCAGCCGGATTGAAAACGAGCCAAAAAAGTCTGGAACCAAGCAAATGACCGCCCAGCCACTGAGGGCTGCAAGCAGCATCCAGCCTCGTACCGGACGTCCGTAAAAAACAGCAATGGCTTCCGGGCGCAAAGCAAAGCCGAGCAAGACGAGAGCGTTCGCAAACGTGATGCTCCAGAATGCTGAGACTTCGGACCGGAAGGCTACGAGAACAGTTCCACACGCCACCAAGAACATGGCAGGCGCGTAGATAGAAAATGCCAAGCGTGTTGCACGGTTGGCTTTCTTCAGGCTCACAAGAAACGCCAGCAAAATCAGCGCACTTGCAAATTCTGCTGCTGCCAATGCGATCAGTAGTGTCGGCGTATCCAGTGTCATGATGCTTTCCGGCTCTGTGGATCGCATTTTATATTTAAAATAGAAATTATATGATAACGCAACTAACGCGCTTATGTCATTTTTTACATGCAAAGGGTTGGCAAACACCTAACAGTATGCGGCTGTTTCGCGTCGAAATGCTGGTTTATATTCCACTCAACCGAATGGCCGATCCATAATTGAATGAACTACGGTCTCATCGAAGTCCTGGGTTTCCCTGCATTGACGAGAGCGTGAAGGGCGGCGCGTCCGTTGCTCGGCCTTGGCAACAATACAATCATCAGCCAGATCACCATGTGCACCAAACGTGATCTTGTGTGCAAAGCAACGCGTACTCCTTGCATCACCAAACTATTGACCCACTTATCATAAAACAACAAACGACCGCTCAGGCCATCCGGACCCCTTCATGGATTCAATTACCCAATTCGTACAGGGCGCAGCCGTTTCAACGGCGTGTCTTGGAAAGAAAATCGGTCCAAGGAAAGCAGCGCTTGTTGGTGGCCTATTGGGGACCGTGCCGGACCTGGATGTCCTCATCCCGTTTGCCGACCCGGTCGACAGCTTTGTTTATCACCGTGGATGGACGCACTCCGTGTTTGTTCATGCGCTGGCGGCACCTGTCTTCGGAGAGCTGCTCGTTCGCCTTTTCAAGGGTTTAAGAGACCATCGCTGGCTTACCTACCTGACGGTTTATCTGTGTTTCGTGACCCACGCGATGATTGACGCGATGACGGTCTATGGAACACGCATCTTCTGGCCGATTTATCCAGATCCCGTAGGTGTCGGATCGGTGTTCATCATCGATCCGGTCTACTCGCTGCCGCTTCTGTTTGTCGTGGTTTGGGCGTTTTTCAAAAGCGACTGGACACAGAGATTTGGGCGGTGGGTCGGCGGCGTTCTGGTTGCGACCAGCGCCTACATGCTGTTGTCGGTCGGAATTCAAGCCTATGTCGAACAAAGAGCTGAGCAGATTTTTGCCAACCGGGGAGAGGTTCCCGAAAAAATCTTCGCTATTGCGGCGCCGTTCAACATCGCACTTTGGAAAGTGATCGGTCTCGACGAGGACCGCTATCAAAACCTCTACCTGTCTCTCTTTGATGGCGATCAGGAGCCGGAAATCTACGTTCATCCGCGCCACCCAGAACTGGTTGCTTGTGTTCAGAACTCGGATGCTTACCGGAAGCTCGATTGGTTTAGTCGGGGTTTCAACCGGGCCGAGATGGTTGATGGTAAGGTGGTGGTTTCAGACCTCCGGATGGGGTTGACCCCGGGTTATGCGTTCCGGTTTGCCGTTGGTGAACAAACTGATGGCGGCATCGTTCCGATGGTTCCGGAACGGGATTTGTCTTTACGCCGCGCCGACAGCGAAGACTTTGCCTGGCTCGGTGAGCGTCTCAGGGGACGGCCCGCCATACGCGCGGCCGAGGCTTCAGAGATGCCGGCTTTTGCGCCGTCTTCAGAGCGCTCGTGCTAGTCTAAAATGCACTCGCGTCAGTATTTGATCCCGGCCTTGCGATACAAGAAATGCAGGAGCCACGCCGGTCCGATCAGCAGGAATTGGATGTCCTTGAAAAAGGATGGTTTCTTGCCCTCGATCTTGTGACCGATGAACTGGCCGATCCATGCAACTACGAAGACCACCAGCGCTGTTTGCCAGAGTGGCAGCGGAAGGCCGTAACTGGCGTTAATGGCGGAGCAAATTGCCCCGATGACAACCATGCCAAATGCAAGTGGAACGGAGAGGGTCAGGTAGTAGAGTGTCGCCAGCGTGATTACCAGCGTTGACCAGTTAAGAAACGGCACCGCAATGAACCATGAGGGAACCGGCAGGCTCCAGAGCAGAGCGGTAACAGTCCAAACGATCACTGGAACACAAATCCAATGAATGAACTTGTTGGTTGCGTTCTGGTGGCTTTCGCCATACTCCGCCAACAGACTATCAATCCGGCGGTTTTTCGCTGTTTGCGTTGCCATGCGCTCCTCCCGTGTGTACGTGCACAAATCTTATATTGAACATTTGTTCAATTAATATCAACCGTTGACTTGTGCTGGTTCAACACTCCTTTGCGACCGAGAAGGTGGTGATTTGCATTGAATAAGAGCCTCTTCAGGCATGTAATTGCATGAAAGTTGAGCAATGTGCTGAACTTGTCGGCATTGGCAATATTTGCAAGGTATAATTAATAAATTGCGCGAAATCATGCCGTCCATTGTGGTTTCTTGGGCGGTTGCAATGCGTAAGCTTCGGGTTCAATTCGAAACTCTTTTCTGGTGTGGAGTTTTCCTCCTTCTGGGTATGCTGCTCCCTGCGCATGCTGCTTCGAATGATTTGCAACAGCGCCTTGATATGGTCTGGGTTCTGGTTGCCGCAGGACTGGTTCTGCTAATGCAAGTGGGCTTCATGCTGCTTGAAGCAGGCATGGTCCGGTCAAAGAACTCCATCAACGTTGCGCAGAAAAACCTTCTTGATCTCGCTGTTTGCGTGATCATTTTCGCAGTGTTCGGTTTTGCTGTGGCCTTTGGGGCAGGCGGAACGTGGTTTGCCGGTTATGATGACCGGCTGTTTTTGTTGTCGGACGTTACGCCTTGGGCGCTGACTGTATTCGCGTTTCAGGTCATGTTCTGCGGGACGGCGGCGACAATCATCTCCGGCGCGGTGGCTGAACGCATGCGGCTTCAGGCCTATGTCTGGTGCACGGTTCTAACCGCAGCCGTCATCTACCCGGTCTTCGCCCGTTGGGCGTGGGGCGGTGTCTTGTTCCCGGACGCGGAGGCCTTTCTTGCTGATCGCGGCTTTGTCGACTTTGCAGGATCAACGGTTGTTCACGGGACCGGTGCCTGGATTGCGTTGGCCGCGTGTATCATCCTCGGTCCTCGGATCGGGCGGTTTGATGCCGAGGGCCGGGCCTATCGGATCCAGGGTCACAGCTCCGTACTAGCAACAACGGGTGCTCTTGCCCTCTTTGTCGGTTGGCTCGGTTTCAATGGCGGTTCAACATTGGCCGCCAGTTGGGATGTGCCCAAGATCTTCGCCAACACGGTCCTGGCGGCCGCAGCCGGGACGGCAGCTGGGTATCTGGCAGGCAAGTATCGGGATGGCGTGGTTTTACCGGAAAACTCGATTTCGGGGCTTCTCGGCGGGCTCGTGGCAGTGACTGCCGGCTGCCATATTCTGGCGCCCGGGGGTGCGCTTTTGGTTGGAGCTGCCGGAGGTGCCACTGCACTGTTCGGAGCGCTTGTTCTCGAACGGTATTTCAGGCTGGATGATCCCGTCGGCGCGATCAGCGTTCATGGATTTGCCGGTGTCACTGGAACACTTGGCCTTGCCGTTTTGGCGCCTGCAGAGGCATTGCCGCTCGGCGCCCGTGTCCCTCAGATTCTAGTTCAACTCCAAGGGATCTTGATCAACTTCTTCTGGTGTTTTGGTGTGAGCATCCTATTCCTTGCGGTTTTGAACAGGTTCAGCCCACTGCGTTTGTCAAAGCAGAATGAAGACATCGGTCTGAATGAGGCTGAACATGGGACAAGGCTCGGGATTGGGCATGTCGAGGATGCGCTCGACAGCTTGATTGCCGGAAAGGCCGATCTTTCCATGCGCCTTCAGGTGTCCAAAGGCGAGGACTCTGAGCGCCTTACTCGGTTGTTCAACGCGCTTATGGATACGGTCCAAAGTCAGGAACAGGCACAATCCCGCGTCGCTGATGCAAAACGGACCCAGGAAGAAGCAGAGCGTCTGTCTGCGCTTGCAAATGCCACCTTCGATGCGATTGTGATTTCGGTCGATGGGCGCATCCTGGACGGCAATAAAACCTTTGAAGAGCTTGTCGGTTACTCGATTTCTGAGCTTGAAATGCGTGGTCTTTATGAGTTTGTGGAGACCGATGTTGCCGGAACCCTGGAAGACCATTTGATTAAGGCGGAGAAGGAGCCGCGCGAGGTCGTGTGCGTCAACCGCGCTGGCGAACGGGTGCCGGTTGAGATTCGGACCCGCGTGATCGCCTACCGGGGTGTTCCAACCCGTGTGTCGGCCCTCGTTGATTTGCGTGAGCGGAAGAAGGCGGAAGCGCAGATCCTTCATCTCGCGCAGCATGATCCCTTAACCGATCTTCCAAACAGGGCCGTCTTCAATGCCGAACTTCAGCAGACAATGCGCCGATGTGAAAAGAACGGGCAGGGCGCCGCGCTGCTGCTTGTTGATCTGGACAAGTTCAAAGACATCAATGATTTGCATGGTCACCCTGCAGGCGATGCGGTCATTCGTGTCACCGCTGAGCGGCTTTTGAGCGCTTGCCGGGGCAGTGACACCGTGGCGCGTCTGGGCGGTGATGAGTTCGCCATCATCCAGACATCAATTTCTTTCTCCAATCAGGCAGAGGATATGGCGCATCGTCTGGTTGGCATTCTATCCGAGCCGGTCAATTGCGGACACGGACTAATTGTGAAGCCAGGCGCTAGCATTGGGGTCGCCATGATCGCGGCAGGTCAAAGCGAAGAGCAGGTCGTTTCGAACGCTGATATTGCCCTCTACAATGCCAAAAGCGCAGGGCGGCAGACTTATTGCCTGTTTCGAACGGGCATGGGTGCTGAGGTGCGGCAGCGCCGCGAAATGGAAAAGGATCTGAATACGGCTCTCGCTGATGACCAGTTCGAGCTCTATTTTCAGCCGCGCCTGAACCTCGCAACGGGGCATATCGTTTCCTATGAAGCGCTCATCCGTTGGAACCATCCGGACCATGGACTTGTCAGTCCGGTGGAGTTTATTCCGGTTGCTGAAAACTCAGGCCAGATCATCGGGATCGGCAAGTTCGTTCTTGAGCGGGCGCTTGCCGTTGCGGCACAGGAGATCCCCACCGGCAACATCAGTTTGAATGTCAGTCCGGTTCAGTTTCGGGACAAGGATTTCATTGAGGATGTTGCAAGGGCCATTCAGGTGTCCGGGATTCCGGCGCACCGGATTGAACTTGAAATCACCGAAAACACACTGATTGAGGATGATGCACGGGCTCTTTCCATTCTGACGAAACTGAAGGATATCGGCGTAAAGATCGCGCTGGATGATTTTGGGGTCGGGTATTCCTCCCTTAGTTATCTCAGCCGCTTCCCCTTCGACTGTATCAAGATCGACCGGTCTTTTGTTCTGGAAGCGCAACAGAACTACAACGCATTAGCGATTATCGAAGCTGTTGTAAGGCTGGGTAAGGCGCTTGATATGCGGATTGTTGCCGAAGGCTTGGAGGACACTGAAAACCTCTGCCTGTTGGCAGCTCAAGGATGCCACGAAGTTCAAGGGTATTTGATTGGCAAGCCCGTACCAGTCAACAAACTCGTCCGGGTGGCCCCCAAGGCCGTTCTGGCGGCGCTGGATCGGATCAGGTTTGCCGCTGAACTCGGCAGTGACAATATTCCGCCAGCAGAATTGGCCAGTTGATCCGGTCCAACCCGTCAAAGCACTGTCTGTTCTGTAACGTTGCCTGTCTGGATGGATGGCTTGAAACGTCAGTTCGATTATTCTTCCGGCAAAGGAGGCACCGAGATTGTGCTCAAAATGTCCGCAGGATCATGGACTTCAGGAACTTGCGTGCAGTCTTTTTCGTTGGTTTGACTGTTCGACTGCTTTTCTCTCAAGGCCACGCATATCGGGATTGCGGCTTGCCGTGTACCGGCTGAAGCGGCCCTAATCACGTCGGCAAGTGTTCCCTCAGTGGTTGATAGGGACACTGCCAGATGTTTGGCGAAAAGGGCGATCGTCCGGTCAGCGGAATAATTTGCCATTTGTCCTGCGCCTGCAGAAGTCACCAGTGCCTCAGGCCGGGCATCCAGGTTTGTTGCGTGCGTTTCCAAAAGGTCTGGATCGATTGTGTCCGAGTTGCTGGTATCCAAGATCAAGATCACCTGGCCAGCCGGGACCGTATGGAGCATGGCTGCAAAGGCGGGGGCGGAGATCCATGTCCCCGTTTCAATCGCAAGCTCGGTGCTTTCCGGTTTTTCGTCCGCCCACAGTTGCAGTATTTGACGGTTCGGCAATCCGGCCACTGCGGCCGCAGTGGAGATTGACGGAATATTTGCGTAGATGATCAGCCGGTCGTCTGGTCCCAATGTGTTGGCGAGCGCCGTGACGGTTTTCTTGAGGCTGTCTGCGGAGGCGCCTTCATTTAGCATCAAGTGAAGCCGTGCTTCGGAGAGGCCGAGCCGTTCTGAAAAAGCCTCCAGAACGGTTTGTACACTGTTCCGGCAAACCTCTACCGATTGTGGACGCCATGGCGGGCAAATCCCGATACCCAGAACAATGTCGGCGGCGTTGGTTGCTTGTGCAAATGCAGGCTTTGAAAGTGGTCGCTCCAATACAGCAAGACCAACTCCGCAGATGAGTGTCAGCAGCAGGCCTAAGTGAGCGCCAGTCCTGTTAAATACTGTCACCTCTGTTCCCCGGCGTATCAGCCACTGTGTTCATCCATAAGCTGCGAGCAACACGTGCGCGGCATCCAGAGTCTGAATGCACATTATCGCGAAACCCGTTTGCGCAAAACCTGCATTGGAAAAATTATGTATTTTATTTAATTTGAAAATACTAAACGTTTTACGAGCGTTATCTCGCAAGGGAAGTTTCCGTATGCTGGATTTCAAGGCAATTTTCGTTTGATTTTTGTGAATTTATTCTGGTCATCTCAATGATTTAGAGTATCAGCAAATTTTACACTGAATGTTGCTGAGCAAAGGCAATTGTGACCACCTCATTTATTCAAAATTAATTTTAGTCGGGAGATACTCAGGGCTAGTTTTTCGGACTGCTGACAAGTTCAGCAAGCAACAGCTGGGGATCTCCGGTGCCAAAAAATGCCTTCCTTACGGGACGCGAGCGAACGTTTCACAGAGACGATGTTATCGTCAGCAAAACGGACCTCAAGGGCCGCATAATCTATGCCAATCGGGTTTTTCTTGATGTTGCCGGTTACACGGAAAAAGAAGTTCTGGGACAACCACATAGCCTCATCCGCCATCCTGAGATGCCTCGATGTGTGTTTAAGTTGCTTTGGTCGACGCTTGAATCTGGCAAAGAGATTTTTGCCTACGTTGTAAACCGTTGCAAGAATGGCGATCACTACTGGGTTTATGCCCATGTGACGCCGAGTTTTGACGCGTCCGGGAATATCATCAGCTATCATTCCAACCGGCGCGTTCCCGACATGGCGATCGTAAACGAGCACATCATTCCGCTCTACAAGATGCTTCTTGAAGAGGAAAAACGTCATGCAAGCCGTAAAGACGGCATGCTGGCGAGTGAACAGATGGTACAGGGGCTGCTTCAGCAGCATGGGATCGCTTACGACGAGTTCGTCGCGACACTGGGTAAGGCGGCTTAACTACCGGAGCAGCCTTCAGACAGGCGACCGGCTAGGACTAGGTTTGGGAATAGGCAGATGATCGGTGGATTGAGCAAGGCGTCACTGCGCAAGGCGACCAAGGTGTGCAAGGCGGTAGCAGCGGGCGATTTCGAAGCCCGTATCACCGGAATTACCGAAACCGGAGAGGCAGCAGAACTCATGCATGCCATCAATCTCCTGATTGACCGGACTGATGCCTACTTGCGTGAATCGAAAGCCTGCCTTGATTATGTCGGACGCAATCAGCATTTCCGGATGATTTCCGAAACCGGAATGGTTGGCGGGTTTGCAAGTGCCGCCAACAGCATCAACAAGGCGACTGTTGCGATCAAGGACAAGCACGACGCCTTCTGCGATCTTGCCGAACAGTTTGAGACCCGGCTCAAGGATGTGGTTGAGACCGTCACGCATTCCGTTCAGGAGCTGAACACCGTTTCAACGGGTGTTGCTGCAGCCAGTGCGACTGTCAACGAACAGTCCACCGTTGTCGCTTCAGCGGCAGAGCAGACTTCGGCCAACATGCAGAGCGTGTCGTCGGCAACGGAAGAACTCGCCAGCTCGGTAAGGGAAATCAATCGTCAGGTTTATTCTGCGTCTGAAACGGCAGAGGGGGCTGTTGCCAAATCCGAGACCATGAACCGCGAAATTGGCAGCCTTGCGAAGATGTCTTCGGACATTGGCGAAGTTGTTCAGTTGATTACAGATATTGCTGCGCAGACAAATCTTCTGGCGTTAAACGCGACGATTGAGGCAGCACGGGCCGGCGAGCATGGGCGCGGATTTGCAATCGTCGCCCAGGAGGTCAAAGCGCTTGCGGGCCAAACCGCAGATGCCACGCAGACGATCAACGGCCAGATTTCCGGTCTGCAAGGGGCAACAAAGAACGCCGTTGCGGCCAGTGAAGAGATCAGCCTTGCCATTGACCAGGTCAACAAGGTTTCAACGGCCATTGCGTCTTCGGTCGAGGAGCAGGCCGCGGCCACGGGCGAAATCGCTCAGAACATTGACGAAGTCGCCTCTGGTGTTGCTGAAGTCAGCAGCAGCATCGCAAACGTTCGGGCGGCTACAGCGGAAAGCAAGCAGCTCAGCGACCGCGTGCTTGTGGAAGCAGAGACACTAAATGCTCAGGAAGTTCAGCTGCGGTCGCTGCGCGAGGATATGCGCCACTTCCTGGCAACCGCCACCAAGGTTGGCTAATCCAGGTAGGCTCTACGTAGAATTCGGTTTGCGGACGTGACGCGCAGCTGAGGCACCCGCCAGGTTTTAGGCTGATTTTGCAGCTTCGAGTTCTGCCATCATCAACGCCCGAACCTTCTCCAGGGCCTTGAGGGGCCGGAGCATGACCTTGAACTCGGTGATTTGGCCAGCCTCATTGAACGTCATCATGTCGACGCCGTTGATGTGAATGCCGTCGATCTCTGTCTCAAACTCAAGTACGGCATCATGTCCTTGCTCGAGAATTCGGCAGTATTTGAACTTTCCCTCCTTCAAAAGCACCGTGAATGCACTCGCAAGATAGAGAAAGGTCAGCTGTTTTCCCTTTTGCGGTGTGTGCATGACGGGGCTGTAGAAGACACAATCGTCCGCAAGAATTTGGTTGAGCACCTTGTATTTGTCTGCCCCCTCAAGGCCGCTGAGCCAGAGGGAGAGGTGATCGGAATACTGGGCCATGGATCCTCCCGTAAAACAAAAAGCTGCAGGATGGTATCCTGCAGCTTTTAAGCGGTAAATCCGTGACGCAGGGACAGCTGATCTAAAAAAACTCAGGCGCTCTCGGCGAGCTGATTGCTTTGAACCAGTCGGGTCACAACGTTTTCGATGATCTTATGGCCGGCGTCCTGATCCAGCGACATGATGGATTCTGGATGGAATTGAACCGCGGCAATGGCTTCTTTCTGGTGCTCGATTGCCATCACAACACCATCTTCTGTTTCCGCTGTAACCCGGATGTCGCCCGGCAGTGTGTCCCGTTTGGCGAAGAGCGAATGATAGCGGCCGACGATTACCGGGGCATTCAGGCCATCGAAGACGAGTGAATTGCCCAGCAACGAGATCGGTGACGGTTTGCCGTGCATCGGAACATCCAACTGGCCGAGTTCTGCACCGAAATACTCCGATAGTGCCTGAAGGCCGAGACAAACGCCGAAGATCGGCAGGTTACGCGCCCGCGCCCGTCCGATCGTGGCTGAACAATCAAAGTCCTTCGGGTTGCCAGGGCCAGGAGACAGGACCACGAGATCCGGGTTCACATCGTGAAACACGTGATCTGCGACCGGGGTCCGATAAGTGACAACCTCGGCACCTGTCTGGCGGAAATAATTTGCCAGTGTATGGACAAAACTGTCTTCGTGGTCGACAAGGAGGATTTTCAATCCTTTGCCCGGTTTTTTAGTGTCGCCAGCGGTCGTTGTCTTGGTCGCAAGGCCAGCTTCGCGCACGGCTGCGCGCATCGCTTCCGCTTTGAGTTCTGTTTCCGCTTCCTCGTCTTCGGGAATGCTGTCATAGAGCAGTGTTGCGCCGGCCCGGATCTGGGCAACACCGTCCTTGATACGAACCGTGCGCAAGGTGAGGCCGGTGTTCATATCGCCATTGAAAAGCACTGCGCCAATCGCCCCGCCATACCAGGCGCGCGGCGACTTCTCATGATCTTCAATGAACTGCATGGCCCAGCGTTTTGGCGCACCGGTGACGGTCACAGCCCAGGTATGCGAGAGGAATGCATCTAGGGCATCCATGTCTTCGCGCAACGTGCCTTCGATATGGTCGACTGTGTGGATGAGGCGCGAATACATCTCGATCTGACGGCGTCCGATCACTTTGACGGATCCGGGGACGCAGACACGGCTCTTGTCATTGCGGTCGACGTCGGAACACATCGTCAGCTCCGCTTCATCCTTGGCCGAATTCAAAAGCTTGCGGATCTGGGCTTCATCCTCAATCGCATTCTTGCCGCGCCGGATGGTGCCTGAAATCGGGCACGTTTCAACCCGGCGGCCACCGGTGACCCGGACATACATCTCCGGCGATGCGCCGACGAGATACTCGTCATTTCCAAGGTTGAAAAAGAAGGAGTACGGTGAGGGGTTGATCTGTGCCAAACGCCGGGACACCGCTGAGGGCGGGTTCGGGCAAGCCTCATAAAACACCTGTCCCGGAACGGTTTCGAAGAGATCCCCGCGACGAAAATAGTCTTTCGCCTCTTCGACAAGGCGTGCGTATTCGCCCGGTTCATGGTCGCCGCGGCCCGGATCCTGGTTCGCAGGGGTGTACTGATGCTTTTCGCCGGTGCGCGCAAGGCCTTTCGTGCTGTGGCCATTGACGACAAAATCGTATTCCAGAACGTAGGCACGTTTGCCGTGGTGGTCGACGATGAGAATTTCGTCGGGCAGGAACAGAACAACATCCCGCTGGTCGTCTGGCCGGTCGCGTTTTAAATTGATCGGTTCGAACTGAAACGCGACATCATAGCCAAAAGCGCCATAGAGGCCGAGCTGATCGTCATTGCAGGCAAACAGGTCTTTTAGAGCCCGCACGATCGAGAAAGTCGACGGCTGACGGGAACGCTCTTCTTCCTGGAAATCGCGATCTGGTTTCTTGACCGTTAGGTCAATGCGTTCGTTGGTCTCTGCAAAATGCTCGACATCTTCATGGGTTTTAAGGGCCTTGGAGATCGCTGGCATCAAAATCTTGCCGCGATCGTTCAATGCACGGATTTCGACGGTCCGGTCTGCGGCTTCCATGACGAGAGGCGGATTGACCAGCGCCATGTCCCAACGGGTGTACCGGCCGGGATATTCATAGGACGAGGCAAGAACGGCCCCACGCTCTGCGTCCAGCCGGTCGATCCATTCCGATGTCCCTGTCTCGTAATCGGAGGGGCGGGAGCTGCGCAGGATGGTGATCCCGCTCTCGGTTACGAAACTCTGGTCTGCCAGTTGCGGCATGGTATGTCCCCGTCGTTTTTGGCCTTTGACCGGAACCCGGACGGCCCAATAAAGCACCAAGGCCGCCAGCGGGTTCCCGCGGCGGCCTTGGTTGAAACTTGTCGATCTTGTCAGAGCATGAGAGATCGCTGGCCGCCTATATCGCGCCGCGCCACCACCAAGCTGCTTTCAAGGTTCTCATCATGCAAACACCGTTAGAGGATGGCGCCGGCAATGGCAATGAAAAAGTGCCATTCCAAGGATTGCTGGAGGAAACGCCAGCAGTCGGGCTCCCCGATAGGCTGGGCTTAGGTAGCGCAAGACGAGATGTTTGGCAGGAGTGGCCGTGTTCAGTTTGGCACTTTTGTGGAGTGGCCTTGCGAGGTCGGGACGATCCAGTCCCGCAGGCCGTACCGCTGCAGGATCTGCGAAAGTTCGCCGGAATCACGAAGCCGGTGCATACCATCCGACAAAGCTTTTGCAATCTCGTGCGAATTGGCATGAGCTGGTGAAAGCGCAATGAACAAATCGTCCTGCGTGAAGGTTTTCTCAAGCCGGAAACGGTCAGCCAGTCCCATCTCCTCGGCCTTGTAGGAGAACGTGTTGATGTCCTCCAGCATGTAATCGAGCCGTCCGGCAGCAAGGGTTCTTATGTTTTGTTCCAGCGCGTTGTTGCCGCCTGTCCGGACAACCTCAGAATAGCGATTGACGGCTGCCTCGATTTCCTCGCCGTATCCATAGTCGATGATCAATCCGGCTCGCTTTTCTTTCAAGGAACTCGGCCCGTCATAGCGCCATGGATCATCTTTAGCGACGAACATGCCAATCGTGTATCGGCCTTGCGCTTCGCTGGGGAACACAAAACCGGTCGCCTCTTCGGGGGTGCCGGCAAAGACACCGTCAAACCGGCCTTGCCGGGCAAACAGAAGCGCTCTTGCCCAGGTTATCTGTTGATAGCGCACCTCATAGCCAAGCGGTTCCAGAATTCTACTGGCAATTTCCACCATATAGCCTGGGCGCTCACTGCCGGGTTCACAGTTGACCGGGCACCATTCGTCCGCGGCAAATGTGAGTGTCTGTGCGAATGCAGAAGCATTCAATATCAACAACATAAATATGAAATGGCAGACAAATTTAGTCCGCCGCAGGCGTAGCACGTGCGTCCTCGAGTCAGTTCCTAACGCGTGGCAACAGTTTATTTGAGCTCGCGTGATAAATCCAGCAACCGGACAGGAACACAGAGACCACCAGGCAACGGGTTGACCTTGAGCGAAGGATCATGTTTGTGCGGTGCGGTATATAAAGGCTATGCGGGTTTTTGGACGGATTCGCATCTGCAAGAGGTATGTGAGGGGCAAATGGATCATTTTGATATGGTCGTTATCGGGAGCGGACCCGCGGGGCGCCGGGCGGCTATTCAGGCTGCGAAATTCGGGTATGAAGTTCTTGTTGTCGAGAGAGGCCGCCGGGTTGGCGGTGTGTCGGTCCACACCGGTACAATCCCCTCCAAGACCTTGCGCGAGACCGTTTTAAACCTCACCGGCTGGCGTGAACGCGGCTTCTATGGCCGGTCTTACCGCGTGAAAAAAGACATCTCTGCGGGTGACCTCAGAGCACGTCTTCACATGACGCTTGATCATGAAGTCGAAGTTCTCGAGCTGCAATTTGCCCGAAACAAAGTGTCAACGGTGTACGGCGAAGCGCGCTTCGTATCGCCCGAGAAAATTGAGGTCAAGAGCGAAGAAGGCGATGTGAAGCTGTTCTCCGCTGACAAGTTCATTCTTGCAGTCGGAACCAAGCCGTTCCGGCCTGACTATGTGCCATTTGACGGAGAATTCGTCCTCGACAGTGACGAAATACTGGAATTGAACCAATTGCCCCGCTCGATCGCTGTGATCGGAGCCGGTGTGATCGGAGTTGAGTATGCTTCGATCTTTTCAGCGCTCGATGTGGCTGTGACGCTGGTCGAGCCTCGAGACACCATGCTTGATTTTCTCGATCATGAACTTGTTAGCGATTTCACGCACCAGCTTCGGGATCGCGGTATCGCGATGCGCTTTGGCTCGAAAGTAAAAAGCATCGAAAAACACGGCCCGGGAGAATGCGAGATCTTCCTTGAAGGCGGCCGGAGCGTGCGGTCCAACGTGATTCTCTTTGCAGCAGGCCGGATGGGTGCAACGCCGTTTCTCAACCTTGAAGCTTGCGGACTTGAGGTCGATCATCGCGGCCGTTTGAAGGTGGATCCAGTCACCATTCAGACAAGCGATCCGCACATTTATGCGGCCGGCGATGTGATCGGGTTTCCAAGTCTTGCGTCCACCTCCATGGAACAGGGACGGATTGCTGCCTGTCAGGCGCTGGGTGAGAAGGCGTACGATCCTCCGGAGTATTTTCCATACGGGATTTATGCTGTTCCGGAGATATCGACTGTCGGCATGACCGAGGAAGAAATAAAGGAACGCGGCATTCCCTACGAATGCGGTATCGCCCGGTTCCGGGAGACCTCCAGGGGGCAGATCATGGGCCTCGATACCGGCATGCTGAAGATGATTTTCTCATTGAAAACCAGACGCTTGCTTGGGTGCCACATTGTGGGTGAGGGGGCAACGGAGCTTGTTCACATCGGCCAGGCTGTTTTGAACCTGAAGGGTACGCTAGAGTACTTTGTCGAGAACACGTTCAACTACCCTACTTTGGCAGAGGCCTACAAGATTGCTGCCCTGGACGCCTGGAACAGAATGGGTCCCTTGAAAAACTGATATTCCAAGGTTTGCCTTGAAAGTGTTTCAGACCACCGGCCGTGGTCTTGGGCTGATCCAAGGGGTAGGGTGAGACACCTTCGATTCTGCCTGAAAGACTGTTCATGCCCGAGACGCTGCTCCTCAAGAATGCCGATATGCTGGTGACGATGGATGGCGAGCGGCGGGAGATCGCCGGCGGCGGGGTCTATGCGGTGGACGGTGTTATCCAGCAAGTCGGACCCACCGATGACCTGCCGGAACAAGCTGATACGGTCATTGACGCCTCTGGCCAGATTGTCCTTCCCGGGTTCGTCAACACCCATCACCATCTCAACCAGACGCTGACGCGCAATCTGCCGGCCGCGCAGAACAACAATCTGTTTCCCTGGCTGCAGGCGCACTACCGTGTTTGGGCGCGCACCGATCCGGAGGCTTCGCGCGCGAGTACGCTGATCGGCCTCGCCGAACTGGCGCTGTCCGGCTGCACGACTGTGTTTGATCACACCTACCTCTTCCAGAGCGGCAACAAGGTCGACTACCAGATCGAAGCTGCGCGGAAGCTTGGGGTCCGTTTTCACGCAAGCCGTGGGTCCATGTCTCTCGGAGAGAGCAAAGGTGGTTTGCCGCCCGACGAGTGTGTCGAAGATGAAGAGTTCATCCTGAACGACACGGTCCGGGTCATCGACCGCTACCATGATGCGGCGGACGGTGCGATGACGCGTGTGGTGGTGGCACCATGCTCTCCGTTTTCTGTGTCGGAGGATCTTCTGCGGGAGAGTGCCGCGCTGGCTCGCGACAAGAAGGTCATGCTGCACACGCATCTCTGCGAAACGCTGGATGAAGAACGCTACACTCTGGAACGGTTCGGCAAGCGCCCGGTTGAATGGATGGAAGGGCTCAACTGGACCGGCCCGGACGTTTGGTTCGCTCATGCGATCCATGTGGATGACGACGAGATCCGTCTCTTTGCCAAGACTGGCTGCGGCGCAGCGCATTGCCCCTGTTCCAACATGCGGCTTGCATCGGGAATTGCACCGGTGAAAAAATATATGGCTGCGGGTGTGAAAGTTGGCCTTGGTGTTGATGGGTCCGCAAGCAACGACAGTTCCAACATGCTGATGGAGGCCCGCCAGGCCATGCTGCTCGCGCGGTTGCAGCTCGGACTTCAGCCGCCGGAAGGCCCGAGCAAATACGCGCTGTTGCCACCAGCGCACCCGCGTCGGGCCGGGGAATGGATGACCTCCCGGGAAGCCCTGGAACTTGCCACACTGGGCGGCGCTTCCGTTCTGGGTCGAAATGATATTGGGTCGTTGGAAACAGGAAAGTGTGCCGACTTCTTCACACTTGACTTGAATACGATTGGGTTTGCCGGAGCGCTTCATGACCCGGTCGCGGCCGTGGTTTTCTGTGCGCCTCAAACCGCCAAAACAACGGTGATCAACGGCAAGGTCATTGTTGAAGATGGTCGGATCACGACCATGGACATGGTCCCTGTTGTCGAGACCCATAACCGGTTGAGTCTGAAACTGGCCCAGGGGCTTTGAGGGTTGGCAGATGAGACTTCAGCAGAGCCAGCAATTCTCTGGCTGCACAGCTTCTGTGACGTCTCCGCCGCCTGAAATCCAGCTTGTGATGCCATTGGTCACGTTGGCAACTTGGGTGAAACCGGCCTGACCGGCAAGATACTCCGATAGGGCTTTGCTGCGCGCACCCGTCCGGCACAGGAAGATCACCTCATCTCCGGGGCCGGAGATGAGCGGCTGCAGTTCCTTGCCAAAATTGGGGTTCGGGTTACCGGAGGCATCGAAGAAAGTCACCAGATGGGTGCCGGGGATAACACCGGTCTGTTTCCATTCATCCGGGCGGCGAATGTCGATTACAGTCGCTCCTGCGGCCAGGCGCTCTTTGAGCTGATCATTGCTGAGCTCGGAGAATTTCTTGCCTTTGACATCCAGTAACTCGATTTCGAATTTGAGCGTGGCATTCGGCGGAATGACCCCGCCAGCGCCGGATGCGCCATAGGCGAGATGCGGCGGGATGATTAGTTCGCGCTTGCCGCCGACCTGCATGCCTTCAACACCTTGTTCCCAGCCTGGGATCACCCGGCGTTCGCCGAGTGTGAAGGAAAACGGGGTGCCCCGGTCGAGGCTTGAATCGAACTTTGTCCCGTCCATCAGCCAGCCGGTGTAATGCACGACGACGGTCTCGCCGACATTGGCTTCTTCTCCGGTGCCTTTTTCGATGTCCTTGATTTGCAGTTCTTCTTGCGCGACTGCCGGGAGAATAAACAGTGTTGCGGCGAGGATGGGAGCGATCCACTTGATCTTGTCGGGGTCCATTTGTCCGAAAATAAATTTCGCGCAGACCGTCGATCATCTCCAGCTGAAATGCAAATCAAGGTGCGTTGATTGAGACCGCGCCTATTGCCGCACCAATCGCATCAAACCAGGGCTGCTGCCGTCATCGTCTCAGGGACCTCCACGCCCAAGAGAGACAAAATGGTCGGAGCGATTGCCTTTTGGTCCAGAAC
>CALDSI010000562.1 GCA_937911395.1 uncultured Labrenzia sp.
TGGGGCCGGATGATCGCGATTGCCTCAACAGCGGGTCTCAAAGGCTATCCATATGTTTCCGGCTATTGTGCCGCCAAACACGGCGTTGTCGGCCTGGCCCGGGCGCTTTCTGTCGAGTTGGCGCGCACGGGGATCACAGTCAATGCGATCTGCCCAGGCTTTCTCGAAACGCCCATGCTGGAGCGTTCCATTGAAAACATTATGGAAAAGACCGGAATGGACCGGGAGGCGGCCGCTGGAACGCTGCGCAAGATCAATCCGCAGAACCGGTTCGTCCAGCCGCGCGAAGTTGCCGAAACGGCGCTGTGGCTGTGTTCGGATGGCGCGGTGAGCGTCAATGGTCATGCGCTCAGCCTGTCGGGAGGCGAAATCTGATGGCTGCGTCCGAAATCTCTCTGGAACCGATCTCCAAATCGCGGTTGCGTCTCTGGCTTCGCTTACTCAAGGCAACATCTGGCATTGAAACCGAACTTCGCCGGCGTTTGCGCGATGAATGTGACACCACGCTGCCGCGGTTTGATGTCCTGTCGGCTCTGTCGCGCTATCCGGACGGGCTGAAAATGAGCGAGATTTCCGCGTTTTTGAAAGTCTCCAACGGCAATGTCACCGGCATCGTTGAGCGTCTGGTCGAGGACGGTCATGCGGCCCGCATGGCGGTTCCGGGAGACAAACGCGCCAACCGCGTCAAGCTGACGTCAGAAGGGCACGCGGTTTTCGCAGATCTGGCCGCCAAGCACGAAGGTTGGATCGATGAGCTGATGGGCGGTCTCGACCGCAGTGCCATTGCAGCTTGCAACGAGATTTTTGAACAATTTGTATCTTCCGGCGAGCCGGAGACAGCACTGAAAAAGGCAGGCCGCCCATGACCGATGCCCCGAAACACTTCAATCTGTCCGTCGACGGCGGCATCGCGCGGGTCTCGCTCAACCGGCCGGAGCGGAAAAACCCGCTGACCTTCGAAAGCTATGCCGAGTTGCGCGACTGGTTCCGGGATCTGGTCTATCGCGACGACATTCATGCCGTGGTGTTCCTGCCGAATGGCGGCAATTTCTCCTCCGGCGGCGATGTCCACGACATCATCGGGCCGCTAACCAGGATGTCGATGAAGGAGCTGCTTGCCTTCACGCGGATGACGGGGGATCTGGTCAAGGCGATCGTCAATTGCGGCAAGCCGGTGATCGCGGCAATCGATGGGGTCTGTGTCGGCGCTGGGGCGATCATCGCCATGGCTTCAGACCTGCGCTTTGCAACGCCGGAAGCAAAAACGGCTTTCCTGTTTACCCGTGTAGGCCTTGCAGGCTGTGACATGGGTGCCTGCGCGATCCTCCCCCGGATCATCGGCCAGGGCCGGGCGGCGGAGCTGCTCTACACCGGCCACTCCATGAGCGCTGAGGAAGGCGAAAGCTGGGGATTTTTTAATCGTCTTGTCTCCGCAGATGCGTTGGAAAGCGAGGCTGTCGCCTTTGCCGGGCGGATCGTTGCCGGGCCGAACTTTGCGCACATGATGACCAAGACCATGCTCGCGCAAGAATGGTCGATGTCCATTGAACAGGCGATCGAGGCTGAAGCCCAGGCGCAGGCGATCTGCATGCAGACCGGGGATTTCGAGCGGGCCTACAACGCCTTCGTCAACAAGGAAAAACCTGTGTTCGAGGGCAACTGATGGCAGACAAGAGTTTTCTTTCCTGGCCGTTTTTCGAAGACCGGCACCGCAAACTGGCAGAAGACCTGGAGACCTTTGCCAAAGGACTTCACGTCGATCATTCTGACACCGACCAGGCCTGCCGGTCCCTCGTCAAGGCGATGGGCTCTGCCGGGTGGCTTCAGGCGACAGCGTCCGAAGACGGCGCTCCGCTGGATGTCCGCAGCCTGTGCCTCTCCCGAGAAATTCTTGCGCGCCATGATGGGTTGGCCGATTTTGCCTTGGCCATGCAGGGTCTTGGCACTGGAGCCTTGTCGCTGTTTGGAACCGAAGAACAAAAAGCTGCCTGGCTGCCGAAAACACGATCCGGAGAGGCGATCTCCGCATTTGCGCTTACCGAACCACAATCCGGTTCCGATGTCGCCAACTCGACCATGACGGCGACGGATGACGGCGACAGTTACGTCCTGAATGGAGAAAAGACCTGGATCTCCAACGGCGGTATCGCCGACGTTTATACGCTGTTTGCTCGCACCGGCGACGCGCCCGGCGCCAAGGGGTTGTCGGCCTTTGTCGTAACACCGGATCTTCGAGGATTTGAAGTTGCCGAACGTCTGGACACGATTGCCCCGCATCCGCTGGCAACATTACGTTTCACCGATTGCCGGGTCAAAAAATCCGACCTGATTGGCAATCCGGGCGATGGTTTCAAGATCGCGATGTCCGTGCTCGACATCTTCCGCTCCACCGTCGCTGCTGCCGCACTGGGCTTTGCCCGGAGGGCACTGGACGAGGCGCTTGACCGGGTAACGGCACGTACGATCCAGGGCGCACCGCTCGCCGATCTTCAGATGGTGCAGGGGCATATCGCTGATATGGCGCTTGATGTGGATGCAGCTGCTTTGCTGATCTACCGGGCTGCCTGGGCCAAGGACAGCGGCGCGCCGCGCGTCACCCGGGAAGCGGCGATGGCCAAGCTTTTCGCGACTGAGCAAGCGCAGCAAGTGATCGACAAGGCCGTGCAGCTGCATGGCGGTGATGGTGTGCGCTCCGGTGAGACGGTTGAGAAGCTTTATCGCGAGATCCGGGCCTTGCGCATTTATGAGGGCGCAACGGACGTCCAAAAAATCGTCATTGCACGTCAGACACTTGGCGCTTTTGCCGCCGACAGCGCCAATCAGGGAGGATAGCCAATGCTGGGTCCCACCGCTCACACCGACACCTTTGCCCGGGACAACCTTCCGCCTCAGGATCAATGGCCGGAGTTTCTTCTGGATGGATTTGACTATCCCGATCACATCAACGTTGGCGTTGAGCTCACCGACAAGATGGTCGAGAAGGGCTTCGGGGATCACACAGCGTTGATCGGCAATGGCCGTCGCCGGACCTACAAGGAGCTCTCTGACTGGACGAACCGCCTCGCCCATGCGCTGGTGGAAGATCTCGGTGTGAAACCGGGCAATCGTGTTCTGATCCGCTCGGCCAACAATCCCGCGATGGTGGCCTGCTGGCTGGCAGCGACCAAGGCCGGGGCTGTTGTCGTCAACACCATGCCGATGCTGCGCGCTGGGGAACTTGCCAAGATCGTCGACAAGGCCGAAATCGAGTTCGCACTGTGTGACACACGGTTGATGGACGAGATGGTCGCCTGCGCCAAGACATCGTCGTTTCTCAAAAAAGTAATCGGCTTTGACGGCACGTCCAACCATGATGCCGAACTCGACCGTCTTGCACTGACCAAATCCGTCCGGTTTGACGCGGTCAATACTGGCCGGGACGATGTCGCCCTGCTGGGATTTACTTCCGGGTCGACAGGATCGCCGAAGGCGACAATGCATTTTCACCGGGACATCCTGATCATTGCGGATGGCTATGCCAAGGAAGTGCTCGGCGTCACACAGGATGATGTATTTGTCGGGTCTCCGCCGCTCGCCTTCACTTTCGGGCTTGGCGGTCTGGCGGTCTTCCCGCTGCGCTTTGGGGCAGCAGCCACGCTTCTGGAGAACGCTTCTCCGCCGAACATGATCGAGATCATCCAGACCTATAAGGCAACGGTCTGCTTTACGGCGCCAACGGCCTACCGAGTCATGTTGCAGGCGATGGAAGAAGGCGCAGATCTCTCATCCTTGCGGGCAGCAGTCTCAGCGGGTGAAACGCTTCCCGCACCGGTCTATGACGCCTGGATGGCAAAGACAGGGAAACCGATGCTCGACGGCATTGGGGCCACCGAAATGCTGCATATTTTTGTTTCCAACCGGTTTGATGATCATAAGCCAGCCTGCACCGGAAAACCGGTTTCGGGCTACGAGGTCAAGATCGTTGGTCAGGATGGAGAACCCGTCGCGGCTGGCGACGTCGGACGGTTGGCCGTGCGCGGTCCGACCGGATGCCGCTACCTCGCGGATGAACGTCAGAAAAACTATGTCGTCGATGGCTGGAACATCACTGGCGACAGCTTCTCCATGAGCGAAGACGGGCATTTGCACTTTGCAGCGCGCAATGACGACATGATCATTTCGGCGGGCTACAACATCGCTGGACCGGAGGTGGAAGCCGCGCTTTTGGCCCATGATGCAGTTCTGGAGTGTGCCGTCATCGGCATGCCGGACGCGGATCGCGGGTCCATCGTTCAGGCACACATTGTCCTGGTTGAGGGCAATGAACCAACGGACCAGCTCACCAAGGCGTTGCAGGATCACGTGAAAGCGGTCATCGCACCTTACAAATATCCGCGCTCCATCATTTTCACCGACACATTGCCGAAAACGGCGACCGGGAAGGTTCAAAGGTTCCGGCTACGGGAAGAGCTGTAGGACAGCACTCAGAATAAACCGGCGTTTGGGCAGCGTCGGGGATCAAACATGGCCCCGTGGTTTTAGACGGTCAAAGACGCCGCAGAGCCACGTAACTCGGGAACAGCAGGTCAAATTTTTTAGGAGAACCAACATGAAACAAACACTACTTGCGGCGGTTGCCGCACTCAGCCTCAGCGTTGCTGCGGCGTCTGCAGAGCCGGTGAAGGTCGGTATGATCACCACCTTGTCCGGCGGCGGTGCCGGTCTTGGCATCGATGTTCGCGATGGCTTCATGCTGGCGGTCAAGCAGTCCGGCAATGAAGATATTGAAGTCATCATTGAAGACGATCAGCGCAAGCCGGATGTTGCTGTGAAGCTTGCCGACAAACTTGTACAGGCCGAAAATGTCGACGTTCTGACCGGTCTCATCTGGTCGAACCTTGCCATGGCGGTGATCCCATCCGTAACAGCGCAGGGAAAGTTCTATCTGTCGCCGAACGCTGGCCCGTCCATGCTGGCCGGCAAGGGGTGTCACCCGAACTACTTCAACGTGGCCTGGCAGAACGACAACCTGCATGAAGCCGCCGGTGCGTTTGCAAATGTCGAAGGCTACAAGAACAGCTTTATTCTCGCGCCGAACTATCCGGCCGGCAAAGACGCGCTCACAGGCTACAAGCGTCTTTACAAAGGCGATCTGGCAGGCGAGCTCTACACCAAGCTGGGGCAAACCGACTATGCGGCCGAACTCGCGCAAATCCGGGCGTCTGGTGCAGACAGTGTCTACTTTTTCCTTCCAGGCGGCATGGGCATCTCATTCCTGAAACAGTATGCCGGGAGCGGCATCGACCTTCCGGTTGATGGACCTGCGATCTCCTTTGACCAAGGCATCCTGCAGGCTGTTGGTGATGCGGCGCTTGGTGTCCGCAACACCAGCCAGTGGTCCAAGGACATCAACACTCCGGTCAACAAATCATTCGTCGAGAGCTTCCAAGTGGAATATGGCCGTTTGCCGTCGCTTTACGCGTCTCAGGGGTTTGACACTGCGAACCTGCTACTCTCCGCAATGGCAAAAGCTGACGTGAAGGATGCGGATGCTTTCCGGGAAGCGCTTCAGGAAGCTGATTTCAAGAGCACGCGCGGCGAATTCAGATTCGGCCCCAACAATCATCCGATTCAGGATATCTACGTCCGGGAAGTCATCAAGGAAGGCGATGTCTTCACCAACAAGATCATCGGCAAGGCGCTGAACAGCCATTCAGATGCCTATTGGTCCGAGTGCAAAATGTAAGGTGATGTTTGGCCTCGGTCATTCGACCGGGGCCAGCTTTCGGGTGGAACTGCATGTCTTTGATATTGCTGATAGAGCAGATTTTGAACGGCCTCCAATTCGGGATCATGTTGTTCCTGATGGCCGCAGGTCTGACGCTAATCTTCGGAGTGATGGGGCTGATCAATCTGGCTCATGGATCGCTCTACATGATCGGGGCCTTTTGCGCCGCAGCTGTTGCCGGAGCGACCGGATCGTTCCTGTTGGGATTGATCGCGGCGCTGGCCGGGGCTGCCATAGCCGGAGCCCTCGTCGAACTTGTCGTCATCCGGCGGCTTTATACGAAGGATCACCTGGATCAAGTGCTCGCGACTTTCGCGCTGATCCTGATCTTTTCTGAAGGGACACGATGGCTGTTCGGCTCTTTTCCGCTTTTTTTGAATATTCCCGATGCGCTGTCCGGACCGGTGACGCTTCCCGGCGGCATTGAGTATCCGCTTTATCGCCTCACGCTGATTATAGTTGGTTTGTTGGTCGCAGCCGGTTTGTTTCTCCTGATTTCGCGCACCCGCCTCGGGATCCAGATCCGGGCCGGGGAAAACGATCGCGAAATGATCGCAGCACTTGGTGTCGACATTGCCAAGCTCTACACCATCGTCTTTGCACTCGGGGCCGCACTTGCGGGTCTTGCCGGAGCGCTTGTCGGAGCCATCCAGTCGGTTCAGGTCGGCATGGGCGAGCCTGTCCTGATTTTGGCTTTTGTTGTGATCGTGATCGGCGGCATTGGCTCCATCAAGGGCGCACTCATTGGCGCGATCCTGGTTGGGCTTACAGATACGCTCGGCGGTATCTTCCTGCCTGAACTGATGAAACTCTTCTTCAGCCCGGCAACCGCCACCTCCGTCGGGTCTTCGATCGCCTCCATGTCCATCTACATCCTGATGGCTGCAGTCCTTGTGTTGCGCCCAACCGGTCTGTTTGGAGCGCGTGCATGACCCGGGAAACACTGTTCAACTCGGCCGCGCTCGCCGCGCTGGCCCTTGTTCCGCTCTGGGCGCATTTTTCCGGTGAACCGTTCACCGTGACCCTTGCCACCCGCGCCGTCATTCTTGCGCTGGCAGCAGTCGGTCTACACATCGCCCTTGGTCTTGGCGGTCTTGTCAGCCTTGGACACGCCGTCTTCTTCGGAATTGGCGGTTACGCGATGGGTATTCTTGCCCATCATGCGCAGACTTACACCCCATTGATGGAATGGCCCTTCGTTATCGAGGGCACCAAATCCATGCCGGTGATCTGGCTGGTTGCCGTGGTTCTGTCGTCCGTTGTGGCCTATTTCATTGGCCTCCTGTCACTGAGAACGTCCGGCGTTTACTTCATCATGATCACGCTGGCATTCGGACAGATGTTCTTTTTCTTCGCGATCAGCTGGAGTGCCTATGGCGGTGAAGACGGCTTGTCGATCTATGTCCGCAATAGCTTTCCGGGCGTGAATACGCTCGTTACGATCCAGTTCTATGCCTTGTGCTTTGTTATCCTGGCTGCGGTGATGTTCTTTGCCGCACGATTGCAACGCTCGCCATTTGG
>CALDSI010000563.1 GCA_937911395.1 uncultured Labrenzia sp.
CAAACCCGCGGCGCCCATTACGTAAAAGCCGGATTGGGCTTTGTCGGCTCCGTCGGCAGCGCGGGTGCATGGCGATTGGGTGTTGCAGGCGCACTCAACGAACACGGTGAAGATATCGGCGCGGGCGCACACTTTTCCTGGCGGTTTTAGAAGAAGGTACTTTGCGGGCCTCTGGCCGCAACCGGCTTCCGGCGCTCACCTTTAGAGATCAATTCCTTTTTCCTCTTGCTCCCTGATCAGCAGAAAGCGTTCGGGTATGAAGGGATGCAGGGCAACCGCCTCCCGCAAGGCCTGCTGGCCGAGCCGGACCCTGCCCTGCTCCATCAGGATCCGGCCCTTGCCGGAAAGCGCCCCGAAATGCCTGGGTTCAAGCTCCAGCACCCGTTCGATATCTTCCAGTGACCGGTCAGGTTTGCCCTGGAGGTAATGGATGAACGCCCGCTGGTTCCAAGCCTCGGCATAATCGGGCGCTGTTTCCAAGGCACTGTTTAACTCCATAAGGGCCCCTTCATAGTCGGCAACGCGCCGTTTGCTCATGGCTGAGCGGACCTTTGCCTCCAGATCTGCTGACGGGGCAGCCGCAATCCAGCTCTCCCAGATTTCCGCTTCGACAATCCGGGCCTCCATTTCGCTCTTCGAGGAAAGCAACGCATCGAACAGCCGTTGATCCGGGAGATCACCCGCCTGTGTCGGCCTCCCTGTGCCAAGAAAAACAAGACAGAGCAGCAATGCGACTGCCGCAAAGATACGCCGGGATTGAAGGATTGCGCTTGCCTGCATGGTGGATCTCCCTTGGTACCGTCGGGCTTCACAGTAAAAACCTATGGCAGGCGGGCTGTTTCGCCAGATCCAGCGGGTTTTATCGTGAAAACAAAAAAGAGACTGGCAGGCGTTTTTCGCTCCGGCTATACCGCTGAGCCAAGCCACCAAGCCAACAGACACCTCAACCGAAGGCGTGCCTTTCATGATAACCATCCGGGTCAAGATCACGGCGGAAGAACTCGAAGCCAAACGGATCTCCGAAATCCTGGAACGGGCCTTCGAAGACGAGGGCAATCCAGTCACGATCTACGAAGACTCGAAAGACGGGAAAATCTGGTCGGCCGAAATCCTGCTCTTCGGCATGGAGACGGAAGAGGCAGCCGCAATGGTGCGCGACAGGGTCGGTGCCGATGCATTCGCCGCGCCGCTGGAAGCCGAAGAACTGCCGGACATCAACTGGGTGGAAAAGAGCCTGGAAGGTTTGAAGCCGGTCCGCGCCGGGCGCTTTCTCGTCCACGGCAGTCACGACCGCGACAAGGTGCCGGGCGGCGCGATTGGCCTGGAAATCGAGGCTGCGCTTGCCTTTGGAACCGGCCACCACGGAACCACCGCCGGATGCCTGGAAGAGATCGACCGGCTGTTGTCCATGCGCGAGTACAACAGCATTCTGGATCTTGGAACGGGCACAGGTGTTTTGGCAATTGCCGCAGCCTTGAAAGCCCGCCAACAAGTGTTGGCGACCGACATTGATCCGATTGCAACGCAGACTGCTTTGGACAACGCGCGGCTGAACGGTGCCCGTCATCTTGTGACCGGTTTCACCGCCAATGGCGTGGAAGACCGGCGGTTCAACCTCTATGGTCCGTTCGATCTGGTCATCGCCAATATTCTGGCGCGGCCCTTGATGAAGATGTCGAGATCCATCTGCGCGCGGATGACACCGACGGCAACGCTGGTCCTGTCTGGTTTGCGGATCGAGGATGGACCACGGATCCTGTTTGCTTATGGGTGCCAGGGATTTCTCCTGGACCGCCGCAGGGAAAAGGATGGCTGGCTGACGCTCACCCTGGTTCGCGGCCGCAAACACGCCTAAGAAGCCCAAAGTTTCCAAAGGATTGAGCAAAAGCCTGCCAATTGCCGGGTTGGCGCTGGCCGCTCACAAGCTTCCCCACGGGGCTTTCCCGGACGCAGCAAGGCGGAGATCCGGGATCGGACCGGCCGACCAGTTGTGTTTGAAGCAAGGCACCGGCTCAAGGCCGGTGTGGCACCACAGCAGTCCGCCGCATGGTTTTTAAAACGAAAAGACCCCGCCGGTTGAGCCGGCGGGGTCTTTTGTAGTGCACAGCAATTCTTTCAGCGACTTAGAATGCGCTGGTCGCAGAACCTTCGCGTTCCAGCTGCTCACGATCATAACCGTGGGCAGAAAGGGTCGCGTCGTCCAGAGACAGGAGGTAGCCGTTGACATAGCGGCGGGCCTGTACGGAGCGGGCTTCGATCATCCGGTCAAAAGCACGGCGCATGAAGCTGCCGGAAGCGCGGGTGGATGTGGTCGTTGCGATGGACATAGTCTTTAATCCCATTCGAAGTTGAAGAGCTTCCCTAGGGAGAAACGTCTTTATCTGTTTGTTGGTATTGAATATGAGCGTGGAGTGGTGGTTTAGGTAGGGGGCGATCTGCATGCCAGCCCTGCGCATTTCGCATATGCGAAATGATTTGCGCATTGCACATTTTCGAAACGAAAATTCCCATATCCAATCTTTTCAAGAAATAATTATCCGACTTGATTGCGTCATGGACCCCTTTTAGTTTTGCCGCCATGTTTCAGAATTTTGACGATCTCAGCGATCCTTCCTGCGGGGCGCCGCATGCAGCGCTTCTCAGAGCCGAACTCAAGCGTCTGGGCCTTGATGGTTTCTTGATTCCCCGTGCCGATGCGCACCAGGGGGAATATGTCCCGCCGCATGACTGCCGTTTACAGTGGTTGTCGGGCTTCACCGGATCCGCCGGTATGGCGGCGGTTCTAGGCGAAGAAGCTGCCGTTTTCGTCGATGGTCGCTACACCATCCAGGTGCGCGAACAGGTCGACATGGACGTCTTTCCGGCCCAGCATCTGATCACCGAACCGGTGACGGAGTGGCTCTCCGCCCGTCTCAAGCCGGGCCAAAAACTCGGCATCGACGCCATGCTGCACACCGTGCGGGAAGTCCGTAGGTTACGGGAGATCTGTAAAGAGGCAGGCGCTGAACTGATCACCTTGGAAGCCAACCCGGTTGATGCGGTTTGGGCGGACCGCCCTGAGCCGCCGATCGGTCAGGTGATGCTTTATCCAGCGGAGCTCGCAGGCCGTGGGTCGGAAGACAAGATCGCCGAGATCCAGAAAGCCATTCAGGACAAGAAAGCCGACGCGTGTGTCCTCACACAGCCGGATTCCATTGCTTGGCTGTTCAACATCCGCGGCTCGGATGTCACGCACACACCGCTGCCCCTGTCATTTGCAACCGTTCCGGCAGAGGGCAAACCCTCGCTTTATATTGATGGTCGGAAACTCTCCAACTCCGTGCGCGATGCACTCGCCGATTTGACCGAGATTTCAGAACCGGCCGATTTTCAAGGCGGTTTGAAGACACTCGGCACGGAAGGTAAGAAGGTCATCATCGACCCGTCTCTTGCCGGGATCGGCATTGCCGAAGCCATCACAGATGCTGGGGGGACACTTGTTGAAGCCTCCGATCCCGTTCTCCTGCCAAAGGCGGTTAAGAACGAGGTCGAGCTGAATGGCGCTAGAAAAGCGCATATCCGCGATGCGGCTGCCTACATCGCCTTCCTGTGCTGGTTTGATGAGGAGGTGGCCAAGGGTGAGCTGGATGAGATCGGGGCTGCGGAAAAACTGGAAGAATTTCGCGCGGCAACGGGAGAGCTGAAGGACATCTCCTTCGACACGATTTCCGGGGCCGGACCGAACGGGGCGATCTGCCACTACCGGGTCAGCCGCACCAGCAATCTGAAAATCCCACAAGACAAGCCATTCCTGATTGATTCCGGCGCTCAGTATATCGACGGCACCACCGACATCACCCGGACGCTCGCCGTTGGCACTGTGAGCGAGGAGATGAAAAAGCACTACACGTTGGTGCTGAAGGGCCACATCGCCATCTCGACCGCAAAGTTTCCGGAAGGCACGACCGGTGCCCAGCTGGATACCCTTGCGCGCATCGATCTTTGGAAAGCCGGTCTCGATTTCGATCACGGCACCGGCCACGGGGTTGGCACGTACCTCGGTGTTCACGAAGGTCCGCAGCGCATCGCCAAGACCGGCCATGTGCCGCTGAAGCCGGGCATGATCCTGTCAAACGAACCGGGCTACTATCCCGCCGGTGAATATGGCATTCGCCTGGAGAACCTGGAAATCGTCACCGCACCGAAGAACATTCCAGGCGGCGAGCGACCGATGCTCGGGTTTGAGACGATCACACTGGTCCCGTTCGACCGGCGTTTGATCGTCGCCGGTATGCTGACGAGGGACGAACGTTCCTGGCTCAACCGCTATCATCAGCGGGTCCGGTCCGAAATCGGACCTTTGCTGGACGCAAAAGACCGGATCTGGCTGGAACAGGCAACCGAAGAGGTCTGAGCAACAACCTTCCATCCCAAACGAAGAACCGCCCGGACATTGTCCGGGCGGTTTTTTCATACACACCAAAGCGGCGAGCGTGTTATGCGGCCTCATCTTCCTTGCGCACCTGCTCAAGGAAGTGGCGCACCGCCCCCGAAAGACTGTTGGCTACCTTGCCAAGTTGATCGGCAGATTGGCTCATCGTCTGGGATTGCTCGCGGGTCTGATCGATCGACCCGGAGACACCGGCCACGTTGGACGCTGCAGCCGATGCTCCATCTGAAGCCAGTGTGATGCTTTGAGTGATCTCGCTGGTGGCTAGGTTCTGCTCTTCAACGGACGCCGCAATGGTGCTGGTCACCGATTGCACCTGCTCAATCTGCTCGACAATCGACCGGATGGCCGCAACAGATTTTTGGGTCGAACCCTGAATGCCGGTGATCTGGCTGGCAATCTCGTCGGTCGCCTTGGCCGTCTGCGTGGACAGCTCTTTCACTTCGGCAGCAACCACGGCAAAGCCTTTGCCAGCCTCCCCTGCCCGCGCTGCCTCAATGGTGGCATTCAGAGCCAAGAGGTTGGTCTGCTCTGCGATGGCGCGGATGATCTCGACAACCTCACCGATCTTGTCAGCAGTTTCTGCCAGAATAGAAACATCCTTGTCTGCCGACACCGCAGTCGATGATGCCGTTTCAGAGATTTCCATAGCCGTATTGGCCTGGCGGGAAATCTCACTGATGGAGGCGGACAGTTCGGCGGCTGCGGACGCAACAGTCTGAACGTTGGTCGTTGCTTCTTCGGTCGCCGCATTGGCAGCGGCGGCGCTTTCTGAAGCATGGCCGGCGATCGTGACCATATGCTCTGCGGATTGACTGACTTCGTGCGTTTCGTTCTTGAGTTGCTGCTGAACAATAGAAACTTCATCTTCAAACTGTTTGATGGCAGCTTCCAGATGAGCGTTCCGTTTGCGCCGCTGAATACGGCCCTTTTCAGCTTCTTCCTCCAGCGAGCGCTGTTTGATCAAATTGTCCCGGAAAACTTCCGCGGAGCGGGCAATGTCGCCGATCTCATCCGGACGGTCCGTGTAGGGCACTTTAATATCGATCTCACCTTGTGCAAGGCTGGATATGGTATCGCGCTGGTCACGCAACAGCTTTGAGATTGACAACACTTCGAAAGCTGCAAGGCCTCCGCTTCCCAGAACTACAATCAAAGCCAGCAGAGACACATAGAATAGCTGGGAAGCAAGCGCTGCAGTGTCTGCATCAGCAGCAGCTTCTGCCCGGAGTATCAACTCATCCGAAACAGACATGATCAGATACAATCACATAGTATCCGTTGCGAACCAATCACTGCCCGTGATCCCCTGTGCGTCACCGCTTGAAGGAAGTTCCTGGAGAATTGGGCGCCATTTTTTCACTGTGTCGACAGCTGGGCCTTTCACTGTTTCCGCAAACAGTGCTTTTTGATCCGGCAGAGCAATTGCGTTGAATTCCGACAGGAATGCTTGTTCAGCGCCGTACTTTGCCATGAACCTTTTGTAGACACCAAAGTTCACTTCTTTGTTGAGAGCAAATTCGTTCAACATGCCGGCACCGAGTGCGCGCTCGAGGCCACCGGCTTCTTTCGCTTCAACAAGAGCAATGAAGGGAAACAGCTCTGACGTGATTTCCGGCGATGGGCTTGCTTCGATCGCAAGACCAATCAGATGAATAAGCGCATGTATCTCTTTGGTATAGGAGGCGACCACTTCCGGCGCTGACATAGCGCGGCCATCAATCCGTTTCCGGAAGCCTTCCACTTCATGATCCGCTTTGCCCACCTTGCGCAATTCTTCAAGTGTGTACGCTTCATTGAGATCATTGGCTGCCAAATGATCGTCAAATACTTTGACGGCCGCATCTGTTACGGGGCGCTGGCTCTTTAGTCTCGCCATGTTCTCAGCTGCATAATCGGAACGGATCATGCCGACCGTCATGCCGCGTTCTTTTTGCAGTTCATGGATGACGTTTCCGGCGTCTTCTGCAATGCGCGTCAAGGGACGCATGAACTCATGATGCGACAGCTGAACCTTTGTTTCATAGACTGAGAAACCTGCAAAACCGACCACCGCAAGCATTGGCACCAACGCCAATACCAGAATCTGTACTTTAATCCGTTTCATGAAGCCTACCCTCCAAGGCGCTCTTGACCGGAAGAGTGGGTTTTTCAGCTTACTCATACCTTAACGTAAGGCAGAAATTTGGCATTTTAC